>NZ_JBIVPA010000003.1:0-461331 GCF_044754405.1 Streptomyces sp. NPDC093089
TACGCCAACTCCATCTTCAACGACACCGTCGGCAAGGCCTACGTCACCCCCACCAAGCTCGACGCCGGCCTCAAGGCCTGGCAGGACGCCAGCGTGAAGTACGGCAACAGCCAGGGCTTCACCGTCAACAAGTAGCGACTCCGTGGCTTCGGCTGCCTCTCCTCGCGAGGGGCGGCCGAAGCCATCGTGCGTTCTTTTCTGTGTGATTTCCCCTGTAGATGTGACATGCCCACGACACTTTTCAAGTGTCTTCTGTCGTACGTCAGTTACGGCTCTGAGCAGCTCTGATTACGGACGTATCTCAACTTGTCGCGGGACTTGACGGTGTGGACGACGAGGCGGTGTCATGGTGTTGCGCGTTTGAATCTGTTTGATTTCGAGGGATTGTGATGCCCGGGCGAGGTGCCCAGCACCCCGCGGCCCGCCCCTCCTCCGCCCCGCTCGACCCGCACGACCCGCACGCCGGACGCGGCGGTCGTCGCCCGCACTAAGGAGCCCCCGATGTTCCGTTCCGCACCCCGTCGTGTGGCCGCCGCCACCGCACTCGTCGTCTCCCTCGGCCTGACCTCGGCCGCCTGTTCGTCCGGGAAGGCCGCGACCGGCGGCGACGACCAGGTCGCCAAGGTCGACGGGAAGATCTCGATCACGTACCTCCAGAAGCAGGGCGACCAGGAGTACTTCATCGGCGAGGCCGCCGGCGCGAAGGCGAAGGCCGAAGAGCTCGGCATCGACCTCAAGGTCGTGAACCTGGGCAACGACGCCAACAAGACCGTCAGCGAAGTGCAGTCGGCGATCGCCCAGAAGACGAACGGCGTCATCATCGTCGTTCCCGACCCGGCCGTCGGCCCGCAGGTCGTCCAGACCGCGAAGGACGGCAAGGTCGCCCTCCTGACCTCCGACGACCAGATCTGCACCACCGGCCCGGACCCGGCCGCCTGCGGCAAGGCCGACCTGGTGCCGCGGATCGGGTTCAGCGGAGCCCAGATGGGCGAGGAGGTCGGCAAGCGCGCCGCCGCCGAGTTCGCCAAGGCGGGCTGGACCGCCGCCGACACCCGGGTCGTCTCGGCCTGGAAGCAGGACGTGACCGTCTGCGGCGACCGCGTGGCGGCCGCCAAGAAGGCCTTCGACGCGGCCGTCCCCGGTGTGAAGACCATCGACGTCCCCACCGACAACACGCCCACCGGCGCGCAGGACAAGATCGCCGCCACGGTCACCGCCAACGCCGGTGTCAAGAACTGGGTGATCTGGGGCTGCAACGACGAGAACGTGATGGGCGGCGTCACGGCGCTCGCCAACGCCGGCGTCAAGCCCGAGAACGTCGTCGGTGTCGGCCTCGGTGCCTACCTGGCCTGCAAGGAATGGCAGTCGGACAAGGCGAGCGGCATGAAGGCCGCGCTGTTCATCAACGGCAAGGACGTCGGCGCCCTGGCCGTCCAGACCATGTACGACAAGCTCAAGAACGGCAAGGACTTCCCCGCCGAGGCCTTCGCCCCCACCACCATGGTCGACCACACCTCCTGGAAGACCGCCGGAGTCACCTGCGGCTGAGTACTCCCGGCCGGCGGCCGCCATCGGAATCGCCGCCGGCCGGTGACCCACTGCCCCGGCGCGTCGGACTCCCTTCCCCCCACCCCCGGACCCGACGCGCCGGCCCAGGCCCCTCCTCCCACGTACCCCCCGCCTTCTCCCCGGTGCGCGGGCCAGGCCCCCGAACCCTCCGCCCCCCGAGGCGCGAGGTTCCCCCCACACCCACTCCCGGCGCGCCCGACCATCCCCCCGCTGTCCGGCGCGTCGGGTCCCCACCCCCGACCGGCCCCGCACTTCGCGCTCCGCACCCTGCCTTCGAGGTGAACCGAGACATGACCCGATCCCCTCACCCGGACTCCGCTCCGGGATCCCCCGACGGCCCGCCTTCCGCGGGCTCCCGCCCCCCGTCCGTCGGGGTGTCGGGCATCATCAAGCGCTTCGGCGAGGTACGGGCGATCGGCGGCGTCACGCTCGACTTCCCGGCCGGGCAGGTCACCGCCCTCATGGGGGAGAACGGTGCGGGGAAGTCCACCCTGCTCAAGATCCTCACCGGCGACCACCAGCCCACCGAGGGGCACGTGGTCGTGGACGGGGCACCCGTCACGCTCGACTCCCCGGCCCGCGCCCGGGCCGCCGGCATCCGGATCATCCCGCAGGAACCCGAGATCGTCCCGCACATCTCCGTCGCGGAGAACGTCTACGCGGGAGCCCTGCCCCGCAAGCGCGGGCGGCTGCTCGACCGGGCCGAGCTCGACCGGCGCATCAGGGCCGACCTGGAGCGCCTCGGCTTCTCCCACGTCCTCGACCCGGACCTGCTCGGCTCCCAGCTCACGCCTGCCCAGCGGCAGTTGGTGGAGATCATGCGGGCGCTGACCGGCGGCACCACCGCCCGTCTGATCGCGTTCGACGAGCCCACCTCCTCCCTGTCCGAGCACGAGGTCGACGCGCTGTTCGCGCTGATCCGGCGGCTGCGCGACGAGGGCATCGCGATCGTCTACGTCTCGCACCGCATGCAGGAGATCTTCCAGCTCGCCGACCGCATCGCGGTGCTGCGCGACGGCACCCTCGTCGGCGTGCAGGACGCCCGCACCACCGACGAGGGCGAGCTCGTCCGGCTGATGGTGGGCCGCGACCTCTCCGCCATGTTCGTACGGCAGCGGGTCGCCACGGACCGGCTGGTCCTCGACGTCCGGAACCTCACCACCGACGACGTCACCGACATCTCCCTGCGGGTGCACGCCGGCGAGGTCGTCGGCCTGGCGGGCCTGATCGGTGCCGGACGCTCGGAGCTCGCCCTCGCCCTCGCGGGCGACCTGCCGATCCGCGCCGGTACGGCCACGCTGGACGGCGTACGGCTGCGCGGCGGGCGGCCCGGCGACGTGATCCGCGCCGGGCTCGGGCTCGCGCCCGAGGAGCGCAAGGCGCAGGCGCTGTTCCTCCAGCAGAGCATCAAGGAGAACGCCTCGCTGGTCGTCCTGGACCGGCTGCGGCGCTTCCGTTTCGTGCGGCGCGCGGCGGAGCGCCGGCTCGCCCAGGAGTTCTCCGACCGGCTCCGGGTGCGCACCCCGTCGATCGACCACGAGGTGCGCAAGCTGTCCGGCGGCAACCAGCAGAAGGTCGTGCTCGCCCGGTGGCTCGCCCGCAAGCCGAAGGTGCTGATCCTCGACGAGCCGACGCGGGGCATCGACGTCGGCGCGAAGGCGGAGATCTACCAGATCATCGCCGACCTGGCCGCCGAGGGGGTCGCCGTGCTCGTCATCTCCTCCGAACTCCCCGAACTCCTCGGCCTCGCCGACCGGGTGGTCGTCATGCAGGGCGGCCGGATCACCGGCGAACTCGACCGCAGCGAAGCCACCGAAGAAGCCATCCTCGAACTCGCCATGGCCGACGACATCGTCGGCGCCGCCCCTGGAGCCTCGTCATGACCCTCACCAGCACCCCCGCACCGACCGTCAAGGGCTCCGGCGACGACGGCCGCGCCTCGCGGCGCCCCGCGTTCCTGGCCGGCATCGGCGGCCAGAACATCAGCCTCGTCGGAGCGCTCCTCGTCGTCCTCGTCCTGTTCGGCGTCCTCAACGACAACTACCTGAGCCTGTCCAACATGCAGGTGATCGCCGAGGCGGCGACCATCACGGGCCTGCTCGCCATCGTCCAGACCGTCGTCATCATCTGCGGCGGCCTCGACATCTCCGTAGGGTCCCAGGTCGGCGTGGCGTCCGTGGTCAGCGCCATGGTGTTCACCACCACCGGCTCGGGCGCCGTCCTCGGCATGGCCGCCGCCGTAGGCGTCGGCCTCCTCGTCGGTGCGCTGAACGGCGTCGTCATCGTCTACGGGCGGGTCAACCCCACCATCGCCACGCTCGCCGGCCTCGCCGCCTACAAGGGCCTCGCCCAGCTCCTCTCCGACGGGCGCGCCCAGGGCTACGTCCTCAACGACGACCTGTTCGTCTTCCTCGGCCGCGGCAAGATCGCCGGCCTGCCCGTGATGGTCTGGATCCTCGTCGTCGTCGCCGTCACCGTGCACCTGCTCCTCAAGTACACGGACATCGGCCGCAACCTCTACGCGATCGGCGGCAACGACACGGCCGCCCGCCTCGCGGGCATCAGCATCAACAAGTACCTGATCTGCGTCTACACCCTCATCGGCGCCGTCGCCGCCGTCGCCGGCATCCTCCTCACCGCCCGCACCGGCTCCGGCCAGCCCGTCTCCGGCAGCGAGGGCCTCGAACTCAAGGCCATCACCGCCGCCGCCCTCGGCGGCGCCGCCCTCAAGGGCGGCAAGGGCGGTATCGGCGGCACCCTCCTCGCGGTGGCCCTCCTCGGCTGCCTGGAGAACGGCCTGACGGTCCAGGGCATCAACACCTTCTGGCAGAACGTCGCCCAGGGCGCCCTCCTCGTCATCGCCGTCGTCATCCAGCAGCGCCGCAGCGGCGAACGCGCCGTCGGCCTCCCACACTGACGGACCTCTCGGACGGCCGGCGACGCCCCAGCGGCACCGCCGGCCGTCCCGGCCGTCCGGGGAAACGGGGAACAGGCATCCGCGGTGGGCTCCGATACGCCATACTTACCGTTCGGTAATACCGTCGGTCCGCCCTTCGGGACATCCGACACCCGCACGCCCCCGCACGCCCCGCCCTAGGAGTGCCGCCATGGCCCGTTCCGCCCGTTCCGCACTGCTGCTGGCCGGCCTGCTCGCGTCGGCGGGCGTCGCCCACTTCGCGGCCCCGAAGCAGTTCGACGCGATCGTGCCCGAGTCCCTGCCGGGCAGCCCCCGCACCTGGACCGCCGTCAGCGGCGCGATGGAACTCGCGCTCGCCGCCGGACTCGCCGTCCCCGCGACCCGGCGCCGCAGCGCCCAGGCCGCAGCCCTCTTCTTCGCCGGGGTGTTCCCCGCCAACGTGAAGATGGCCCACGACTGGCGGAACCGCCCCGCGCCCGCCAAGGCCGTCGCGTACGCGCGGCTGCCGCTCCAGGTCCCGCTGATCCTCTGGGCGCGCTCCGTCGGCCGCGGCGCGTGACGGACCCCGGCACAGGCCCGGTCGCCCTGAGCCGCAGGCCGGTCGCCTTGACGCCGGCCTGCGGCTCGGTAGGGGAAGTGGCGGAGCGTCACTAGTGCCAGTTGCTGATCCTCACGTCGCCCGGTGCGGGCTCGCCCTTGCCGGTTTCGATGAGGTTCTTGAGGCTCATGAGGAAGGTGGCCCACTTGGTGCTGCAGTGGTACATGAACTCCACGGGCTGCTGCCAGCCGGCGTGGCGGAAGAGCACGATCGTGTAGCCGTCCTCCTGCTTGAGGTCGAAGTGGACCTGGGTGCCGATCCACTCCTCGGGGCCGTCGACGACCTCCCAGAGCACGCGTTCGTCGGGGCGGGCTTCGAGGACCTTCATGTCGAATCCGCCGGGCTCGAAGCGGAAGCGGATGACTCCGCCGACCTCGGGGTCGCCGTCCGTGTCCTCCGTCCACCAGCGCGCGAGGCCGTCGACCGTGGTCAGCGCCTCGTAGACGGCGCCGGGGGACGACTCGACTCCGATCCTGTGCAGGATGTCCGACATCTCGCTACCTCTTTCTCGGGTGGGCGCCCGCGGAGGGGCGTCGTTCCTCGCCGCCTGAGGGGAGGCGGTGGGGCGGGGTGGTGGGGGTTCAGTCCTCCTGGCCGCGCTGGATCGCCTCGGCGAGGCGCTTGATGCGCTGCAGGCGGGCGTCCCATGCGGTGCCCACGGAGGTCAGCTGGGCGACCGCGCGTGCGAGTTGGGCTTCGTCGACCTCGTAGCGGCGCTCGCGTCCGGACGGGGTGACCTGGACCAGTCCGACCCGGTGGAGCACGCCGAGGTGCTTGGCGACCGCCTGCCGCGTGATGGGGAGGTGCTCGCTCAGCGTGGTGGCCGTGCCGCCGCCGGTGAGCAGCAGGTCGAGCATCCGCCGCCGGGTCGGGTCGCCGACCGCGGTCCAGAGCTCGTCGTCGATGACGGTGTTCACGGCGTCGACACCATCCGGGCGGCGTAGGTGACGAGGCGGGGCAGGAAGTGGTCCCATCCGGAGACGTGCTCGCGGTACTGCTGTTCGAGCACGGCGGCCTCCCAGCCCTTCTCCCGGAAGCCCGTCTCGGTGAAGCGCAGCAGCGTGCCCGTGCCCGACGGGATCAGCTCGAAGACCACGAGGAGCGAGTTCGTCGCCGCCGCGGCCTCGGTCTCGTCGTACACCCACCGGAAGGAGAACCGGCGGGGCGGGTCCGCCTCGACGACGGTGAGGGGTACGGCCTTCGCGTCCGGCGAGGCCGGATCGCCGAAGGTGATGACCCCGGTGCCGCCGGACACGGGGTCGAGGTCCGCCTCGTCCGGCCACCACTCCCGCAGGTGCTCGGGCCTGCTGACCACCTCGTAGACCACCTCGGGCCTCGCGTCGATGTGGATCTCGCGTTCGATGCTGCCGTGCTCCATGCCGCTCTCCCAGCCTCTCGCAACCTTTGGTTGCATCACAACTGTAGAACCGCGGCGCGCCATGCGCAACACTTGGTTGCGCAAAGCGGGTGGTGGAACCGAAACCGCAACCGAAACCGCAACCGGACCCGGACCCGGACCCGTTTCCGGACCCGCGCTTCCGCCTCGAACCGCTCGTCGGGAAACGACCTGGCCGGAGCGCTGGCCCAGTCGCTGGTGGGCGACGCACCGGTCGAGCTCCTCGGGGCACAAGCGGACCGTGTTCCGGTCGACGACGTCGAGCGTCACGTCGTACGCCAGGTAGCGGCACGTGCCGCCCGTCCCCGGGTTCGGCTGGATGAAGGTTCCCTCGTGGTCGGACCCGTCGCTGGTTCCGTCGCCCCGGACGACGGCTTCGGGGGGAGGAGGGTGCCGAGGGTGACGGCGGCGGCGAGGACGGCTGCGGTACAGGCCGCGGCGACGGCCCATCGCCGCTTGCGGTTGCGGTGGGGTGGTGCGGGGCGTGCGGTGCGGGAGGGGCGAGGGTGGCGGGAGTGAAGCCGAAGTGGAGGGTGGGGGTGGGGTCTTCGCCGAGCGAGGGGGTGGTGGCGGTGGCGCGAGCGCGACGGGGGCGAGCGGTGTGAAGCGGGGATCCGGCGCGGCGGGCACCCGGGTGATCCGGCCGCCGGCGGTGGGGCGCCCCGGCACCTCGATGTCGAGTCCTCCGTAGCGCAGGTGCCGCGTGATGTTCATGAGGCCTCCCGGCTCGGGTCGGCCAGGTGGATCGCCGAGACCTCGTCCCTCCCTTCGCCCCTCGGTCTCCGGGCACCGCGTGTCAAACGCTCGGTGGGCGCAGGTGCCCACGGGGGCGGACGGCCCGACCGGGCCGGCGTCGGGGGTGCTCCAGGCGACCTGCGGGCTCCCCGGGCCCCTTTCCTCACGCCCCCTCCGCGCGCCCGCACGGGTCCGACGGCGGGTCGCTCTCCCGGTCGCGGAGGCGGTGCCGCCACGCAGGTGCCAATAATGGCTCGCCATGGTGCCATTAATGCGCCATGATGGCGCCATTGGTGGCGCGCCCTCGGTTCCACGGGCCGGACGGCGCGTCTTCTCGGGGTGGGCATCGCGTACAGGGGGCCGGTCATGGAGTCAGCGAGGAGTCGACGCGAGTCGGCCGCACCCGGCACCTTCGTCGCCTTCGCGCGCTTCGCCCTCTGCGGCGGCGGGGTGGGAGTCGCGGCCGGCTTCGCGGTCGGCGCCCTCGCCGCCTGGATTCCCTGGATGCTCGCCAACGCGCTCGTCGCGGTGGTCTCCACGCTCCTCTCCACCGAGCTGCACGCCCGGTTCACCTTCGGTGCGGGCGGCAGGGCGACCTTGCGCCAGCACGCGCAGTCCGCCGGATCGGCGGTGGCCGCGTACGTGGTGACGTGCGCGGCGATGCTCGTCCTCCAGATGCTGGTGACCGCACCCGGCGTCCTGCTCCAGCAGGCCGTCTACCTGTCCGCCTCCGCCCTCGCCGGAGTCGCCCGCTTCGCCGTGCTGCGACTCGTCGTCTTCGCGCGCACCCGCGCGCGGGCCTCGACCGCCGCCCCCCGTCCCCTGTACGCGCCCGCGGGGCCCGTCGGGGCCCCGACGGGCCCCGAGGAGCTGTGCCGCGCGGCCTGACCGCCCGTGGGCGACGTGTCCGGGGCGGCGGGGGCGCCCTCATGGGGCCGGGCGGCCACCGCGGTGGAGGGCCCGCCCGTGAGGGCGGCCCGAAGGGTGCCGGAAGTTCATCCCTGGGGTCGGACGGTGAGGATCTGCTCGGCCTGGCCGACGGGGCCGTGGACGTCGTGGAGGACGCTGCTGGTGAGGCCCTGGCCCGTGGGGCCGAAGGTGACGGTGGTGTCGAGGCCGGTCCACGGCCCCTCGGGCTGACGGTGCAGGTGGATCGTGAGGTCGAGGTTGGGGAACATCCAGGCCGTGGGGTCCTGTTGGACGGCGATGCCGTTCGCGGTGTCCACGAGCGCGAGGTACGAGGCGAGGGGGCTGACCGCCTCGCCGGCGACCAGGTCCAGCGGCGAGGAGATCCACGCGGTGCCGCGGCCCCTGCGGGTCGGGGGAGTGCGGCGCACGTCGATCGAGGAGACGTACCCGCCGTTCCACGCCGCGCCCATCTCCCACCGGGGGAGCGTGTCGGGGGCGGGGAGCGGGGCCGACGGGCTGTCGGCCACGGACGAGGAGTCCAGGGACGCGAGCAGCCAGGCCCGGGCGCGGACCGCCGCCCGCCCGCCGATGACGACGGTCGCCTCGAGGAGTTCGATGGTGCGGCCGGGGCGGACGGTCTCCACGGTGATCTCGCACTCGTCGAGGGCGATGCGGCCGAGGATGTCGTAACTGATCCGCCCGAGGAGCAGTCCGCCGGGCCGGGCCGCCACGTGCCGGTCGACGGCGTGCGCGACGAGCCCGGCGAGCGGGCTGAAGTGCTGCTCGTCGGTGCTCCAGGCGCCGCCCGCGTGCGCCGTGGGCTTGTAGCGGTGCTCGCCCGTCCGCTCGTAGTAGCTCTCGCGGGCGGCTGCGCCTGTGCTCACGGTGTGCGTCTCCTCGGGCGTGCCCGCACGCGTGCAGGCGAAGAAAGGTGTACTGATCACGCATCGTAGGGGTGATCGGTGTCCGCGCACCGTGACCCACCGCACACGCCGGGGGTGGTGGAGGGCTACGGGGTGAGCCAGCCGCGCAGCAGTCTGCTGACGGCGGGCATGGCGGCGTACGTCATGAGGACGTTGAGGACGCAGGCCGTGATCGCGCTGCTGACCAGGAGGGGGAGCGCGGTGAGGTGCGGGACGAGGAAGAGGCCGCCGAGGACGGAGAGGGGGTAGATCGCCAGGGTCGCGCTGATCGCCATCTTCCACCGGGGCGGCGCGGGGCGCGTCGAGCCCGGCTCGGCGAACCAGGTCTCCATGCCGGTCAGGGTGCGCCGGGCGATCTCGGTGTGGTGGTGCCCGTCGCAGTCGGCGAACCAGGCCGCGCGCTCCGGCGACTCCTGCCACGTCCGGCACGCCTCCGTGTCGCGGAAGCGGTGGACGAGGAACCAGGGGGCGTCGCCGCCGGAGGAGCGGAAGAGCCCGTACCCGAGGTGGCCCGGGAAGGCCGCCGCGGTCTCCAGGATGCCCTTCGCCCACCGTTCGAAGGCGGCTTCGTGGCCGGGCTGCACCCGACGGGCTATCAGGAGGGTCACCTCGCCGGTGTCGGCGGGGACGGTGGCGTGTTCCAGGCTGACCGCGGTCACAGGGACTCCTCGTGATCTCGCCGCGCCCGTCCGCACTTTACGCGCCGGGCGCCGCCGGAGGCCAGCGCGATCGGGTGGGTCCCTGTGGAGCCGCGGTGTCGTCGGACTCCGCGGCCGAGGGGGTGCGGCGGAGCCGGGGGCGTCAGCGTCCCAGCTGCGCGTCGAGCCAGGTCAGGACCTCGGGGGTCACCGGGTCGGTGAGGTCGGCGAACTCGTCGTGCTTCTTGAGGAACTTGGCCACGTACGGGCAGACCGGGACGATCCGCATGCCGGAGGCGCGGACGTCGGTGAGGGCCTGCTCGACGAGGACCGAGGCGAGCCCCTGGCCGGCGTAGGCGTCGTCGATCTCGGTGTGGAAGAAGACCCGCCGGTCGTCGCGGTCCCGGTACGCGGTCAGGCCGGCGCGCTTCTCGTCGACGAGGATCTCGTAGCGGTGGCGGGCGTCGACGCGGCGTACGACGGGGGCGGGGGTGGTCTGCTCGCTCATGGCGGTCCTTTCGGAAGGGCTTCGAGTGGGTGCGGGGTGAAGGACGGTGCGCGGGGGCGGTTCGGTCCGCGGCCCTCAGGGGCGGGGCGGGTTCCTGCGCGGGGTGAGGAGGGCGTTGGGCAGGGCCGGGGCGGGCAGGCGGTCGCCGGGGTGGCCCTCGACGGTGCCGAAGCGGTCGGAGGACCGCTCCCAGGCCTCGCGCGCCTCGGCGATGTCCTGGTGGTCGCGGCCGATGAAGTTCCACCACATCACGATCTCCTCCTCGAACGGCGGGCCGCCGAGCAGGACCGTCCGGGCCGGGCGGTCGGAGGCGTTGGCGAGGGTGAGGGTGGTGCGGCCGGGGGTGGCGTAGCCGAGGTCGGCGGGGCGGAGGGGGACGCCGTCGAGGCGGACGTCGCCGTCGTCGACGAGGAGGCCGTGCTCGAAGTCGGGGTCGACGTCGAGGGTGACGGTGGCTCCGGCGTCGAGCAGGACCTCGGCGCCGAGGAGCGGGGTGAAGGTGCGGACCGGGGAGGTCCGGCCGGCCAGCGTGCCCAGGAAGACCCGGAGTTCGGCCCCGTCGAGGCGGAGGGGCTCGGGGGCGTGGTGCTGGAAGTCGCGCGGGGCGTGGCGGTGCGCGTCGGGGAGGGCGACCCAGAGCTGCACGCCGTGGAGCACGGTGGTGCCGGGGGTGGAGACCTCGGTGTGGCTGATGCCGTGCCCGCCGGTCATGAGGTTGATCTCGCCGGGGCGTACGAAGGCGTGGGTGCCCAGGCTGTCGCGGTGCTCGATCTCCCCGGCGAAGAGCCAACTGACGGTCTGCAGGCCGGTGTGCGGGTGCGGGGCGACGTCCATGCCGCCGGACTCGGCGACCCGGTCGGGGCCGTAGTGGTCGGCGAAGCACCAGGCGCCGATGAGGGTGCGGGCCCGCTGCGGCAGGGTGCGGCGTACGGTCATGGCACGTGGTCCGCCCAGCGGAACGTCCCGGGAGGTGAGGATCTCGATCTCCGCGTCGCCCATGGTCAAGCCCCTCGGTGCTAAGGTAGTTTCGTTTTCAACAAGTATGGTTGATCATCGTCCGGATGGCAACCGGCGAAGGGGTGCAGGGTGAGCGAGACGGCAGAGGCCAAGGCGTCCGGGACCACCGGTCGGGTCTACCTCGACAAGCGGAGTCCCGACGCGTACCGGGCACTGGTGAGGACCGCCGACGCCGTGCGCACCACGGCGGCCGAGGCCGGCCTCGACCGTATCCTGGTCGAACTGGTCAACCTCCGGGTGTCCCAGCTCAACGGCTGCGCGTACTGCCTCGACGTGCACACCCGCGCCGCGCTGCGGGCCGGCGAGACCACCCGGCGCCTGGGCGTGCTGGCCGCCTGGCGCGACACCGAGCTCTTCACCGCCCGCGAGCGCGCGGCCCTCGCCCTCGCCGAGGCCACCACCCACCCCGCCGACGCACTCGCCCAGGAGCGGGCGTACGACGGCGCGCGCGAGGTCCTGGACGACGGCGAGATCTCGGCCGTGATCTGGGTGGCCATCGCCATCAACGCCTTCAACCGGGTGTCGATCCTGAGCAAGCACCCGGTGCGGGAGACCACGGCGTCCTGACGGCCGCCGCCCCGGCCGGCCGCGGGGACGGCGTCAGTGGCAGGTGCCCGAGCCGTGGTCGTCGTACGTCTTGCCCGCCTGCGGCACGAACTGCCAGTCGTAGCCGTCGGCGCGCAGGGTCAGCTTCAGGACGCCGAAGGTGTCGTCGTTGCGGGCCTCGCTGTTCGGCTGCACGGTGCCGAACGGGTAGAGCCCCGCGCCGCCCATGCCGGCGACGAACTGCCGCAGGCCGCGGGCGTCGTCGGCCCGGCCGTTCGGGTCCTGCGGGGCGAAGCGCTCGTACTGGTGGTTGTGGCCGGTGAGGATGACCTCGGCGCCGTGGTCGTACAGCGCCCGGACCAGGGGTCCGGTCACGGGGTCGGGACCGTGTTCCGCGCCGGAGGTCCAGCGCGGCCGGTGCCAGTACGCCACCGTGCACGGCTTGCCGCTGGCGGCGAGGTCGGCGCGCAGCCACTTCTCCTGGGGGGACCCGACGGCCGTGTCGATCTCGGAGTTCAGCGAGACCACGTGCCAGTTCCCGAGGTCGTACGAGTAGTAACCGCGGTTCGCCGGACCCGCGTTGGCCCCGAAGTAGCGGAAGTACGCGGACGCGCCGGGGGTCAGGTAGTCGTGGTTGCCCGGGGTCGGCCTGGTCCGCTCCTTGTGGCGGCCCCAGGTGGGCTCGTAGTACGCGGAGAAGTTCGCCGCGGACCCGTCGGGGTAGGCGTTGTCGCCGAGGGCGACGACCGTGCCGGAGACGTGGTCCAGCAGGTCGGCGGTCTCGGAGTCCGTGGAACTCGGAGTGGCGATGTCCCCCGCGCCGACCAGCACCGGCACCGGGTCGGGGGACGGCGGGAAGGCGTCGGGGGGCCTCGGCGGCGCGGTGCCCGTCTCGACCACCAGCCGCGGTCCGGTCGCGCCGGTCTCGCGCGAGTCGTAGTGGGCCCCGTCGGCGTTCGGCGACGTGACGCCGAAGTCGAAGGTGCCGTTCCCCTTCACGTACGAGGTCACGTCGACCTCGTACCAGGAGCCGGGGGCGACCGCGCCGAGGCTTCCGAGGACGGCGCCGGTGAGCGCCGGCCTGTCGTCGTAGGTCACCGACGTCTCGGACCAGGCGGCGCCGGGCGCGGCGTGGAACGTGCCGCCGTTGGCGCTCCCCGAACCGGCGGCGCCGTCGACGTGGAGCCGGAGCGTCGCCCGCGTCACCGTCCCGGTGGCACCGGTGACGTCGAACCGCAGCAGCGTCTGCTCGACCGGACTGCCGTCCACGTCCAGCTGCCGGGAGGTGCCGTGGTTCGTGCCGGGGGCCGCGCTGTCGACGTACGTGTCCGCGGTCGCGGTGAAGGAGGAACTCGCGGCCGAGGCGGTCGGTGCGGTGCCGGTGAGGGCCGTGGCCGCCAGGGTGGCCGTGGCGAGAGTGCCGACGAGGGCCGCCTTCGTGCCCTTGCGCATGGGCATGCCGAACCTTTCGGTCGCAGGACGAGGGCGACCACGGAAGGGTGGGCGAAGCCGGCCCCATGGGGAGGGGTGCCACCGCGGGCGACGAGTCACGGCCCGCCCCCGCTCGGTCCAGCTTACGTCGGGGGTGGCGGGCCCTCATCTTGCGGAAGCCCATCGACGGGCGCCCGCTGACGGGCGCCCACCGGGCGGTGTCGACCGGGCGGGCCGCCGCAGGCGGCCGATCCGGGTTCAGCCGCCCGTGCCGCCGGTGCGCGGGCGGGACGGGACGCCCGGCCTGGGGTAGACCCTGGACTGCTTGACGCTGCCGAAGGCGAAGCTGGACTCGATCGACGCGATGCCCGGGATGGCGTGGATGCGGGTGCGGACGAGGGCCTCGTAGGCCTCCAGGCTCTCGATGACGACCCTGAGCAGGTAGTCGCTGCTGCCGGCCATCAGATAGCAGTCCTGGATGTGGTCGATGAGGCCGACGTGCTGCTCGAACACGTTGACCGCCTCGGCCGTGTGGCGCTCCAGGCGGATCCGCACGAAGACGGTGATCGGGAGGCCGAAGGCGACCTGGTCGACGGTGGCCGTGTAGCCGCCGATCAGTCCCGAGTCCTCCAGGCGGCGCACCCGGCGCAGGCAGGGGGAGGGGGACAGCCGGATCCGGTCGGCGAGGTCCTGGTTCGACAGGCGCCCGTCCGCCTGAAGCTCGTGGATGATCTGGAAGTCCACGGCGTCCATGGGCTCTCCTTGGCTGGACTTGGCAGATTCTGCCCCCACGCTATGCCTGGAGGGCATAACTGGCAATCGCCTGCCCCGCCCGAAGCCCTAGCGTTGCTGCCCGGGGGTGAAGCCGGACGTCGGTTCCGCCCGAGAGGCTACGAGCGGGAGGAATGGCCGGTGGCCGTAACGCAATCGGCGGAGGCGAGCACGGCGGAGGCGCCGGACGGGCGCGCTCCGTCCGGCGGACAGGACGCGGAACCCCGCGCCGGACGGTTCCCGGGGATCTCGCCGCACGCCGTCGGCATGCTCGCGCTGCTGCTCACCGTGACCATCTGGGCCGCGTTCGCGCTCAGCGCCCGCGCCCTGAGCAGCTCGACGCTGCTGCCCGCGGACGCCGCGCTGCTGCGCTTCGGCGTGCCCCTCGTGGTCCTCGCCCCGGCCCTGTGGCGCCGCAGGCGCCGGCTGGCCGCCGTGCGCCCCGGCCCCGCCGCCAAGATCATCTGTGGTGCGGGGGTCCCGTTCTTCCTCGCCGCCATGTACGGCGGCTCCCTGACGTCGGCCGCCTTCGTCGGGGCGATCGTGCCCGGCATGGTCCCGCTGTTCGTCTCGGCCCTGATGGTCGCGGGCGGCAAGAGCGCCCCGCGCGGCACCCAGGCGGCCGGCCTCGCCCTCATCGTGGCCGGCGTCGTGGCCCTGGTGTGGCGCTACACCGCGTCCCTCGACGCGGACGTCCTCCTCGGTACGGGAACGCTGCTCGTGGCCAGCGGACTGTGGGCGCTCTACACCGTGGGCCTGCGCGAGGTCGACCTCGACCCCGTCGGCTCCATCGGCCTGCTCTGCCTGCCCTCCTTCGCCGTCATCGCGCTGCTGAGCCTGACCGGCGTCCTGCCCACCGGCCTCGCCCGCGCGGAAGGCGCCGACATCGCGCTCTTCCTCGTCGTCCAGGGCCTCGGCGTCGGCCTGTGCGCGGGACTGCTCTACGCCTTCGCGATCCGCCGGCTCGGCCCGGAGCGCAGCTCCGTCGTCGGCAGCCTCAGCCCCGTCGCCGTCGTCCTGCTCGCCGTTCCCCTGCTCCACGAGTCGCCGACCCTGCCCGTCGTGGTCGGCGTCCCCCTGATCACCCTCGGTGTCGCGCTCGCCAACGGACGCCGACGCTCCTCCCGAACCAAGGTGTCCGCCGATGCTTGAGCTGCTCCCCGCCCCGCCCGTGGACCCGCTGTGGGACCTGACCGCCGAGTACGCCGCCGACCCGCGCCCCGACCGCCTCAACCTCGTCCTCGGCGTCTACCGCGACCACACCGGGGTCACACCCGTCATGGCCGCGGTCAAGGAGGCCGAGATACGGCTGGCGCAGCGCTCCGGCTCCAAGGAGTACCTGGGCCTGTCGGGCAACACCGCCTTCAACGACGCCATGCTCGCCACCGTCCTCGGCACCGAGGCCCTCACCTCGCGGGCGACGGCCGTCCAGACCGTCGCGGGCACCGGCGCCCTGCGCCTCCTCGCCGACCTCGTACGGCAGACCCGCCCCGGCACCACGGTGTGGATCAGCGACCCGGCGTACGTCAACCACCGCCCCATCCTCGAAGGCGCGGGCCTCACCGTCCGCACGTACCGCTGGCTCGGCCCCGCCGGGCGGCCGGACGACGAGGACCTCCTGGACGACCTCCGCGAGGCGGGGCCCGGCGACGTCGTCCTGCTGCAGGGCTGCTGCCACAACCCCACCGGGGCCGACCCCTCCTTCGGCACGTGGGAACGGCTCGCCGGGCTCGCCGAGGCCAACGGCTGGGTCCCCTTCGTCGACCTCGCCTACCACGGCCTCGGTGACGGCCTCGAAGCCGACCTGAGCCCGACCCGGATGCTGGCCGAACGCCTCCCCGAAGTGCTGATCGCCGTCAGCTGCTCCAAGAACTTCGGCCTCTACAGCGACCGCACGGGCTGCGCCGTCGTCCTCGGCTCCTCCGCGCGGGCGCTCCGGCACGTCGAGACCGCCCTGCAGAACGCCGCCCGCACCCTCTACTCGATGCCGCCGGACCACGGCGCCGCCGTCGTCGCCACCGTCCTGGGCGACGAGCGCCTGAAGGCCGTGTGGCTCGCCGAACTCGACGCCATGCGCCACCGCGTCACGGCCAACCGGACGGACCTCGTCGCCCACCTGGCCGCCCTCGGCCACGAGGAGCCGGCGCGGGCCCTCGCACGGCAGAAGGGCATGTTCTCGATGCTGCCCCTCACCCCCGAGCAGATGCGCCGGATGCGGCACCGCTCCGGCATCTACGGCACCACGTCCGGCCGCATCAACATCGCGGGCGTCCCCGCGCACCGGATCCCGTTCCTGGCCCGGGGCATCGCCGACGCCCTGCGCACCGACCGATCGGTGGGACACCCCTACGGCCGGGGGCCCGCCGACAGGTAGTACGGGCGGTTGTGGGCGGCCACCGGCGGCGACTGGTACGTCCAGGCGCCCGCCGCCGGTGTGCCGTCCGGGAGGACGGTGCGGAGGTCGCGGCCCAGGTCGCCGTCCGGAGCGTGGACGGCGAGGCGGGTGCGCCCGGAGTGCTCGGCGGCGGAGAGGTCGTACCAGGAGTAGGGCCGGTAGACGTTCATCGGGCCGGCGAGCAGGCGTCCCTCGCGGTCGGTGCCGTAGCCGGTGACGGGGGCGGAGTTGGCCGCGACGGCGGTCAGGCCGTCCAGCCTGGCCGCGAGGTCGAGCAGCGGCGCCGACCCCCGCTCCAGGGTGTCGTCCGGGCCGACCCCGGCGGCCTTGCAGCGCACGGTCCAGGTCGCCCCCGCGGGACCGTTGAGGGACGGCAGGCCGACCTCGAACCAGCCGGGGTACTTCGGCTCGGCGTACAGCTCGCTCCCGGCCCTGATCGCGAACGGGTTGTCGCAGACGACGTGCAGGCGGGCGATGCCGAGCAGCTTCGTCTGGTCCCAGCCCTGCGCGTACTCGTCGTAGGTCAATCGCGGCAGCCGGTCCGCCTCGGCGGTCGGGAAGGCGACGACGTTGAACTCGATCTCCTGGGTGACGCCGCCGCCGAACGCGTACTGGGCGAAGTACAGCTGGTAGTTGAGCGAGACCAGCGCGCGTCCGTCGTCGAACGCGGCGGCGGTCAGGTCCGGATGGTGCTTGGCGAGCAGGGCGTGGACCGGATCCGGGTCCACCAGCCAGTCGACGCCGATCTGGTGCAGCGCCCCGTAGTGGAACGGCAGCTGGAAGGGTTCGGGCACGGGCGGCAGGGGCAGCGGGCTCACGCGGGGGCTCCCGGGGTGGTAGGGCCGGTGGTCAGGGCTCGGTCGCGGGCCGTCAGGTCCGCCTCCACGCGCTCTGCGCTGCGCAGGGCCAGCGCGGCCATGGTCAGGGTCGGGTTGGAGGTGGCCACCGACGGCATGCTGCCGCAGCCCACCGCGTACAGGCCGGGGTGGTCCCAGCAGTGCTGCCAGGAATCCACCACCGAGGTGGCGGGGGAGTCGCCCATGATGTGGGTCCCGGCCGCGTGGCCGGCCCCGCGGTAGCCGTACGTACGGCCGCGGTGCTCGAAGCGCCCCGGCCAGGCCGCCGACGGCGTGTAGTCCGTGTGGTCCTCGGCGCCGAGCAGCGCGAAGAGCTGGTCCGACACGGCACGGGCGGCGGCCATGCCCTCCTTGACGTGCTCGTCGAGGTCGTAGGTGACCAGGGGCCGGGGCAGGCCCAGCGCGTCGCGCTCGGACGGGTGGAGGGTGACCCGGTTCGCCGGGTCGGCGCCCTGCTCCATCTCGAACTGGAAGGCGAACTGCCGACGCAGCCTGTCCCCGAGCGCAGCCCTCAACTCCCCTCCGAACAGGCCGCGTTCGTTCAGGAAGTGGTCCACGTCGGTCTCGACCGGCCCCTTCGCCCAGATCCAGCCCCACGTCCCGAACTCCACGCGGAACGGCGCCCGCAGCCGACGCGCCGGGCCCGCGCGGAAGCCCTCGAAGCCGGAGACGGACCCGGGCCCCCGGTAGGACCCCCCGTGCTCGCCCTCGGGCAGCAGCCCCCAGGTCAGCAGGACCGGATGGTCCATCAGGTTCCGCCCCACCTGGCCGCTGCGCCCGGCGAGCCCGGACAGGAGCAGCAGTCGCGCGTTCTCCACCGCGTGGGCGGCGAGCACGACGACATCGGCGTGCGCCACGGACACCTCGCCGTCGTACGAGCGGTACTCCACGCCCGTGGCGCGCCCCCGCCCGTCGACCAGGACACGGCTCACCACGGACCGGTCCCGGAGCATGACGGACGTGCTCCACCGCCCCTGGGTCTTGAGCGGGGTGTACTTCGCGTACGAGGGGCAGTGTGGAATGCAACTCGCGTTTCCCACACACCGGTTGCCCGGATCGGGCAGCCCGTCCCGGCCGCGCGGAACGTAGCCCCGGCCGCCGTCGTACCGGGGATCCGGGACGCCGTTGCGGGCGTGCGGCGTGCCGACCACCTTCAGTTCGACCTCGCTCAGCGCGACGGGGTCCTTGACGCGCCGCCCGTCGAGCCGGCCCGAGAGAACGCGGTCCAGGCGCGCGGCGGGCAGCGGTCGCATGGGGAACACGTAACCGTCGGGGAAGCGCAGACCGAGGTGCGCGCGCTGCTCGTCGGCGTCCGCGGCAACCCCCAGGTGCTCCTCCGCCGCCCGGTAATGGGGCTCCAGGTCGTCGTAGCCGAGCGGCCACCGCCGCCCGTACCCGAACGACTCCGTGTCGAAGTCCTCAGGCAGCATGCGGGGCGCGAGCCCCGTCCACACGGTGCCGGTACCGCCGTTCACCCGGACGTATCCGCTGGCGTACGGCAGCGGGCCGTCCTGCCGCAGGTGCCCCGCCGCCCGGAAGCCGGGAGTCCCGTCCGCGCCGGCGAGGTCCGCCACCTCGGGCCAGGGCGCGGCCGGATGCGGCCGGTGCCCGGTGCCGGGCAGTCGACCGGCGGCCGCCAGGTACGCGGTCAGCGGGTCGGCGTCGGCCCCGTGGACACGGGGGTCCGCCGCGCCCGCCTCCAGGACCAGGACCCGCCGCCGCCCGCCCCGACCGAGCCGGTGGGCGACGAGGGACCCCGCGACACCGGCGCCGACGACGATCACGTCGTACCGCGTCACCGACCCGCCCCCTCGGCCCAACTCCCGTACCCTCCGGGAGCCGCGGCGGGCGCGGTGAGACCGGCCGCCTTCCACACCAGGCCCTCGGCATAGCCGCGCGGGGACACCAGGCGCGGCGGCGAACCCGGCCAACTCCCCGTGTACCAGAGGTACGTCACCGCGCGGGCCGACACCGCCCGCTCGCCGTCCGGCGCGCCGACCGGATCCTCCGTCCCGTTCAGCAGGCGTCGGTACGCCTCCGCGCCGAGCCGCTCCGCGGCGACCGCCCGGTACGTCTCGACGAGCCCGGTGGCCGTCAGTTCCCCGTCGTCGAAGCCTGTCAGCCGTGCCGACAAGGCGGTGAATCGCTGTGTCTCGTCTGTCTGGGGCACGCGACCATCGGTGCCCCACCACCCATCGGCCCATGCCCCGCGCCCCGTGTTCGGCTTGATCGCGACGTCGGGCGCTCCCTCACACGGATGGCGCGGGCCGACCTGACATTCGACATGCGGTCACGTGCGCGAAGAGCCGGGAGCCAGGTCCCGCACGCACTGCCGCAGTGCCGGTCCACGAGATCCGGAGGCTGTCAGACCGCGACGAGTTCGTCCGCGAGGAACTCCTCCACGAACTTCCGCGCACGACGGTCGAAATCGGTGTACTGCGCCTCCCGCTCGACGCCGGCGACCGCTTCGCCGACCAGCAGATTGCCCTCGGCGTCGATGCGCTGCGGTCGCTCCTCCGCGTCCAGGAGCAGGCCCACGGTGGAACGGGAGAAGCCGCAGTAATAGGCGATGCCGTCGCTCAGGTTGGCCTCGAGGACGGAGTGCATCGACTCCGCTACGGGGTCGTCGGAGGTGGCGCCGGCCAGGGCCAGCCACAGCATGCGCTTGCCCGCCAGACGGGGCTTGCTGCGGCCGTAGGCGAACCCGTAGTTCCATACGCGGTCGATCCACCCCTTGAGGACCGCGGGCACGCTCTGCCAGTACACCGGGAAGACGGCGACGACGACATCGGCGTCGAGGATCCGCCGCATGTGGGCGTGCGTCTCCTCCGAGTACGGCTTCTCCCGGTTGCCCCAGTCCGGCTGGTCCTCCACGTTCATCCGCGGGTCGAACCCCTCGGCGTGCAGGTCGAGCAGGTCGATGCGGTATCCGGCGGCCTCGAGCTGGGCGGCCGCGCGGCGGGCGGTGTGGGCGGTGAGGGAATCGCTGCGGTGGTGCGCGACGACCACGAGGGCTGTCCTGGTGTCACTGCTGTGCTGCGGCACGGTGTCTCCTGAAGGCTCGATCTGTGCAGTGAGTCCAGTACAACCGCGGCGCCGTGGATGATCCATGGGAGAAACTCTCCCGGGCATAGGAGATCGTCTACGATTGCGCTGTGGATCCTCTGAGTTCACTGCTGAGCGGCATCCGGGCCGAGGGCTCGGTCGTCACCAACGCCGTCCTGAAGGCGCCCTGGAGCATCACCTTCGCCGACGCCGCTCCGCTCACCATGGTCAGCGTCCTGCGCGGGGGCGGCACGCTGCTGCTGCCCGACGGCACCGAACGTGCGATCGGCGCGGGCGACACGGCCATCGTCCGGGGCCCCGCACGGTTCCGTCTCGCGGACGAGCCCGACACCGTCCACCGCCCCCACACCGCGTACGAGATCAACTGCTTCACCGCGGACGCCGCGTGCACCGGCCGGGAACTCGACGGCATCCACTGGGGCACCGGCCCGGAGGAAGCGACCGCGCTCATCATGGGCGCCTACCGTGCCTCGGGACACCGCCACGAACGACTCCTGCGCGCCCTGCCGCCCGTCCTGGTCATCTCCGAGGACGCCGAGGTCTGCGCCTGGCTGGAGAACTCCGCCGCCGACGCCGCCCGGCTCTCCGCCGGTTCGCAGGCGCTGATGGACCGGCTCCTCGACTGGGCCCTGGTCTGCACGCTGCGCACCTGGTTCGACCGGGCCGGCGCCGACGCGCCCGACTGGTACCGCGGCCTCGCCGACCCTGTCCTCGCCCCCGCCCTGCACGCCTTCCACGGACGGCCCGCCGAGAGCTGGACGGTCGCGTCACTGGCCGCTCAAGCCGGCGTCTCCCGGGCCCTGTTCGCCCGGCGCTTCACCGAGCTGATGGGCCGTCCGCCCCTCACCTACCTCACCGAGTGCCGCATGGACGACGCCGAGGCCCTCCTCGCCGACACCGACCTCAGCATCGCCCAGATCGCCAAGACCATCGGCTACGCCGACGCCTTCGGCTTCAGCGCCGCCTTCAAACGCCACAAGGGCCTCAGCCCCAGCACGTTCCGCACCACGGCGGCGTGACTCACGACCCACGGCCGCAAAGAAACGAGCCCCATGCCCCGGACGGCAGCACGACACCCAGACGTCGTTCCGGAGCTCCGGCGTCGACGAGCCGGCGCGGCAGAGCGGTAGAGCGGCCGACGGTCAAGGACGAAGACCCATTGCTGATGGTGGGCATCGGCGAAGCGGACCTCGACCAAGCGGGCTGGGGTTCGTCATCGACCCGTCGGACCGCTTCGCAACGAAGGGGAGCCATGGGCAGAGCCTGCCATCAGGCCGGTGGTCGGCAGCTGGGTTTCCGGACTGCCGACCCATCGGGCGTCCGCGGCTACGGGACCCGCTCTCGGGCCGGCATCGAAGCGCCGCGTGGAGGCGGGCCGGATCCGTGGCCTGCAACGATTCGCGCACGGCATCTACGACGCCGGCTTCATGCTGGATGCGGCCGAGATCGCGCGACTCACGGAGAAGATCACGCCCGAGTCGAGAGACACAGAGGCGGTCGAGGCGACGGTGGCCATGGTGGAGCTGGAAGGTCCCAAGGGCGTGGCCGATCAGGCAAGGCTGATCGGCGAGCGAGCGGACCGACTCTCCCACACCTTGGGGGAGGCGGGCTTGGGCGAAGCGGACGAAGAGGGTTTGTCGGCCCCGAACCCCAAGAGGTCGAGGGAGGCGTACTCCGCCTTGGAGGAGGCACTCGGAGAGTTCGTGGACTCGGCGACGACGCTCCTGAACGCGAAGTGACCCCTCCCCGAGCAGCAGTGGGTCCCACCACCAGGGAGGCCCGCTGCTGCTCGGGGAGGGCCAGGCGCCTTCCACCCCGGACGCCGTCCTCGCCGAACTCACCCGCGGCATGGGCGGCATGGACCACGGCGGTACGGACCCGGGCGAGGCCTCCGGCGCCCGGGACCACGACATGTCCGGCACGCCGACGGCGGCCGGCGAGTCCGCTCCTCCCGCACCGATCGGACCCTCCCGCATGCTGATGGGCGCGACCAGCGACCTCCTCGGCGGTGACGCGGGCGACGTCGGCTACCCGCACCACCTGGTCGACGGCCGTACGTCGGACGACCCGAGGACCTTCACGGCCAAGCCGGGCGACCGGATCGGGCTCCGGATCGTCGACGCCCCCGTCACCGCCGGAAGCGGGGCCTTTCCGCTGACCGCGCTCGCCGGCGGCGGTGCCCGCAAGGACACCTCGATCGTGCTGCCGGGGCAGCGCCTCGAAGTCGACTTCGAGGCCGACGACCCGGGCCTGTGGATGGTCCACTGCCACCACGTCCACCACGCCGAGTCCGGGATGATGACGGTCCTCGGGTACCTGAAGTAGCGCGGTAGCCCTCGCGGCGCGACGCCCGGCCTCGGACGGATCAGAGGCCGGGCGGGCAGGCGACCAGCAGGGGAAGCAGCGGGACGGCGAGGGCGACCGAGGCCATGGAACCGCGGAAGGCCGGGTGCGGGGCCCGGTGGGGGGCCAGGACGCGGCTCATGCGGAGCAGTGCCGTCGACCCGCCCACGGCGAAGGCGCCTTCGGGGGCGCGGCTCGCGGCCATCTCGTACATCGCGGTCGCGAGGACCTCGCGGGAGTGCTGCCGCAGCGCGCGGTCGTCGGCCGTCATCTCCAGGAGGACGGCCAGCTGCTCGCGGGCCAGGCGCGCCAGCGGAAGGCGGGGGAAGACGGCGGCGAAGCCGTGCGCGGCGGCGAGGAGTACGTGGTGGCGGCCGGCGACGTGCGCCCGCTCGTGGGCGAGGACGGCGCCCATCTGCTCCTCCGTCAGGAGCTCCACGGCGGCGTCGCTGACGACGATCCGCGACCGGAACCCCGGCAGGCAGTACGCCCCCGGCGTGGCGTGGGGGAGGACCGTGACGCGGAGGCGGTCGCAGCGCACCCCCACCTTGTCGAGCCGGTCGCGGTGCCGGGCGCGCGCGCGTCCCGTGCGGGCGAGCTGGAGGAGGGAGGCCGCGACGACGGCGGTGACGACGACGAGGGGCATGGCCAGGGCCAGCCGTTGCGCGGTGGAGGGGCTCGGCACCGGCGCCGAGGTGCCGAGGCCGCAGGCGTGCAGCAGGCCGAGGAGCCCCGCGTGGAGGTGCTCGGTCGGCGTCGCGAGCTGGGAGGCGGCGAGCGCCACCGCGAGCGTGAACGACACCGTCAGGGCGAGCCACACGGCCACGGCCGGCGCGGGAGCCCGGTACGGCCAGGCGCTGCGCGTCATCAGGCGCGGCACGGCGAAGCCCACGACGGCCGCGTACCCCAGCAGGGCCGGGGCCGCGTTCACTCCTCGTCCCGCCGTCCGACGTCGCGGAGGGCCTTGCGGAGGGCGGCGATCTCGTCGGCGTCGAGGTTCTCCACGAACCGGGCGAGGGCCGCCGGCCGGTCCTCGCTGGCCCCCAGGCCGTCCTCCATGAGCGCCGCCGCGTACGCCTCGCGCGACGCGACGGCCTCGTAGTGCCAGACCCGCCCCTCGCGGGTGCGCGTCAGGTGGCCCTTGTGGAAGAGGATGCTCGTGACCGTGGTCACGGTGGTGTAGGCGACGTCCCGGTCCCGGTTGATGTCGTCGACGACCTCGCGGACGGTCGCGGGGCGTTCCCATCTCCAGAAGCGGTCCATGATCTCCGCCTCGAGCTCCCCCAGCCGACGCATGCGCCGTGTCCTCTCCGCCGTTCCCGCACTCGGTTTCATAGTAGACGGGCAGGTCGGGGAGGCCGTCGACGGTGCGGGACGTCAGCCGACGCGCACACCCCACATGAAGGGCATGCCGCTGCGGGCGATGGACTCGTAGCGCACCTGCGCGCCCGGCTTGGGGGAGTGGAGGATCTGCCCGTTGCCCGCGTAGAAGCCGACGTGGCTCAGGTCGGTGCGCATGAGGACGAGGTCGCCGGGCCTGAGGGCACCGAGGGAGTCGATGCGGGTGCCGATGTTCGCCTGGGCCTGCGACGTGCGCGGTATGGACACGTCGGCCTGACGGAACGCCCACGAGGTGAGGCCCGAGCAGTCGAAGGACGCCGGTCCGCTCGCACCCCAGACGTACGGCAGGCCGACGCGGCTCTTGGCGGCGGCGAAGGCGGCGGCCGCCCGCGACGACGCGCTCGTCTCGTCGCCCAGGTCGACCCGGGAGCTCGCGCGGTTGGCGCGGTCCTCCGCCTCCGCGATCCGCGCGCGCTCCTCCGCCGTCAGGGTGTTGAGGAGCCGCTGCGCCTCGCGCAGCTTGCCCTGGATCTCGCCCTTCCGCCGGCCGAGCTCCGTCTGCACCTCGTCCAGGTCGCGCAGCTTCTCGGACGCCTCCGTGCGCTGCTGCCGGAGCGCCCGCTGCTGGGAGAGGAACTGCCGCAGGACGGCCGACTGCCGGTCGCCGGCCCGGTCGAGGGCGGACGCGCTCTCCAGGTAGGTGTCCGGGTCGCCGGAGAGGAAGAGCTGCAGGGCGGGGTCGAGACCTCCCGCGCGGTACTGGCCGGCCGCCACCGTGCCGATCCGGTCGCGGAGTTCGTTGAGCTCGCCCTGCTTGCGCGCGGCGGCGTCCTGGAGGGCCGCCACCTGCTTCTTCAGCGTCTCGGCCTTCTCGCCGGCTCCGTTGTACTTCTCCGTCGCCTGCGTCGCCTGCTCGTAGAGCCGGTCGATCTGCGCCTGCACGCCCTTCTTGTTCGGGTCGGGCAGCGGGTCCGCGGAGGCCGTCTGGGTGGAGAGGGCGACAGCCGCCGCGGCCGTCACGGTGAGAACCCCGTTACAGCGCGGACCGGTCTGCTTCGGGCGGCGGTGGGAAGCCACGGAGGAGCCCCTTCTCGTCTTGCTCGACCCGCCGTTCGGGACTGCGCCCCGCGGACACGGCGGAGCCCCCGCCGTCGCCCCGGGTGGGCGACCGGTCGTGCGAAGGCTCCGCGAATTCTAAGCTTCTTAGTTGCTAAGTCTCAACGAGGCGGCCCGGAGGTGCCCGGCGACCGCCGGCGGTACGCTCCCTGGCGTGATCGAGATCATCTTCGGGCCCGACGATCTGACGCGGATACGGTTCGCACGCTCCCCGCTGGAGGAGCTCGTGCACAGCGTCCCCGTGCTCGCCGGCACGCGCCACGCCGTGGTGCACCGGCCCTGGCTGGAGTTCGCGACCGGGCGGGTGCGCGGCCTCGACCTGCGGGTGCTGTGCGCGCTCGCACAGGGCCCTCGGATCGTCCCGGACTTCCTCGCGCCGCCCCCGGAGGCGCTCACCGGAGACTTCCGCGACGAGCTGGACGCCATCGCCGCGACACCCGCCCACGTCGTACGGACGGCACTGGACGAACTGGGCGCGGGGGACGGCCTGCCCGCCCTCCTGCGACCGCTGCGCGAGGACCCGGAGCGCGAACTGTCCAAAGTCGTGGACGCGATGGCCGCCTACTGGCTGGCGGCCGTCGAGCCGGTGTGGCCCCGGCTGAGGGCCCTCCACGACGCCGACATCGCGCACCGGGCGGGCCAGCTCACCACGGGCGGCCTCGCCAAGGTCTTCGACGACCTCCACCCCGAGGCGCGCTACGAGGTGGACCGGCTCCTCATCGACAAACCCCTCCACTCGGCTCGGCGTTCACCGGACGGCGCGGGACTCCTGCTCGTCCCGTGCGTCTTCGCGTGGCCGCGGCTCCTCGTGCTGCACAACGAGCCGTACCAGCCGACCCTCACGTACTCGCCCCGCGGGATCGGCCGGCTGTGGACGGACGAGACGTCCGGCGGGACGGCGCAGCCGCTCGCCGAGCTGATCGGGCGGAGCAGGGCCGCGCTGCTCGCGCACCTCGATCTGCCCCTGTCGACCAGCCAGTTGGCGTCCTATCTCGACCTCACCTCGGCCGCGGTCTCCCAGCACCTGTCGGTGCTGCGGCGCTGCAGCCTCGTCACCTCGCGCCGCTCGGGGCGCTGGATGCTGCACCAGCGGACACCGCTCGCGGGGGAGCTGCTGGGGGCTCCGGCGCAGCACGCGGCCCCGAAGCCGTGACCCGGCTCCGGGGCCGCTCCTGGGCGCCGCCGTATCCCTGTGGACCCCCGTACCTCAGGGATCAGGCGAAGTAGATGCCCTTCGGGTCCACGGAGGACCAGCCGTTGCCGGCGCCGACGCCCGCGGCCCAGTTCGTGTGGCCGCTGCCGGAGCCGTTGTTCGGGTAGTACCGCAGTGTGTCACCGGACTTCTGGACGAGGTCGGCCCGGTTGTCGCCGGTGATGTCGGCGAACCAGATGGCGGCCGGATCGTGCCCGGACCAGCCGGAACCGGTGAAGTACACCGTCCCGTAGGGCCAACCGCCCCCGGCGCCCGTGGTGTTGGGAGCGACCATGAACTGGTCGCCGAACCGCTCGATGCGCTCGGCGCGCTGGTCGCCGTTGAGGTCGGCGAACCAGATCGCCCGGGGGTTGTGGCCGCCGTAGCCGTAGCCGATGGTCACCGGAGCGGCCCAGCTCTTGCCGCCGCCGAGGTTGCGGAAGTACCGGAGCACGTCACCGCTCCGCTGGATGAGATCGGCCTCCCCGTCGCCGTTGATGTCCGCGAACCAGATGGCCGACGGGTCGTGGCCGGACCAGCCGCCGCCGGTCCGGAACGGAGGGACGGTCCACGGGTTGGCGCCGAACGTCGGGGTCCCGTTGTGGGTCCAGACGCGGAAGCTGTCGCCGTCGAGCAGTACGAGGTCCTTGAACCCGTCGTCGTCGAGGTTCGTGAAGTACACCTTGCTCGGGTCGACACCGCTCCAGCCGCTGCCGTGCACCTTGCCCGTGCTGCCCCAGGGCCAGACCCGGTCGTCGCCGTCGGTGTTCTGCCAGACGCGGAAGGAGTCGCCCTCCTTCTTCACCAGGTCGGCGAGCTGGTCGCCGGTGAAGGAGGAACCGGTGATGATCAGCGGCCCGGCGGTGGCCGGCGCCGTGGTCCCGGCGATCCCGAGCGCGAGCGCGGTCAGGCCGAGGGCGAGCGCCTTCAGGCCCCGGAACGTCCGGTCGGGGCTGGCGGCCGGGGTCGTCCCGGCGGTGGTCTTGCGGGTCATGGCCGTCCTCACGGTGGAAGGTGGTGTGGGTCCCGGCACCCGCAACCGGGTGCCGGGAAGAACCTTCCGCCGTGGGCGCCCGCCCCGACCACCATTTCGTCACCGCTTAAACGGAGCCGGGGCGAAGGCGCCGAACCGGGGACACGCCCTACCGCCTCACCCGATCTCGACGAGGAGGTCGCCGCCCTCCACCTGCTGGATCCTGGTGATGGCCAGGCGGGACACCCGTCCGCCGCGCGGGGCGGTGATCGAGGCCTCCATCTTCATCGCCTCGATCGTCGCCACCGTCGCGCCGGCCTCGACCTCGTCGCCCTCGGCGACGGCCAGCGTGACCACGCCCGCGAACGGCGCGGCGACATGGCCGGGGTCGGACCGGTCGGCCTTCTCGGTCACCGGGAGGTCGGCGGCCGCCGCCTCGTCCCGCACCTGGATCGGCCGGAGCTGGCCGTTCAGGGTGGACAGCACGGTGCGCATGCCGCGCTCGTCGGCCTCGCCGACGGCCTCCAGCTCGATGAGCAGCCGCACGCCGGGCCCGAAGTCGACGGCGTACTCCTTCCCCGGGCGGAGCCCGTAGAAGAAGTCCTTGCTGTCCAGCACGCTCGTGTCGCCGTAGGCCTGGCGGTGCGCCTCGAACGCCTGCGTCGGGCCGGGGAAGAGGAGGCGGTTCAGCGTGGCGCGCCGGTCCTTGACGAGGCCGGTGCGGTCCTCCGCGGTGAGGTCCCGCGGGGGCTTGGGGGCGGGGCGGCCCTCCAGGGCCTTGGTGCGGAAGGGCTCCGGCCAGCCGCCGGGCGGCGTGCCCAGCTCGCCGTGCAGGAAGCCGACGACGGAGTCCGGGATG
Source organism: Streptomyces sp. NPDC093089 (assembly GCF_044754405.1). NCBI lineage: Bacteria > Bacillati > Actinomycetota > Actinomycetes > Kitasatosporales > Streptomycetaceae > Streptomyces > Streptomyces sp. NPDC093089. The sequence goes on from NZ_JBIVPA010000003.1 coordinate 28,101, forward strand.
TCGAACCGGTTCGGCGCGGCCTCGAAGTCCTCGGGCGCGACCCCGGCGCCCACCAGGTGCAGGGCGAGGTCGCCCACCACCTTCGACGACGGCGTGACCTTCACCAGCCGGCCCAGCATCCGGTCCGCGGCGGCGTACGTCGACTCGACGTCCTCGAAGCGGTCGCCGAGACCGAGCGCGACGGCCTGCGTGCGCAGGTTGGACAACTGCCCGCCCGGGATCTCGTGGTGGTACACGCGCCCGGTCGGCGAGTCCAGACCCGCCTCGAAGGGCGCGTAGATCTTCCGGACGCTCTCCCAGTACGGCTCCAGGTCGCCGACCGCCTGGAGGTCGAGGCCGGTGGGCCGCTCGGAGTGGTCGGTCGCGGCCACGATCGCCGACAGCGACGGCTGCGAGGTGGTGCCCGCCATGGAGGCGACCGCGCCGTCCACCGCGTCCGCCCCCGCCTGGATCGCCGCGAGGTACGTGGCCAGCTGACCGCCCGCCGTGTCGTGGGTGTGCAGGTGCACCGGCAGGTCGAACTCCCTGCGCAGCGCCGTGACCAGCCTGGCCGCGGCGGGGGCGCGCAGCAGGCCGGCCATGTCCTTGACCGCGAGGACGTGCGCCCCGGCGGCCACGATCTTCTCGGCGAGCCGCAGGTAGTAGTCGAGGGTGTACAGCCGCTCCGCCGGGTCGGACAGGTCGGACGTGTAGCAGAGGGCCACCTCCGCCACCGCCGTGCCGGTCTCCCGTACGGCGTCGATGGCGGGCCGCATCTGGTCGACGTCGTTGAGCGCGTCGAAGATCCGGAAGACGTCGATGCCGGTGGCGGCGGCCTCCTGCACGAACGCGTCCGTCACCTCCGTCGGATACGGGGTGTACCCCACGGTGTTGCGGCCCCGCAGCAGCATCTGCAGGCAGATGTTCGGCACGGCCTCGCGCAGCGCGGCCAGCCGCTCCCACGGGTCCTCGGCGAGGAAGCGCAGCGCCACGTCGTACGTCGCGCCGCCCCAGCACTCCAGGGACAGCAGCTGCGGCATCGTGTGCGCCACCGCCGGGGCGACGGCCAGCAGGTCCTTCGTCCGGACCCGGGTCGCGAGGAGCGACTGGTGGGCGTCGCGGAAGGTGGTGTCCGTGACCCCCAGGGTCGGCGACTCGCGCAGGCTCCGCGCGAAGCCCTCGGGGCCGAGCGCGGCCAGCCGCTGCCGCGAGCCGTCCCGCGGCTCCCCCGCGGGCAGCCGGGGCAGCTTCGTGGCCGGGGCGACCAGCTCGGGCCGCGGGCCGTGCGGCCTGTTCACGGTCACGTCGGCGAGGTACGTGAGCAGCTTCGTGCCCCGGTCGGCCGAGTGACGTGCGGTCAGCAGGTGCGGCCGCTCCTCGATGAACGCCGTCGTGACGCGGCCGGCCCGGAAGTCCGGGTCGTCGAGCACGGCCTGCAGAAACGGGATGTTCGTGGACACGCCACGGATGCGGAACTCGGCCACCGCGCGCCGCGCCCGGTCGACGGCGGTCGCGAAGTCGCGGCCCCGGCAGGTCAGCTTGACCAGCATCGAGTCGAAGTGGGCGCTGACCTCCGTACCGGCGTGGGTGGTGCCGCCGTCGAGCCGGATGCCGGAGCCCCCCGGCGAGCGGTACGCGCTGATCATGCCGGTGTCCGGGCGGAAGCCGTTGGCCGGGTCCTCGGTGGTGATCCGGCACTGCAGGGCGGCGCCGCGCAGGACGACGGACTCCTGCGTCAGACCGAGGTCCGCGAGGGTCTCCCCGGCGGCGATGCGCAGCTGCGACTGCACCAGGTCGATGTCGGTGACCTCCTCGGTCACGGTGTGCTCGACCTGGATGCGCGGGTTCATCTCGATGAAGACGTGGTTGCCGTCGGGGTCGAGGAGGAACTCCACGGTGCCCGCGTTGCGGTAGCCGATCCGGCGGGCGAACCGCACCGCGTCGTCGCAGATCCGCTGCCGCACCACCGGGTCGAGGTTCGGGGCGGGCGCGAGCTCGATCACCTTCTGGTGGCGGCGCTGCAGCGAGCAGTCGCGCTCGAACAGGTGGATGACACCGCCCTCGCCGTCGGCGAGGATCTGCACCTCGATGTGGCGCGGGTCGACGACCGCCTTCTCCAGGAAGACGGTCGCGTCGCCGAACGCGGACTCCGCCTCGCGCGCCGCCGCCTCGATGGACTCCCGCAGCGTCGCCGGGTCCTCGACCCGCCGCATGCCCCGGCCGCCGCCGCCGGCGACGGCCTTGACGAACACCGGGAAGCCGATGCCCTCGGCCGCCGCCACCAGTTCGTCCACGTCCGTGGAGGGCGCCGACGAACCGAGCACGGGCACGCCCGCCTCGCGCGCCGCCGCCACGGCCCGCGCCTTGTTCCCGGTGAGCTCCAGGGTCTGCGCGGAAGGCCCCACGAACGTGATGCCCGCCTCCTCGCACGCGCGCGCCAGCTCCGGGTTCTCCGACAGGAAGCCGTACCCCGGGTAGACGGCGTCGGCACCCGCCAGACGGGCCGCCCGGACGACCTCCTCCACGGAGAGGTAGGCCCGCACCGGATGGCCCGGCTCACCGATCTCGTACGCCTCGTCGGCCTTCAGCCGGTGCAGAGAGTTGCGGTCCTCGTGGGGGAAGACCGCCACCGTGCGCGCCCCCAGTTCGTAGCTCGCCCGGAACGCGCGAATCGCGATCTCCCCGCGGTTCGCTACCAGCACCTTGCGGAACATCCTGCTCCCTTCACCCTGCCGGTGATGAGCCCTACGGGTCGCCTCCACCCCGGGTACCTGCCGCCCTCGGAGCGGCACCCGCCCGCGTCGCGCCCGGCTCGTTTCGGCAACGCTAAGGGCTGCCCCGTGGCCTTCTGAAGGTCCCATGGCAGTGACATGGATCATCGCCGCCACGCTGTGCGCGCCGCACACGGAACGCACGGCGCGGCGGGGCACCGGACGCCCCCGGGTCCGGCGCGCGCCGGGAGCCCGGCACGCCTCCTGGGCCGGATGGAGCATCGGGGCGGGCGGCTCCCGACGGCGCGTCCGATGCTGAGGCGGACCCTCCCGACCGGGCGTCCGCCCGGCCCCCCTCGAAGGAGTTGCCTTGCCGGCACGCCCCACAGCCCGCCCCCGCTCCTGCTCGCGCGCACGTCTGCGCCTGCCCGTCGCGGGCCTGGCCGCGTCCGCCGCGCTCGCCGCCCTCGTCCAGCCCGCACAGGCGGCGGGCACCCCCAAGCCCCCGGACAAGTCCCTCCAGAAGCAGTTGGACGACCTCGTCCGCACGGCCGGAGGACCGCCCGGCGTGATCGTGACCCTGCGGCAGGGCGACCGTACGAAGGTCTACCGCGCCGGCGTCTCCGACACGAGCACCGGCCGCCCGCCCCACGCGACCGACCACATGCGGATCGCGAGCGTCGCCAAGGCGTTCAGCGGCGCGGTCGCCCTGCGCCTGGTCGACCGGCACCAGCTGGACCTCGACGACACCATCGGCGAACGCCTGCCGTCGCTGCCCACCGCCTGGCACGGGGTGAAGCTCCGCCAGCTCCTCAACCACACCAGCGGGCTGCCCGACTACTCGAGGGCCCCCGCCTTCCTCGACATCCTCCGGCAGGACCCCCGACACCACTTCGACTCCCGCCGACTGCTCGACTTCGTCGCCGACAAGGACCTGGAGTTCCCGCCGGGATCGGCGTACGCGTACTCGAACTCCGACAACATCGCCGTCGCGCTGATGGCCGAGGCCGCCACGGGACGGCCGTACGAGCGACTGCTCGACCGCCTCGTGTACCGGCCCCTCGACCTGCGGCAGACCACCCTGCCGCAGGGCTACCGCATGCCGAGGCCGTACCTCCACGGCTACGACGTCACCCCGCCCGAGCCGCCGGAGGACATCAGCGAGCTCATCGGCGCGTCGGGCGTCTGGGCCTCCGGCGGCATCGTCTCCACCCCGAAGGACCTCAACGCCTTCGTCCGCGCCTGGGCCGGCGGCCACGACTACCTCTCCGAGAAGACCCGCCGCGCCCAGCGCACCTTCATCGCCGGTGCCGCCTCCGAGCCCGCCGGCCCCGGCGCCAACGCCGCCGGCCTCGCGATCTTCCGCTACAAGACGCGGTGCGGCACCGTCTTCGGCCACACCGGCAACACCCCGGGCTACAGCCAGTTCGCGGCCGGCACGGCCGACGGCACCCGCTCCCTCACCTTCTCGATCACCACCCAGACCAGCAAGACCGTCAAACCGGACCTCCTGGCCAAGGTCCGCGCCGTCCAGGAGGACTTCGTCTGCGCCTTGCTGCGGCACTGACGGGGGCGGTCGCGGGGCGGTCGGGCCCGGGAGGTCGGTCGAGGGTGGGCACACGGGACGGCGCCCTCGGCAGCACCTCCGCCCCTTGTGCCTGGACCCGCACCGATTGCGCTTCGTGCACCGGGTGCGGCTTCGGGCGTGCAGGAGGGGGCTTTGGCACCCGCGCCGACACCAGCTACCCGCTCCCGCCGCCGGCTACAGCCGTGTCGCGGTGCGGACAAGGTCGGCGACGGCTCTGGACCTGCTGTGCGGTGGCCACGCGATGACGGTCGTGACAGCCGGCGCGTCCGGCACCGGCACCGTCGCGTGGTCGTCGCGCAGGTGGGCTCGGAGGGACTCGGGCACGACCGCGCAGGCCCGTCCGAGCGCGATCAGTTGGAACAGCTGGGTGTGGTCGCGCACCTGCGGGCCAGGTCCGTCCGGATAGCCCCCGTCCCGTCGAGGCCAGCGTGGCAGGGGCAGGTCCGTCAGGGTGGTGACCTCGGCCATCGACAGACGGGGTCGGTTGGCCAAGGGGTGCCCCGCGGGCAGGACCACGACCTGCTGTTCGGTGTGCAGGTCCTCGGTGTCGAGTCCGGCCGTCGTGTCGAAGGGCCGCTGGAGCAGAGCAACGTCGGCACGCCCGCCGCGCAGCATCCTTTCCTGCTCGCCGGGGCCGCACAGCACCACCTCGACGGCGACCGCGCCGGGCTCGGCGGCGTAGGCGTCCAGCAGCTTCGACAACAGTTCGCTGGACGCTCCGGCTTTCGTGGCCAGCACCGCACCGGGCGGTTCGGCGGCCGCGCGGCGGGTGCGGCGTTCGGCGGCCTCGACCGCGTCGAGTACGGCCCGGGCCTCCCGTAGAAGCACCGACCCGGCCTCGGTCAAGGCGACCGCGCGAGCGGTGCGGTGCAGCAGAACCACTCCGAGCCGCCGTTCGAGCTGCTGGATCGCCCGCGACAGCGGTGGTTGTGCCATGGCGAGCCGCCGTGCCGCCCGCCCGAAGTGCAACTCCTCCGCGACGGCGACGAAGTACCGCAACTCCCGTGTCTCCACCGCGTCATCGTATCCGGCGCTCACCAGGGCCGATACCTGTGCGGTATCGCCGCCGACCCAGTCGGTCTTGGACGTCGCACCCGCGTCCGCACCACGCTTGCCGACATGAGTGAACAGAAGATCGCGCTGGTGACCGGTGCGAACAAAGGAATCGGATACGAGATCGCGGCGGGCCTGGGTGCCCTCGGCTGGCGCATCGGCGTGGGCGCGCGGGATCGACGGCGCCGCGACACCGCGGTGGGGAAGCTGCGCGCAGCCGGGGCCGACGCGTTCGGCGTTCCGCTCGACGTGGCGGACGACGCAAGCGTGGCCGCCGCGGCCGAGCTGATCGCCGACCGTGCCGGAGGGCTCGACGTCCTGGTCAACAACGCCGCGATCACCGGCGGTACGCCGCAGACGCCCACCACGGTCGACCCCGCGACCGTACGAGTCGTCGTGGAAACCAACGTGATCGGGGTCATCCGCGTCACCAACGCGATGCTGCCCATGCTGCGCGGCTCGGCCTCGCCGCGGATCGTGAACATGTCCAGCAGCGTCGGCTCGTTCGCCCTGCAGACCACGCCCGGCATCGACATGGGCCCGGTTCCCGCTGCGTACTTGGCCTCCAAGACCTTCCTCAACGCCCTCACCGTCCAATACGCCGAGGAACTGAGCGACACCGACATCCTGATCAACTCCGGCTGTCCCGGCTTCACCGCCACCGACCTCAACGGCTTCCAGGGCCGCCGCACCCCCCACCAGGGCGCGGCGATCGCGATCCACCTCGCGACCCTGCCCGACGACGGACCGACCGGCGGATTCTTCGACGACGGTGGAACAGTTCCCTGGTGACAGGGTCGCCGGCCCCCTGGAGCGTGTCTGATTCGGGAGGAGGGGATCGACGAATCGCCCATCCGGATTGACACGCTGTGTCGACGTCCAGTGGAGCAGAGCACCTATCTGCTGAGCCGGTTCGTGGAGAACACCGCTCGCATTCGAGCGGACCTACCGTGGTCTTCCCGTCGTCGACGGCGACTTCGTCGTCCATCAGAAGGCCGACGGTTCGCTCAAGGGGTCGACCCACGCCCAGGTGCACAAGGTGGCGCTCGCGTCCGTCGCGCCCGGCGTCGATGCGAAGGGCATCGGCAACCAGAAGGCCGCCGCCGCGACGGCGGGGCCCGACCGCCGTGCGGGAGGCAAGGAGAATCCTTTTCTCATGGAATGTGGCATTCGGGTGATGTTTGACAGGTGGCGTACTTCCCCGTGCTTAAGATCCACTTTCGTGACAGACAGTCAACACACCCAAAAAGGCCGGGAGTCGGCCGACATCGTCATCCTCGGAGCAGGCCCCGCCGGGCTCGTGCTCGGCAACCTCTTGCTGCGGAGCGGCATCGACTGCGTCGTCCTCGAACGCACCGGACGCGACCACGTCCTGAACCGGGCCCGCGCCGGATTCCTCGCCGCCCACACCGTGCGCGTGCTGCGGCGGCACGGCCTCGACGAGGGGCTGAAGCGGCGGGGACGCGAGCACGGCGTCTGCGAGTTCCGCACCGAGGACGGGACCTTCCGGCTCGACTACCGGCAGCTCGGCAACGGCGACCCCCACACCGTCTACCCCCAGAACGAGTTGGTGGCCGACCTCCTCGCCGCGTACCTCGACGCCGGTGGCCGGATCCGCTTCGACACCGAGGCCGTGGAGGTCGGCGACGCGGACGGCGACGGGCCGTGGGTGACGGCCAGGGAACCGGACGGGCGGACCGTACGGTGGCACGCCAGGTACGTCGCCGCCTGCGACGGCCGCCACGGCGCGGGCCGCGGCTCGCTGCCGGACCGGGCCGTACGGCACCACCGCGACCACGGGGTCTCCTGGCTCGGGCTCCTCGCCGAGGCGCCGCCCAGCCTCGACGCCGTCGGGTACGCGACCCACCCCCGCGGCTTCGCCGGGCACATGGCCCGGTCCGCCGACATCACCCGCTACTACCTCCAGTGCGAGCGCGGCACCCCCGCCGAGCACCTGAGCGACGAGCAGATCTGGGACGAGCTCGACCTGCGGATGCGGAGCACCGACCACGGCCCCCTGCGGCGCGGTCCGATCCTCCAACGGGCCGTCGTCGACCTGGAGTCCGACGTGCTCGACACGCTCCGGTACGGTTCCCTCTTCCTGGCCGGCGACGCCGCCGGCCTCATCAGCCCCTCCGCCGCGAAGGGCGCCAACCTCGCCGTCCTGGAGGCCGAACTCCTCGCCGGGGCCTTCGCCGACGACATCCACGGCGGCGACCCCGAGCCGCTCGCCCGCTACTCGGACCGGTGCCTGACGCACATCTGGCGCGCGCAGGAGTTCTCGCACTGGATGATCGGCCTCCTCCACGGCGCGCCGCCGTTCCAGGAGCGCATGCGCCGGGCCCGCATGGAGTCGCTGCGGACGTCCCGTACCCACCAGGACTGGTTCGCCGAGCAGTACGTCGGCATCTGACGGCCCACGGCCCCGCTGTTCTACGGCTCCACCACCCCGCCGCCCCGCTGTTCTACGGCTCCACCGTCCCAACGCTCTACGGCTCCACCGTCCCAACGCTCTCCAACTCCACCGCCCTACCGCCCCGCCGTGCCACCCGGCGGCCCCCTCCACCTGTGGCCCCGCCGCCCCACCGCTCTCCGGGCCCCACCGCCCTCCGAGGTCACGGCCCGTCCGCCGGGGCCCGGTTCCGCCCGCCCTTCTCCCGAGGATGCCCCCTGATGACCACCCCTGCCCTGGCGACCGGCCTCGCACCCGAAGACGTCCGGCGCCTGCGCGCGACCGCCGAGTTCGTCCGGGAACAGGAGACCTCCGTCCTCCTCTCCCGGGTCCTGCCCGGCCTCGACGGTCCCGAACTGCGCGCCGTGGCGGACCGGTGCGGCTTCGCCCACGCCGCACTCCTGGTCTTCCCCGCCGACCACCCGGGACTCCGCGCCGGGCTCGCCGCCTGCGGCCTCCCCGACGACACCGGGTCCCAGCCGAGCGTCGTCGTGCGCGACCGGCTCGCCGCCCGCCACGGACGCGACGCCACCGATCTTGACGTAAGGATTCTCCGGCCCGTCGTACACGGCCCTTCCGGTGAACGCCGCGCCGTCGAGGTCTTCGCCCTCGCCACGCCGCCCGGCCCCGCCCTGTCCCCGCTCGCCGCGCACGAACGCGACCACGACCACGAGGCCCACCTGGCCTTCGACGTGGACCGGCCCGACCCTCTGGTCCTGCGCGGACTCCGCGCGAGCCTCGCCCGGCACGGCGCCGTCGCCGACGGAGGCGGGTACAACCCGCACGAGGACGGCACCGTGTTCTACTTCACCACCCCCACCGAGACGAAGACCCCTTACCGGCGCATGGAGTTGTACGCGACCGGCGACCACCGGGACCTGCTCGCCGAGCACTTGGCGGAGCGGCGCCCGGCAGAGCATTCGGCAGAGCACTCGGCAGAACGGTGTCCCGCAGCGCACTCGACGGAGCGGCGCCCCGCCGAGCACGGACCCGACGCCCTCCATGGACCCGACGCCCTCCGCGCAACCGCCGGCGGCTCGGACGCCGACGCGGCGGAAACGCTCCTGCGCCTGCTGACCGGAGCCTGGACCACCCAAGCCCTCGCCGCCTGCGCCGAGTTGCGCCTTCCCGAGGTCCTCGGCGCGCACGCGCCCCGTACCGCCGCGCGACTGGCGCACGAGGTCGGCGCACACCCCGACGCGCTGGAGACGCTGCTGCGCTACCTCGCGATGCTGGGCGTGGTCACCGAGGAGCGGGACGGCTTCCGCCTCACCTCCACCGGCCTGCTGCTGCGCGAGGACGCCACCGGCTCGATGCGCCCCCTGGCGCAGATGTACGGCGGCCCCTTCTACCAGTCGTTCGCGCACCTGGCCCACTCCGTACGCACCGGCGAACCGGGCTTCGAGCACCTCTACGGGGAGAACCACTTCGACCACTTCGCCCGCGATCCCCACCTCGCCGCGACGTTCGACCGCTCCATGGCGGCCGGCTCCCGCATGTTCGACCCCCTCCCCTCCCACCCCGTCCTCACGGCGGCGGCCGCCGCCCCCACGCCCCGCACGGTGATCGACGTCGCCGGCGGCACCGGCGAACTCCTCGGCCGGGTCCTGGCCGCGCACCCCTCCCTGCGCGGCATCCTCCTCGAACGACCGCACGTCGTGGCCGCCGCACGCGACCGCCTCACCGCCGCCGGCGTCGGCGACCGATGCGCCTACCGCGTCGGCGACTTCGCCGACGTACCGCCCGCCGGCGACGTCTACCTCCTCTCCCGCGTCCTCCACGACTGGGACGACGCCCGCTGCCGCGACATCCTGCGTCACCTGGCGCGGGCGATGCCGTCCCACGCCGACCTCCTCGTCGTCGAACGCCTGCTGCCCACCGAACCCGCCCCCTCCCTGGCCACCGCCTGGGACCTCCACATGCTCTGCAACACCGGCGGCCGCGAGCGCCGCGCCGACGCGTACGCCCGCCTCCTCGACACCGCGGGCCTCGAACTCGTCGCCCACCGCCCCCTTCCCCTCGACGCCCACGTCCTCCACGTACGCAAGCGCTGACCCCGCCCGCCGAAGGCGGCGTCCCCGTCGACCGGGACCGCATGACGAACTCGCGGGCCGCGAGTTCCCCGCCGACCACCGCCGGTTCCTCGCGGCCCACGGCCCCGGATCCCTCCACGGCCACCTCGTCGTCCGACACCCCGAACCCGAGGACGCCCCACCCCGGTCCCCCCCCCACGGCGCGGGTCGCCGTGGGCGGCGCGCCGCGCGCCCGGTCGTCCCCCGGGGCGAGCGAGCCTAGTCTGGAAGGGCCGGGGGCTACGGGGGGTGAGGTGGGTGAGCGTGTGGCGGGGGCACTCGGCGAGGGAGCGGCGGCGGTGGGTACGTTCCGTTACGTGGGGCGGCGGCGGGAGCTGGAGCTGCTCGTGGAGGCGGTGCGGCATCCGCCGGCGGTGGTGCTGATCGAGGGGGAGGCGGGGATCGGGAAGTCGCGGCTGGTGGGCGAGGCCGCGGCGGCGCTGCGGGCGGAGGGGGACAGGCCGGTGCTGGTCGGGTTCTGCCAGCCGCTGCGCGAGCCGTTTCCGTACGGACCGGTGTCCGACGCGCTGACCAAGGCGGGGCCGTGGCTGCCGGAGCGCGGGCTGCCCGAGGCCGTCGGCGCCCTGGGGCGGCTGTTGCCCGGTCTGGCGGACCGGCTGCCGGCCGCACCGCCGGGGGCGGGAGGGGAGCAGGCCGAGCGGCTCCGGCTGGTGCACGGGGTGCGGGCGCTGCTCGCGGCGCTCGGGCCGACCGTGCTGATCATCGAGGACATGCACTGGGTCGACGAGGAGACCAGGGACCTGCTCCTGCTGCTGGCCCGTGACCTGCCGGCCGAGCTCGGCCTCGTCCTGACCTACCGCGCCGAGGACCTGCCACCGGACACCTCGGTGCTCGGCGCCGTGTACCGGCACCCCGCCGACGCGGGCGGCGCGGTGATCAGGCTCGGGCCGCTCACGGCGGAGGAGGTCCGTGAGCTCGCGTCCGCCGCGCTGGGACCGGTCGCCACGCCCGCGCTGGCGTCCGCGCTGTACGAACGGAGCGAGGGCCTGCCGCTGGTCGCCGAGGAGGACCTGCTCACCCTCGCGGAGCAGGGCGGCGGCACGGCGGACCAGCGGGACGCGGTACGGCGCCTCCGCGACACCGACGTGCCCAAGGGACTGCGGGAGGCGGTCACCGAGCGGCTGGCCGGACTGTCACCGGCCGGGGCGGCGATCGTCGACGCCGCCGCCGTGCTCGCCGTCCCCTCCGGCGAGGCGCTGCTCGCCGCCGTCGCCGGCCTGGACGCCGAGACCGGCACCGACGGGCTGATCGAGGCACTGCGCAGCTCCCTGCTCGTCGAGACGGAGGACCACCGGTACGCGTTCCGGCACGTCCTGGCCCAGCAGGTCGCGTACCGACACGTCCCGGCACCACGGCGGACCCGCCTGCACCGCTCGGCCGTGACCGCGCTCCAGGAGCTGACACCGGCCCCGCTCGTCCAGATCGCCCATCACACCCTGTCGCTCGGCGACCGCGCCGCGTGGCTGCGCCGGGCCGAGGAGGCCGCCGACCAGGCCGCCGCCGTCGGCGACCAGGGCACGGCCGCCGCACTGCTCCACCGGATCCTCGACGAGCCCGGACTCGACACCGAGCGCCGCTCCCGCGCGGCCACCTCGCTCGCCCGGATCGCGTACAACGGCGTCGACTTCGTCTCCGGCGCCCGACTGCTGCGCCGCCTCCTGGAGGACCCGCACCTGCCGACGGCGGTCCGCGGGGAGATCCGCCTGGGGCTCGGCCTGCTGTTCCTGAACGAGGCCGCCAACCCGTCGTGGGTACGCGAACTCGAACTCGCGGTCGACGAACTCGCCGAGCGGCCGGTGACGGCGGGCCGCGGCATGCTCGCCCTCGCCCTCGACGAACGCGCCGGGCCCGAATGGTCCGCGCGCTGGATGGAACGGGCCCGGCAGGCGCTCGACGCCCCGGGAGGCGAGGCCCTCCAGGCCGCGTTCGAGGCCACCCGGCTCACCCTGCTCAGCTGGCAGGCGGACCGCGCCCTCTGGGACCTCCTCGACCGGCTGCCCCGCGACACCGACTCACCGACCGAGCTCTGGCAGACCGCCCGGGCCCTCCACAACGTCGCCGAGGCGGCCATCGGACTCGGCCACGACACCCGCGCCGCCGCGCTCGTCGCCGACAGCCGCCACCAGGGCCGCCGGGCCGGCGCGGTGATCGTCGAATGCTACGGACGCGTCCTCGAACTGTCCCTGGACACGCTCGCCGGCCGCTGGGACGGCCTCGAAGACCGCTTCGACGCCCTGATCGCCGCCTATCCCGACGTCGGCGTGCCCGACGCGGAGCGCCTGCTCGCCCTGGGCACGACGGCGTTCGCCCGAGGGCAGCGCGACCTCGCACGGGAGTGCTTCGACAGCGCGGCCCAGCACGGGGCACGGCAGATCGCCGTCAGCACCGAGCTCCGCGCCACCGCCGGCCGGATGTCCGTCCTGCTGGCCCAGGGCGCCGCCCGGGACGCCTGGGCCGCCGCCCAACCCGCCCTCGCCGTGCTCCGCCGCGCCCAGTCCTGGACCAAGGCGACCGGACTGCTCCCCCTCGCCGTCGAAGCGGCCCTCGCCTGCCACGACCGCCCCTCGGCCCAGCTCCTCGCCGACGAGGCGCACGAAGGGCTCGGCGGCCGGGACGCACCGGCGGCCGCGGCGGAGATCCACCTGGCCCGCGGACTCCTCGCCCTCGACGACGCCCCCGCCCGCGCCGCCGAGCACTTCGACGCCGCCCGACGAGGCTGGCTGGACATCGGCCGCCCCTACGACGCGGCACACGCCGCCGAACGCCAAGGCCACGCCCTCGCCCTCGCCCACCGGCCCGACGAGGCCGCCACCCACCTGACCTCCGCCGTCGACGCCTACACCGCACTCGGCGCCCACGCCGACGTCTCCCGCTGCCGCCACCTCACACAGGACCTCGGCCTCACCCGCCCCGGCACCCCCGGCCGCCGCGGCTACGGCGACCGCCTCTCGCCCCGCGAACGACAGGTCGCGGAACTCCTCGCCGTCGGCGCCACCAACCAGTCCATCGCGGACACCCTCGTCCTGTCGCCCCGCACCGTCGAGAACCACGTCGCCAGCGTGCTGCGCAAGCTCCGCACGACCCGCAAAGCCGTGGGCGACGCCCTTGCGGCGCCGGACCGGGACCGGGACCGGGACCGGGACCAGGACCAGGACCAGGGCCGGGACCGGAACCAAGGCCGGAACCAAGGCCGGGACCAGGTCCGGGACCGGGGCCAGGGCCCGGACCGGGACCAGGGCCGAGACGGGCGAGATGCGTAGTGGCCCCGCCCCGCCCCGCCCCGTTCTCGGCCTGCGGGCCTGCGGGCCTGCCAGCACCTCCGCCCACCCGCCTGACCTGCGTACTCCTGCCGCCGCCCCCTGCCGTGCGTACCCCTAAAGCCGCCGCCCCGGATTGTTTCCCGGGCGTCCGGCCCTGATCGTGGAGAGCGGGGGAATCCATCCGCAGTCCTGGGAGACCCGATGCCCACCATCCCGCACCCCGGCCAGGCCGTCCTCACCGACGACCGGCCCGGCAACCGCCCGTCGCACCGACCGGACCCGACGTCCGGCGTGCGGCGGACCGCGGGATGCCTGGCGGTCGCGACCGCCGCTTCGGTGCCCGCGCTGCGACGGTTCGCGCGGGGGATGGCGGCGCACTGGGGCCTGCCGGTGGGCATCGACGACGCCCTGCGCCTGGTGGTGAGCGAGCTGGTCGGCAACGCGGTGCGCCACAGCGGAGGCCGGGAGGTCGCGCTGCTGCTCTCCGTCGACCTGGCGACGCTCAGCGTCGAGGTCAGGGACAACGGCCGCTGGCTGCTCCGCCCCGGCCGTCCCCGCCACGAGGACGAGCTCGCCTGCGGCGGCCGGGGCCTGGACATCGTCGAGGCGCACGCGCGGCGCTGCACGGTCGACGCCCGGCCGGGCGGGACGCACGTCGTCGCGGAGCTCGCGCTCACCGACTGATCGGACGGCCGGATTTCTCCGATGTCCCCGGCTGGGTGGGCCCGCCCGTGGTACGTACCCCGTGTACGCATCCCGTGTGCGCATCCCCTGCGCGCACCCACGACGGAAGGGGCACGGAATGGAAGACGACGGTACGAAGGGGCGAACGGTCACGGCGGCGGAGCTGTTCGACGGCCTGGGCATCGAGTACGAGCGCGCCTTCGTCCGGCTGCCGGCGCAGCTGGCGGCGGTCGAGTGGCTCACCGCACGGCTGGGCGCCGGAGCCAGGGTCCTCGACGTGGGCAGCGGCACCGGACGCCCGGTGGCCGACCTCCTGGCGCGCGCCGGCTGCGAGGTGACCGGCATCGACGTGTCCGGCGCCATGGTCGCCCTCGCGAGCGAGCAGGTGCCCGACGCCCGCTTCGAGCAGTGCGACGTCCGTGCCTTCGACCCGCCGGACGGCAGCTTCGACGCGGTGTGCGCCTTCTTCCCGCTCATGATGATGACCCGCGCCGAGGCCGCCGCCACCCTCGAGCGCATGGCCGGCTGGCTCGCACCGGGCGGCTACCTCGTGACGGCCACCGTGCCCGCCGACATCGAGGACGTCGAGATCGTCTGGATGGACCGCACGGTCAGGGTCTCCAGCTTCTCCGTCGACGAGTACGTCCGCCTCCAACGCGAGGACTGCGGCCTCGACGTCCTCCACCACGCCCTCTCGGCCTTCGTACCGGACGACGACCGCGCCGCCCCCGAGGAGCACCTCTTCACCTACGCCCGCCGCCCGTCGCCCGCGGAGGACGGAGCACCGACGGGCTGACACGCCGCGCCGCTCCGCCGCGCCGGTCCGACCCGACCCGATCCACCGGACCGACTCGATCCGCCGGTCCAACCCGTCGCGCCGGTACGTCACCGGCGCGAGCGGAACTCCCGGTGCGTCCGCACCATGTCCCGCGCCACGAAACGGCAGTTCGCGATCCCGGCTCGCGCGTGAACGCGGCTTCCCGAGCCCGCCTCCTTCGTCCGCCGGGGCGGGTGTGGGACGGTGGGAGCATGCCGGTTCCCGTGATTCTCGACTGCGATCCCGGTCACGACGACGCGTTCAACATCCTGCTGGCGGCTGCGCACCCCGCGATCGACCTGCTGGCGATCACGACCGTCGCGGGCAACCAGACGCTGGAGAAGACCACGCTCAACGCCCGCCGGGTGTGTGCGGCGGCCGGGATCAAGGGGGTGCCGGTCGCGGCGGGCCGTGATCGGCCGCTGCGCGGGCCGGTCAGGGTGGCCGGGAACATCCACGGGGAGTCGGGGCTCGACGGGCCGGGCTTCGCGCGGGGCGAGCCGGACGTGCCGCAGGACGCGAGGGACGCCCTGACCCTCATCAGGGACACGGTGCTCGCGCAGCCGGGACGGGTGACGCTCGTGCCGACCGGGCCGCTCACGAACATCGCGGTCTTCCTGCTGGCCCACCCCGAGCTGGCCGGGCGGATCGAGCGGATCGTGCTCATGGGAGGTTCGACGGAGCGGGGGAACACCACGCCAGCGGCCGAGTTCAACATCCTGTGCGATCCGGAGGCGGCGGACATCGTCTTCCGCAGCGGTCTGCCGGTGACGATGTTCGGCCTCAACGCCACCCACCAGGTGCGGGCCACCGCCGACGTCGTCGAGAGGATCGCCGCGCTCGGCACCCCGCTGAGCGCCCTGTGCGTGGACCTGCTCACCTACTTCGCGTCCACCTACCGCGAGGTGTACGGCTTCGACGCGCCCCCGCTGCACGATCCGCTCACCGTCGCTCATCTGATCGACCCGTCGCTGGCGAGCCTGGTGAAGGCGGCGGTGACGGTGGAGCTGGACGGCACGCACACCCGGGGCGCGACCGTGGTGGACCTGCACGGAGTGACGGGGCGGCCCGCGGACGTCGAGGTCGGGATGACGGTCGACACGGACGCGTTCTGGGACCTGATCGTGGAGGCCGTACGCACGCTGGGGGCGTGATGCCCATGAGCGCGGACCCGGCCTGTGCCTGTGCCCGTGCCTGCGCCCGTGCCTGCGCTCGTGCCTGAGCCCGCGCCCGTGCCCGTGTCCGTGCCTGAGCTCGCGCCCGTGCCCGGACGGAGAGGTCTTCCGTCCGGGCGCGGGACACGGGTGGCGCGGTACGTGGATGAACCTCGCCGTTACGGCTGGCCGTCGAGCCAGCTCAGCTTGTGGCCGTAGAGCACGCGCTGGCAGTAGTCGGTGCCCACGGGGTCGGAGGCGTCGCGGGTCGAGGTGCAGTCGGACGCGGAGGCGGGGCGGTGTTCGGAGAGGGACCACAGGCGGTTCGTGCCGCGCTCGATGTAGAGGTCCTCGGCGCCGCGGGCGGTCTTGACGGCCTGGCCGTTCTGGACCAGTTGGCCGTTGCTCCACGTGTAGCGCCAGAGGTTGCCGGGTTCGTCGGTGCCCTTCGACTCGTTCACGTACAGCGTGCCGTCGGCGGCCGCGGCGCCCTGTGCGCCGCCGTTGGCCAGCGGCAGGTAGTTGGCCCAGCCCTCGGCGGTCACGTCGGCGGAGCGTCCTTCGAGGGCGGCGATCGGGAACGAGGCGATGCGGCCGGTGGACGGGTAGCCGGCCGCGGGGCGACAGTACTCGCCCATGAGGAGGCGGTCGGGGGTGGTGCTGCGGTCGAGGGAGATGTACGAGGCCTTGGGGGCGCCGGTGGAGACGCAGGCGTACGAGCCGGTGGGGTTGCTCTGCGTCGCCTTGAACTTCCAGGCGGCGACCTGCGGCATCACGTAGCGGTAGCCGAAGCTGTACCAGACGTTGTCGTGGCGGCCGACCTTGGTCTTGTCCTGGACGTTGGCGGTGGTCGCCACTCCGTCGGTGTCGGAGCCCATGGCGTCGTGCGTGGCGGGGTCGCCGTCCGGGTCGAGGTCCATGATGTAGCGCATGTCGAAGACGCGCAGGCCGTTGCGGGTGTCGGCGACGTAGAGGTAGTTGCCGTACCAGACGATGCCGCCGGCGTGGACGCCCTTCTGGATCGGGTACTCGGAGGCGTGGAGGCCGTCGAAGGAGACGTGGTCGGCGGAGTTGATGTACGTCCAACCCAGCAGGACGTGCCGGTACTTGACCTCGGGGCTGCCGGTGGCCGGGTTGGTTCGGCTCTGGACGAAGGTGATCCGGACGCCCTTCTGGTTGCAGGCGTCGTCGGCTGCGAGCTCCGCGGCGGTGCAGTCGCCGGCCGCCGGGTTCGGGTCGTTCTCCCGGCCGGGGTCCCAGCCGTCGTACGAGGCGAACAGCTGGATGTTCCCGGCGGTGCCCCACAGCTCGTTGTCCTTGGCGTCGGAGACGCCGGTGAACCCCTGCGGCACCCATTCGCGCGAGATGGAGTCGTCGCTCTGGAGGCAGTACTTGATGTCGGGATCGGGAGCGGTGCCGAACGGGTCGCGGGAACACCACGGATCCACCGTGCGATTGGCCCCGATCAGCAGGTTCTGGACGCCCGACTTCGGGAGCACCGAGTCGAGGCGGGTGACCCGCGTGGTGGTCTCGCCGTTCAGCGCACCCGGCGCCATCGTGAAGTCACCGGGCGAGGCCGCGCCGCCGGGCGACGTCCACGCGGTGGCCGCGAACGGCGCGGGGGCGGCCTCCGCCGCCAGCGGTTCCTGGACCGAGGAGTCCGTGACGTCCCGAGGGGCGTCCTCGGCCTGGGCCGGTGCCACGAGACCGGTGAACGCGAGCGACGCCGCGGCCGCCGTCGTGAGCCAGGCGCGACGTATTCGCCTTGCGCGCATGTGGGGTTGCCTCCGTTGCTCCTGTGTCGGACGAGTGCGTCGGACGAGTCGAACGGAGGCTTCCAGAGCGTCGGAACGAAACGCAACCATGATCGACAGCTCGGCAAGGGGGGCCGGGGCGATGGGATTTGATGGTGTTCACGGGTGAACGGACCCGTGTGAAAGCGTGCGTTGTCCGGATGGCGGAGCGGTCGTGAGGGCGCGTGCCCGACGGTGGCTCGGTGCAAGACCTCCCGTGGATCCGCACACGACGTACACGGCGGGGCCGGGTCGGGGCTGACCGGGGGACGGTCGCGAAGGGCACCTGGCGGAGGTACATTCCAGGGCGTGGTCAGTGACAGCGAGAAGAGCGACGAGTCGGCAGGGCAGGTGCCGGCGGGGGTGTTTCCCGGCGGTGCCGAGCTCTTCGGGCTCGACGAGCGGGTGGTCCACCTCAACCACGGTTCCTTCGGAGCCGTGCCCCTGCCGGTCGCCCGGGTGCAGCGGCGGTTCGCGGACGAGGCGACCGCCGACCCGGACGCCTTCTTCCTGGGCGTCCCGGACCGGCTCGCCGACGCCCGGGTCCGGATCGCCGCGCGCCTCGGCGCGGACCCCGAGGGAACGGCGCTCGTGGCGAACGCGACCGAGGCCGCACACCTGGCCCTCGACGCGCTCGGACTGAGCCCCGACGACGAGGTGCTGGTCACCGACCACGGTTACGGCACCGTGGTCGCGGCCGCCGCACGACGGGCCCGGCTCGTCACCGTCCCCGTCGACCCGGCGCTGCCCGACGAGGAGGCGGTGCGGGAGGCGGTGCTCGCGGCCGTGACCCCCCGTACGAAGGTCGCGGTGCTCGACCAGATCACCTCGCCCACGGCGCGGATCGTCGCGGGGCCCGGGCTCCTCGCCGCGCTCGCCGAGCGCGGGGTGACCACCGTCGTGGACGGTGCGCACGCGCCCGGCATGCTCGCCGCCCCGCTGGCCGGCCGGCCCGACATCTGGTTCGGCAACCTGCACAAGTGGGGTTTCGCGCCTCCCGGATCCGCCGTCCTCGCCGTCGCGCCGGCCCTCAGGGACCGGGTGCCCGCGCCCGTACCGTCCTGGGAGGACCACCGCGGGTTCCCCCGCGCCCTGGAGTTCCGGGCCACCGTGGACTACACCGGCGTGCTCGCCGCGCCGGAGGGCCTCGACCTGATCGCCGAGCTCGGCCCGGAGCGGGTACGGGCCCACAACAGCGCCCTCGCGGCCCACGGTGCCGAGCTGCTGGCCCGGCTGCCCGGCGTCACCCCGCTGCCGGCCGACGACCGCCTCGCCATGCGGGCCCTCCGGCTCCCCTCCCGGTTCGCCCGGACCAAACCGGAGGCGGAGGCCCTGCGCGAGGAGATCGTGCGCCGACTCGGCATCCGCGTCCTCGTCTGGCCCTGGCCGGGCGGCGGCGGCATCCGCGTCTGCGGCCAGATCTACAACCACCCCGACGAGTACGAGCGGCTCGCCCGGGACCTCGGGCCCCTCCTGGACGGCGCCTGACCCGCCGTCGGAACGGGAACCACCCCCTCTTCCCGATGACCCGTCAGGGGTGCCCCGCCCCCGTGTGAACGGGGCGCGGACGGCCCCGGGCGGGGGACCGCCATCGGACCAGGCCGGTCGTTCGGGGAGGGTGCGTGGAGGTTCCGAGGCCGAGGTGATCTCTCGTCAGAGGTGCGTGGTAGGACTGTCGGGGCCGGCCGAAGCGACCGGTGGGAAACGTCACCACGGACGGGGGAGCACAACGTGGCGGTCACGGTTCCGGACTGGGCGGACACCCTTCTCGATCTGATCGGCGTCGCCTGGCCGAACGTCGACGAGGACGCGTATCGCGACATGGCGGACGCGCTCCGGGAGTTCGCGGACGACCTGGAGGACGACGGGCAGCTCGCGAACAACCATTTCGAGCGGCTGCTGTCCTCGGGCCAGGGCGAGTCGATGGACGCGCTCGACGAGCACTGGGCGAAGGTCAAGGGCAAGCACATCAAGGACATCTCCGGGGCGGCCCGCACGATCGCGGGCGCCCTGGACACGGCGGCCGGCGTGATCGAGGGCATGAAGCTCGCGGCCCTCGTGCAGCTCGGCTACCTCGCCGCCGAGGCGGGCATCGCGATCTCGCTCATCCCGGTCACTGGCGGCCTGTCGGCGCTGATCGGCGCGGGCGCGATGCGGGCCACGCAGGAGGTGATCAAGCGGCTGATCAAGGAGTGCGTGGAGGAGGCCGTCGGCTACGTCGTGGCGGCCATGACCGAGCCGGCCGTGGCGGCCCTCGAAGGCATGGCGGCCGACCTGGTCGTGCAGCTGGGCGCGGTGGCGATCGGCCTGCAGGACGGGGTGGACCTCGATCAGACCAAGGACGCGGGCAAGGACGGCTTCGAGGACGGGGTGCAGTCCGGCAAGGAGGCCATGCACCTGGCCTCGGCGGGCGGCGGGGCGAAGGGGCCGGGCAGCGGCCTGAAGGACCTCCACATCGAGCACGCCGAGCACACCCACGCCTCCACCCAGCTCAACTCCGTCAGCGTGAACATCCACGGCAGGACGGCGGGCAAGCTCGGGAAGGCGAGGACCGCGCACGGCCGCACCCGGGGGCGCGACTCGATCGCCGACGCGATCGACCCCGTCGCCGACAAGGCCCTCGAAGCCCTCACCAAGGCCGCGAAGAGCATGGGCGACCACGTCGGCCAGACGCTCCCCAAGGTCGTCAAGCAGATCTCCGTCGACCACAAGAACACCGACGACGACCTCCGCGACCGGTTCGCCCGCCAGCGCAAGGGCGACCACGACGACGGCAAGGGGAACGGGTCGCCACGCAAGGACCGCGGAGACGACGTGCGGACGAGGCCCAACTCCGTCACGGACGCCAAGGACGACCCGCGCGCCCACGGCGTCTCCCTGGACAAGACGGTCTGCAAGAACGACCCCGTCGACGTCGCCACGGGCAAGATGCTGCTGCCGCAGACGGACCTCACCCTGCCCGGGGTCCTGCCGCTCGTCCTGCGCCGCACCCACGTCTCCAGCTACCGCTACGGCCGCTGGTTCGGCCGCAGTTGGGCCGCGACCCTGGACGAGCGGATCGAGGTCGACGCCTCGGTCGGCAGCGCGATCTGGGCCCGCGAGGACGGCGCGGTGCTGATCTTCCCCCGGCTGCCCCGCCCGGACGGCGACCGGGTCATGCCCGTGGAGGGCGACCGGCTGCCGCTGCGCCACGGCGGCGTGTCCGGCGACGAGACCTCGTACGAGGTCCACGATCCGCACAGCGGCCAGGTCCGCGTCTACACCGGCAGCCCCTACCGGAGCTCCACCGCCTACTGGCTGACCGCGATCGAGGACCGCAACGGCAACCGGATCGAGTTCTCGCGACGCTCCGACGGCGCGCCGACCGCCGTCACGCACTCGGGCGGCTACGTCCTCCGGATAGCGGCCGACGCCTCGCGCGTCACCGGCCTCGCCGTCCACGGAGCCGGCGAGCCGGCCGCGGTCGTGGGCTACGCCTACTCCCCGTCGGGCGACCTCACCCGGCTCACCGGCCCCGAGGGCCCCGACGGCCCGGCCATGACCTTCACCTACGACGGCGACAGCCGGATCACCTCCTGGACCGACCGCAACGCCACCACGTTCCGCTACGTGTACGACGCCGCCGGCCGGGTCTCCGGCACCGTCGGCCCCGACGGCATCCTCTCCTCGCGGTTCTCCTACGACGTCCACCCGGACACCGGGCACCGCGTCACGCGGTACACCGACTCCACGGGTGCCACCACGACACTGGTCCTCGACGACCGGCTCCAGGTCGTCGCCGAGACCGACCCCCTCGGCCACACCACCCACCTCACCTGGGACCCGTACGACCGCCCGCTCAGCCGCACCGACCCGCTCGGCCACACCACCGAACTCACCTGGGACGAGGCGGGGAACCTGGTCGCGGTCCGGCTGCCCGACGGGAGCACGGCGACCGCCCGCTACGACGAGCGCAACCTGCCGCTGGAGGTGATCGCCGCCGACGGCACGCCGTGGCGGCAGACCTTCGACGAGCTCGGCAACTGCACGTCCACCGAAGGCCCCGACGGCGCGGTCACCCGCTTCACCCACGACGCCACGGGCGCCGTCGCCTCCGTCCGCGACCCGCTCGGCGCCACCCTCCGCATCCGCTCCGACCGGGCCGGACTCCCGCTGGAGATCACCGGAACCGACGGCGGGGCGGCGACCGTGGAGCGCGACCACCGCGGCCGGCCCCTCGTCATCACCGATCCGGCCGGCGGACGCGAGGAGTTCTCCTGGGACCACGACGACCGGCTGCGGCACCGGACCGCCGCCGACGGGACCCGGGAGTCCTGGACCTGGGACCCGGAGGGCAACTGCCTGGCCTACACCGACGCCGCCGGCGGCGTCTGGACCACCGAGTACGGCCCCTTCGACAAGCCCCTCGCCCGCCTCGCGCCCGACGGCGCCCGCCACGAACTGCGCTACGACACCGAACTGCGCCTGCTCGGGGTGACCGACCCGCTCGGCCAGGACTGGCACTACCGCTACGACGCGGCCGGCCGGCTGGAGGCGGAGACCGACTTCGCCGGCCGGGAACTCTCCTACGGCTACGACGCCGCGAACCGCCTCACCACCCGCACCACACCCCTCGGCCGGACCGTCGGCTACACCTGGGACGCCATGGACCGCCTGGTGGCGCGGAACGCCGACGGCGCCGTCACCCACTACGCCTACGACCGCTCCGGCGCACTCGTCGAGGCCCGCACCGCCACCTCCACCCTCACCGTGGAACGCGACGCGCTCGGTCGGCCCCTCGCCGAGACCGTGGACGGGCGCACCCTCCGCCACGCCTACGACACGGCGGGCCGCCGCGTCACCCGCATCACCCCCACCGGCGCCGTCAGCCAGTCGCTGTTCGACGCGGCCGGGGACCGGGTCGCCCTCGTCACCGGCGGCCACGCGCTCAGCTTCACCCACGACCCCCTCGGCCGCGAACTCACCCGCAGCTGGGGCGCCCCGGGGACGGCCACCACCCTCACCACCGACTGGGACCGCGTCGGCCGGCCGGTCGCCCAGACGCTGTCCGCGCCCGGCTCACCGGACCCCGTGCGCGCCCGCGACTACGCCTACCGCGCCGACGGCTACCCCGTCACCCTGGGCGAGACCACCGGCGGCCGGGCCCGCCGGGACAAGCGCGTCACGCTCGACCCCGTGGGCCGGCCGCTGTCCGTCGAGGCACCCGACTGGGTCGAGCGGTACGCGTACGACGCCGCGGGCAACCAGACCTCGGCCGACTGGCCCGAGGCCGCCGGACACACCGAGGCCCGAGGCCCGCGCCGGTACGAGGGCGCCCACCTGGTCGCCGCCGGCGGCGTCCACTACGAGCACGACGCCGCCGGCCGGGTCGTCCTGCGCCGCCGCACCCGCCTGTCCCGCAAGCCCGACGTGTGGCGCTACGCCTACGACGCCGAGGACCGCCTCGTCGCGTGCACCACGCCCGACGGCACCCGGTGGACCTACGCGTACGACCCGCTGGGCCGCCGCAGCGCCAAGCACCGGATGGCCGACGACGGCACCACGGTCGTCGAGACGATCCGCTTCACCTGGGACGGACCCCTCCTCGTCGAGCAGTACGACGAGACCGCCGGCACCATCCTCACCTGGGAGTACGAGGGACACCGGCCGCTGGTCCAGTACGAGCGCAGGCCACTGGACGACGACGAGGTCGACGCGCGCTTCTTCGCCGTCGTCACCGACCTGGTCGGCACGCCCACCGAACTGGTCTCCACCGAAGGGGAGACGGCCTGGCGCAGCCGGTCGACCACCTGGGGTGCCACGGGATGGAACACGGCGGCCACCGCCTACACCCCGCTGCGCTTCCCCGGGCAGTACGCCGACCCCGAGACCGGCCTCCACTCCAGCTACTTCCGGCACTACGACCCCGACACCGCGCGCTTCACCGGCCCGGACCCGCTGGGCCTCGCCCCTGCGCCCAACCCCTCGACGTACGTGGTCAATCCGTGGGTGTGGACCGACCCCCTCGGCCTGGCGCCCAAGCGGTGCCAGATGGACGCCTACGACTGGGACGGCTCGATCCGGTACGGCCGGCTCGACCACCTGGGCAGGCCCACCGGCGTCTACGCCTGCCTGCGGCCCGAGATCATCGACGCGAAGAAGGGCACGGAGGCGGGCAAGCTCAAGCCGCCGGGCTGGCGCGGCGACGGCACCGCCTTCAACGAGGCCCGCGGCCACCTCCTCGCCGACCGGCTCGGCGGCGCGGGCAAGGGGCGCCTGGCCTGGCACAACCTCGTCACCCAGACCCAGACCCCGACCAACTCGCCCGACCAGCGCGACCAGGTGGAGCAGGTCATCTTCGACCAGGTGACGAAGAACAAGGAGGTCGTGCAGTACCACATCAAGCCGATCTACGAGGGCTCCAACCCGGTCCCGATCAGGCTGGAGTTCACGGCGTTCGGCAACAAGGGCTTCACCTTCACCCACAGCCTGGACAATCCGGCCGCGGGCGTCCGGACCGCGGTACCGGGCCTATAGCATCGCAAACCGAACCGCCCCTGGAGGATCCGCGCATGACCCGCACCACGCCCCCGCGCCCCGTCGACGTCGAAGCGGTGTTCCCCGCCCTCGCCCGGTACCGCCGGACGGCGACGCGACTGCATCCCCGGCAGGGCACGGCGAAGCCGGAGGAGAGCTCGGTGGCGGGTCCGCTCCTGTGGCCCGCCGACGAGCCGTGGCCGGTGTGCACCGCCGTGCACCCGAAGGGCACCGGACACCTGCTGTCCGACGTACGGCTCCGCCGGCGCATCCAGGACGAGGCCCGCGGGCGGGAGTTCACCGACGAGGAGCGGCGGCTCCTCGACGGGATGACCGCGGGGACGCACGTCCCCGCGCTCCGCGACGAGGACCCGCTGCCGCTCCTCGCCGTCGCCCAGCTCCGCACCGGGGACGTGCCGGACCTCACCGGCCCCGAGGGGCACGACCTCCTCCAGGTGTTCTGGTGCCCCTTCGAGGTCCACGGCCCGGAGCGGACCATCGCCGTGGAACTGCGCTGGCGCCGCTCGGCCGACGTCGGCGCGGTCCTCGCCCCGCAGCCCGAACCGCCGGTCGCGGGGCGTGAGGAGTGCGTCCCCACCTCCTGCGTCGTCCACCCGGAGCAGGTCGTCGAGCACGAGTACCTCGGCCTCCTCGACGAGGACCTCCAGGAGGAGATCGACGCGTGGGAGGAAGGCCTCCTCGACGAGGACGACGAGGACGCGTACGACTCGTCCTCGCCCGCGAGTTACGCCACGTACGAGGAGTACGAGGCCGCCATGGCCGCCGCCCGCGCCGAGGAGCCCGAGGAGGTCGACTACATGAGCGACCTCTCCCTCGCCCCGGGCTGGAAGGTCGGCGGCTTCGCGTCCTGGCACCTCACCGACCCCCGCCCGGTGGACTGCCCCGCCTGCGGCACGCCGATGCCCCCGCTGCTCACCGTCGCCACCGTGGAGTGCGACGGCGCCTCGCGGAGCTGGCTCCCCGTCGAGGACCGCGACGCGGCGGACGACCCCCGGGTGATCGACCCGGTCGGCGTCTACCTCGGCCGCGGCCTCATGCGCGTCCACACCTGCCCGGCCGACCCGGCGCACCCGCACCGGCTCAGCTTCCAGTAGGCCGCACGGCCCCCGCGACGGACGCGGGGCTATCCCGCGCTGGTGCGCACCAGCGGGTTGTGGCCGATCGCGTTGGCGACGGAGAAGCTGACCGCGTCAGGGCGGTAGCGGTCGTCGGACCACTCGACCGGGCGGCCGTCGTGGGTGGTGGTGACGCGGCGGACCCGGAGGAGGGGGCTGGTGCGGCGGACGGCGAGGAGGCCGGCGTCCCGGGCGCCGGCCGCGATGGCGTCGATGACGTGCTCGCCGTGGGCGAAGACCAGACCGGTGTCGTCGTAGAGCCGTTGGGTGACGGAGGCGCACCCGGGTTCGATGCCCTCGACGGCGGGGGAGATCCAGTCGGCGTAGACGGTGCGCTCGACGAGCACCGGATCGCCGTCCAGGCCGCGCAGGCGCAGCACGTTCAACACCGGCGTGCCCAGGGGGAGATGGAGCCGGGTGGCGTCCTCGGCGGTGGCCGGGCGGTACTCCTGGGCGACCACCCGGCCGGTGGCGGTGCGGCCGTTGGCCTGCGCCCACTGGGCGAAGCTGCGCAGCTCGGCGAAGCTCTGGCTGCGGCGCGGGGCGAGGACGACGCGGCGGGCGCCCTGGCGGGAGCCGATGAGGCCCTCCGCGGTGAGCGCGGCGACGGCCTGGCGGACGGTGCCGCGCGAGACGCCGTACCGGGCGGCGAGCTCGGTCTCGGCCGGCAGGTGGGCGCCGACCGGGTAGTCCTCACGGTGGATCGCCCGCCGGAGCTCCGCGGCGATCTGCTCGTGGCGCGCGGTCATCGTTCCCCCTGGACTGCTGCGGTTCCTTCGACTGCTGTGTGCAGTGCGTCCAGCCTAGACCAGTGTTCAAGTGGCCGAAAACAAGCGCGATTGTGCAGGGAATAGCGGTGATCCGTTCGGGTGCCGTTCATCTTCAGGTCATCAACGCCCGGCGTACTGAGGCCGACTTGTTCAGACAAGTTGTCAGCCTTCGATCCCCTGGAGAAGCCGTGCCCGTCCCCGCGACCCTCCCGAGAAGCACCGTCCTCGGCGGCTCCCTCGCCGTCGTCGCCGCGCTCGCCCTCACCGCCTGCGGAGCGGCCCCCGAGACCACCGGCACCGACGGCAAGAGCGCCGCCACCGCCACCTCCGCCGCCGACTTCGGCGGTCTGGAGGCCCTCGTCGCAGCGGCCAAGAAGGAAGGCACGCTGCACGCCATCGCGCTGCCGCGCGACTGGGCCAACTACGGCGCCCTCATCGACGGTTTCCAGAAGAAGTACGGCATCAAGGTCGAGGTCGAGAACCCCGACGCCTCCAGCCAGGACGAGCTCAACGCCGTCACTTCCCGCAAGGGCCAGGACCGCGCCCCCGACGTCCTCGACCTCGGCAGCAGCTTCGCCCTCAGCGGCGCCCAGCAGGGCCTCTTCGCCCCGTACAAGGTGACCGCCTGGAGCGACATCCCCGACGGCCAGAAGGACCCGAAGGCCCGCTGGTACAACGACTACGGCGGCTACGTCTCCATCGGCTGCGACGCCAAGCGCGTCAAGAACTGCCCCACCACCTTCAAGGACCTCCTCAAGCCCGAGTACAAGGGCCAGGTCGCCCTCAACGGCAACCCCACCAAGTCCGGCTCCGCCTTCGGCGGCGTCTACGCGGCGGCCCTCGCCAACGGCGGCTCCTTCGACGACATCCAGCCCGGCCTCGACTTCTTCGCCGCACTGAAGAAGAACGGCAACTACACCCCCGTCGAGTCCACCCCCGCCACCGTCGAGAAGGGCGAGACGCCCATCTCCATCGACTGGGACTACCTCAACGCCGGCTACGCCGAGGAGTTCAAGTCCAAGGGCCTCGACTGGAAGGTCGCCGTCCCCGCCGACGGCCGCTACGCCCAGTACTACTCGCAGGCCGTCAACAAGGACGCCCCGCACCCGGCCGCCGCGCGCCTCTGGCAGGAGTACCTGTACAGCGCCGAGGGCCAGAACCTGTGGCTCAGGGGCTTCGCCCGTCCCGTCCTGATGCCCGCCCTCGACAAGGCCGGCACCCTCGACAGGGACGCCGCCGGCAGGCTGCCCGCCGTCACCGGCGTCCCCGCCTTCCCCACCGAGGCCCAGCAGGCCACGGCCAAGACGACGCTCGCCCAGGGCTGGGGCAAGGCCGTCTCCGGATGACCACCGACACCTCGCCGAGGGACACCACCATGAGTGACACCCTCACGGCGACCGCCGCCGCCGGGCCCGAGAAGGCCCGGCGGCGGGGGCCCCGCCGCACCCCCGCCTGGCTCGCCGCCGTCCCCCTGCTCGCCTTCACCGCGATCGCCTTCGGCATCCCCGCCCTCGCCATCGTCGGCGGCGCCCTCACCGTGGACGACCCCGCCACCGGCACGAGCACGTACGGCACCGCCAACCTCACCGCCTCCGTCCACGGCGCCTACCTCACGGCCCTCGTCGGCAGCGTCAAGCTCTCCGCCACCGCAGCCGGCCTCGCCGTGCTGCTCGGACTGCCGCTCGCCCAGGCCGTCGTCACCTCCCGCTCCCGCGCCCTGCGCGAGGCCGTGCTCACCGCCTCCGGCGTCCTCGCCAACTTCGGCGGCGTGCCGCTCGCCTTCGCGTTCGTCGCCACCCTCGGCAACTCCGGAGTCCTCACCGGCCGGCTCGGCCTCGCCGACCACGGCTGGAGCCTCTACAGCTTCTGGGGCCTCGTCATCGTCTACCTCTACTTCCTGATCCCGCTGATGGTCCTCACCATCACCCCCGCCCTCGACGGACTGCGCACCCAGTGGCGCGAGGCCGCCCGCAACAACGGCGCCACCGCCCTCCAGTACTGGCGGCACGTCGCCCTCCCCGTGCTGCTGCCCAGCCTCCTCGGCGGCCTCGTGCTGCTGTTCGGCAGCGCCTTCGCCGCCTACGCCACCGCCGCCGCGATGGTCGGCAGCGCCGTCCCCCTCGTCACCCTGCAGATCTCCGACGCCCTCTCCGGCAACGTCCTCGTCGGCCAGGAGAACGTGGCCCTCGCCCTCAGCCTCGACATGATCGTCATCGCCGGGCTCGTCATGGCCGTCTATCTGCCCCTGCAACGCCGGAGCACGCGATGGCTCGCCTGAACCGATCCCCCTCCCCGTGGCGCTGGGCCGCCCTCGGCCTCGCCGGCCTGTACTTCCTGGTGCCGCTGGCCGCCTCCGTCGTCTTCACCGTCGACGTGCCCGGCCGGGGCCTCACCTTCGACGCCTACACGAAGATCCTCACCACCGACGGCTTCGTCACCAGCCTGCTGCTGTCCCTGGGACTCGCCGCCGTCACCATCGCCGTCGTCCTGCTCCTCATGGTGCCCGCCATGGTCGCCCTGCGGCTCGGCGCGCCCCGGCTGCGACCGGTCGTCGAGGCGGTGTGCTCGCTGCCGCTCGTCGTCCCGCCCATCGCCTTCGTCGCCGGCCTCGGCACCGTCCTCAGGTGGGGCCCCGAACACCTCTCGCGGACCCCGCTGTTCCAGACCTTCGTGGCCCTGCAGAACCCCGACTTCCCGGTCGTGCTCGTCCTCGCGTACGTGGTGATGGCCCTGCCCTTCGTCCACCGGGCCCTCGACGCCGGGCTCGCCGCGATCGACGTCCGCACCCTCGTCGAGGCCGCCCGCAGCTGCGGAGCCGGCCGCGTCCAGGCCCTCGTCAGCGCCGTCCTGCCCAACCTGCGCGGCGCGCTGATGAACGCGTCCTTCCTCACCCTGGCCCTGGTCCTCGGCGAGTACACCGTCGCCCAGCTGCTCGGCTTCCGGCCGTTCGCCGTCTGGATCGTCAACATCTCCGGCTCCCAGGCCCAGATGTCCGTCGCCGTGTCCGTGCTCAGCCTGCTCGTCACCTGGCTGCTGCTGCTCGCCCTCGCCGGCGCGGGCGGACGCCGCCGTACCCGTACCTCCGAGGCATGACCTCCAGTCCTGACCCCCAAGGGATGACCATGAGCGTGACCACCCCCCTCGCACCGCGTACGGACACCGGCGCCGCGACCGTCGAATTCCGGTGCCTGAGCCGCCGGTTCGGCGCCACCACCGCCCTCGACGGCCTCGACCTCACCGTCGCGCCCGGCGAACTCCTCGCCCTGCTCGGCCCGTCCGGCTGCGGCAAGACCACCGCCCTGCGCATGCTGGCCGGTTTCGAGCAGCCCGACTCCGGCGCGGTCCTCGTCGACGGCGAGGACATCACCCGCGTGCCCGCCCACCGCCGCGACGCGGGCATGGTCTTCCAGTCCTACAGCCTCTTCCCCCACCTCGACTGCCTCGACAACGTCTCCTTCGGCCTGCGCATGCGCAAGGTCGCCAAGGCCACGCGCCAGAAGCAGGCCGCGGAACTGCTCGACCTCGTCGGCCTCGGCGACAAGGGCGGCCGCTACCCCCACCAGCTGTCCGGCGGCCAGCAGCAGCGCGTCGCCCTCGCCCGCGCCCTCGCCCTGCGCCCCCGCGTCCTGCTCCTCGACGAGCCGCTGTCCGCGCTCGACGCCAAGGTACGGCTCAGCCTGCGCGAGGAGATCCGCCGCATCCAGCGCGAACTCGGCATCACCACACTCTTCGTGACGCATGATCAGGAAGAGGCGCTGTCCATGGCCGACCGGGTCGCCGTGATGCGCGCCGGTCGCCTGGAGCAGTGCGCACCGCCCGCCGAACTGTACGGGCGCCCCGCGACCGCGTTCGTCGCGGAGTTCGTCGGCACGATGAGCCGGATCCCCGGGGACCTCGACGGCAGCACCGTCGACGTACTCGGCCGGCGACTGCCGGTGGAAGGCGAGACGCCCGCGAACGGCGCCGTGGACGTGCTCGTCCGCCCCGAGGACGTACGGGTCACCGGCGGCGACGCCACCGGGGACACGGACGCGCCGGCCGACGCGGGCACCGGCCGGATCACCGCCACCGCCTTCCTCGGGGCGACCACCCGCCTCACCGTACGGATCGAGGGCGGATCCGCCGACGGCACCGAGGTGAAGGCCGACCTGCCCACCCACGAGGCCGCCGCGCTCACCGCCGGCCGGCCCGTGCGGCTCGCCCTGCGCGAACGCCCTGTGCTCGTCGCGCCCCGCAGGGCAGGCTGACACAGGGACCGCGACCCACCCGGTCCCGCGTGACCTGACAGCCGGCGCACCGCGCGCCGGCGGAACAGAGAAAGAGACCAACGTGCCCGCACTCCACGCCGTCCTGTTCGACATGGACGGCACGCTCGTCGACACCGAGGGCCTGTGGTGGCAGGCGGTGGAGCAGGTCGCGGGACGCGCCCTGACCGAGGCCGACCGCCCCGACGTCCTCGGCCGCCCCGTCGAGCACACCGCCGCCTGGCTGGCCGCCGCCCCCGGAGCCCCGGCCGCCGAGCGGCTCGCGGCCGAACTGCACCGCGAGTTCGCGGACCGGGTCGCGGCCGGCGTCGAGCCCCGGCCCGGCGCCCTCGACCTGCTCGCCGCGCTCGCCCGCGACGAGGTGCCCACCGCACTGGTCACCGCCTCGCCGCGGGCCGTCGCCGACACCGTGCTCGCCGCGCTCGCCGCCCTCGGCGCGCCGGCCTTCACCGTGTCCGTCACCGCCGACGACACCGAGCACACCAAGCCCGAACCCGACCCGTACCTGGCCGCCTGCCGCGCCCTCGGCGTCGACCCCGCGCACTGCGTGGCCGTCGAGGACACCCCCACCGGCGTCGCCTCGGCCGAAGCCGCGGGCTGCACGGTGCTCGCCGTCCCCTCCCTCGCCCCGATCGCCCCCGGCCCCCGCCGGACCGTCCGCAACGAGGGCCTCACCGGCGTCACCCCCGCACTGCTGCGCGGCCTGACCGGCGGCCGCCTCACCGTGATGAGCTGGAACCTCTGGCTCGGCGGCGCCATGGTCGACGACCACCGGGCCAAGCAGCTCGCCGCCATCCGCGCGTCCGGCGCCGACGTCGTCGGCCTCCAGGAGACCGGCGGCACCGCCACCCGCGAGCTCGCCGACGCGCTCGGCTGGCACCACCACACCGCGGGCGAGAACCTCGGCGTCCTCAGCCGCCACCCCGTCGTCGCCCGCCTCGGCGACCCCGACGTCGGCTTCTACGGCGCCGCCGGAGTGCGCCTCCGGGTCGACGACGACCTGGAGGTGGACGTGTGGACCGCGCACCTCCACTACACCCCGTACGGGCCGTACGAGGCCGCCTTCGACGGGCTCCCCGCCGACGAGCTGATCGCCCACGAGGACGTGCGCCTCGCGCAGATACGGGACACGCTCGCGCGCATCACCAAGGAGGCGGGGGACCGGCGCCCCGTCGTCCTGGTCGGCGACTTCAACGCCGCCTCCCACCTCGACCGGCTCGACGTCCCCTGGCCGGTGACGGCCGCCGCCGCCGAGGCCGGTCTCCGCGACTCCTACCGCGAGGCCCACCCCGACCCCCGCACCGACCCCGGTCACACCTGGTCGCCGATCCACCCCGTCCACCCCGAGCCCGGCGAGCACGCCGGCCGCCCCGAACCGCAGGACCGCATCGACTACGTCCTCCACAACGCCCGCGGCCTCCGCGTCCTCACCTCCCGCACGCTCGTCACCGGCACCCCGACGCCCTGGCCGGACGTCTCGGCCAACACCTGGCCGTCCGACCACGCGGCGGTGGTGACGACCTTCGCCCTCTGACGCCGGCCGCGGCCCACGGCGTCCGCCCGGGCCTCCCACCGGGAGGCCCGGGCACGGAGAGTCGCCCGAGCAGGCCTGCGCCCCGGAGACCGGACACGGAGAGATGCCCGAACCGCCCTGCGCCCCGGAGTTCGGACATGGAGCGTCATCTCGCCCCCGCCGGTTCCCGGGAAGCCCGCCGGACACGGAGCGTCGTCCCCCGCGGACCGCTCGTGGGGCAGGGCGCCGGGCAACAGGACATGCCGCGCGACCTGATGTATGCCTTTCCCATGGGTTCCCGCCGCAGCGACTTCGTCCCACGCCTCGCCCGGCGCCACGGCCGACTGCTGCTCGCCGTCCCCTTCGCGCTGATCGCGGTGGTCACCGTGGTGGACATCGTGGTTCCGCCCGAGGTGCACCTGGGACCCTTCCTCATCGCCGCGCCCGCGGTGACGGCGTCGTTCGCGGGACCGCGCATGACCGCCTTCGTGGGGGCGGTCGCGGTGCTCGCCCAGTCGATCGTGGCCGTCGCCCGGACGAGCTTCACGGATCTGAACCACACCTACCAGATCGTCGTCCTCGTCCTGATCTCGATCATCGTCACCTTCTTCTCCTACCTCCGCGAGCGCGACGAGTCCCGGGTGACCCGGCTCCGCTCCATCGCCCACGCCGCCCAGAGCGTCGTCCTCCGCCCCCTTCCCCAGCACGCGGGACCCCTGCACATCGCCTCCGTCTACCTGGCGGCCGAGGAGGAGGCGCAGATGGGCGGCGACCTCTACGCCGCCGCCCGCACGGCGACCGGCACCCGCCTCCTCATCGGCGACGCCCGAGGCAAGGGCCTCGACGCCATCAGCGAGGCCTCACTCGTCCTCGGCGCCTTCCGGTCCGCCCGGCGCGAGCAGGAACTGCCGGACCTCGTCGGGCACCTGGAGGCAGGCGTCGGCTCCATGGAGGAGGCCACCCCCGCGCCCGAGGCACCCTCCGGCCCCGACGGCCCGACCGACGACACCGACGAGGCCTTCGTCACCGCGCTCGTCCTCGACATCCCCGACGACGAGCCCGTCGTACGCCTCGTGAACTGCGGCCACCCGCCGCCCCTGATCATCCGCGACGGGCGCGTCATCCCCCTCGACGCCACCGACGCGAGCCCCCCGCTCGGCCTCTCCGACGTCCTCACCCCCCACGTGACCGTCGAGACCTTCCCCTTCGACACCGGCGACGTCCTCCTCCTCTACACGGACGGCGTCATCGAGGCCCGCGACCGCACCCGCGCCTTCTACCCCCTCACCGAACGCCTCCCCACCTGGGCCGGCGACGACCCGCCCACCCTCCTCGGCCACCTGCGAGCCGACCTCCGGACCCACGCCGGCGGCCACCTCGGCGACGACGCGGCCCTCGTCGCGGTCGAACGGCTTCCCCCGAAGCGGTAGCGCGCGCCCGCCGTCAGGCGCGCCGCCGACGGGCACGCCACCGGGGCGACGATGTTCCCTCCCGGCAGCACACCGCCGCGTGGCCCTGGACCACCGGTCGTTCACCGTGCGCGTCTGATGTCGCGGAGACGTCTCCGGACCTCCTTCACCACGCGCCGCGACAGATCCGGCACTTGACCGTCGTCGTCGGCCATCGGGGTCCGCATGACGGCGACCACGTCACCGGCCAGAGCGACGAGCACGTCCACCTCGGCCCGCTGCGCGGGCGTGTAGACGGAGTAGTCGTCCTGACCGTCGACCAGGCCGCCCACCGCGCGCAGCCTGCGCCGCGTCTCCTTACGGAGGCCGTCCAACAACTGCCGTACCCGACGGCTGTGCTTGCACCGGGCCGCGGCGCGCTCCTCGCGGACGCCGAGGTCGGCGGCGTGCTCCTCGAGAAGGGTGGCGGCGGCGCGTTGCTCGCGAAGGTTCTTGCGCCCCTTCCAGCTGATGAGGCCGCCCGCCGCGAGGAGTACGGGCGCGGCCGTGATGCCGCCGAGCACCAGGGTGCCCGCGGCGACCCCGCCCCCACCCGCCGCCAGTGAGCCGCCGCCCAGCCACGCGAGGACCGCGCTCGTCGCGGCCGCCCCGGAGAGGCCGGAGATGGCCGTACCCGTGGAAGCGGTGGCGAACGCTCCCACCGCGGCGATCGTGCCCGCCTTCAAGCCGACCGAGGCCCCGACGCCGAAGGCCAGCGCGGCGACGGCGCGCAGCGCGTCCGAGTGGATGCGGCGCACCTCCCCGTCCGCCGGTTCCGACCCGGAGGGTTCGGCGACGGCCTTCAGATCGTCCGGACCGATGTTCCTCAGGTGGGAGAACACGTCACCGAACGGCACGAGTGCCTTGTCGTACGCGCGGTGGCGGGCGCGCTCCTGCGCCGCGACCTCGACGGCCTCGTACCGGGCGAGCCGTTCCTCGCGGCGGTTCAACTCCTCCGCCCGCCGCTCGTTCCTCTTGCCCAGTCCGATCGCGTCGACCATGGCTATGCCCACCGGTGCAGCTCCCCTCCCGGCCGCTGCTCGCGCGGCCCCCCGGTCGTACCTGCGAGGAAGTATCGTCGCGCGCGGCCTCCCGCGCGGCCGTTCCGGAACGGATCGAGCCTGTCGTGTGGACGTTCCGGGTGGCGGGGGACCGGTACGCGGGGGAGCCGGGAGGCTAGGCGGGTGGCGGGGGGCGTAGCGGGTGGCGCGGTCGTCTCGCCCGATTTCGCCGAGCGGGTCGCGCAGGCGTTCCGCAACGCCGGTGTCGCGCTCGCCGCCCATGGGTTGGACCTCGGGCACGTGGTTCAGCTGCGGACGTACGTGGTGGACCACGACGTCGCCGAGCTCGCGCCGATCGGCGCCGCCATCGGGAAGGGCCGGGGGGCGAAGCCGCCCGTGAACCCGCTCGTCGGCGTCGCGAGTCCGGCCACGCCCGACATGCTGTTCGAGGTCGAGGCCCTCGCCGCCCGACCCTGACACCCGGATCCCTCGAACCCCTGGGCACCCGGCGCCTTCTTCGAGAGTGATTTCCCGGTGCGTGATTTCTCGCGCTTTATCCGGGTAGCGAGCCAGTGACTCTCCTTGGAGGTGACTGGGATGGCCACGGGCAAGAAGGCCAAGAACATGGGAAAGACGGCCAAGGGCAAGGCGAAGGAGGTCACCGGCAAAGCCGTCGGCAACGAACGCCTGGAGGCGAAGGGCCGCGCCGAGCAGGTCGCCGGTGACGCGAAGCAGGCCGCGCAGAAGGCGCGCGACGCGCTCAAGCACTGACGCGACGCTCTCAAGCACTGACCGGTGACAGTCACTGACCGGTGACAGCCGACCGAGGGGCCGACGGCGGGAGCCGTCGGCCCCTCCTCGTGCCCGTGCGGCACCACCTGAGGGGAAGGGCGCCACCTGAGGGGACGCGTGAGCGAGCGGTCGCGCGCGCACGACGGTGGCCGTGCGCGCGCACGGCCACCGGTCGGACGATCCGGCGAGGCTCAGCGTCGGCGTCCTGCGAGGCGGGGCGCCTCGTCCTCGTCCTCGTAGGCGTCGTCCTCGTCCTCGTCCACTTCCGCGCCCTCGTCGTAGGCGTCGTCTTCTTCGTAGTCCCCTTCCTCTTCTTCGGGGTAGTCCTCTTCTCGGTCCGACCGGCTTTCCTCGTCCTCCTGGTCTCCCTGGCCGTCCTCCTCGTCCACCTCTTCGGCCTCCTCTTCGCCCTCTTCCTCGTTCCCTTCCTCGTTCTCCTCCTCCGCGACGGCGTCCTCGTGCGTGAGGACGACCTCGCCGTCCTCGATCTCCCCGCGCCAGCCGTCGGGTTCATCGCTGGAGAGGGACACGAAGCGGTCGAAGTTCTTCAGGTCCAGGCGCATGCGCCTGCCCTGGGCCCGCCACAGGTTGCCGGTCTTCTCGAAGAGCCCGGACGGGTAGTACTCCACGACCAGGAGGATCCGGGTGAGGGAGGGGGCGAGCTCGTGGAAGCTCACGCATCCGCGCGTGGTCCCCTTGGCGCCCTCTGACGTCCAGAGGATCCGCTCGTCCGGTATCTGTTCCTGGACGGAGGCCTTCCAGCTGCGGGTGGACGGTCCGACCTTGACCTTCCAGTCACTGGTCGTGTCGTCGCCCTGCGAGACGCTGCGCACGCCCTTGGCGAAGCTGCTGAAGTTCTCGTACTGCGTCCAGTGGTCGTAGGCGGTGCGCAGGGGCACGCCGATGTCGATGGCCTCGATGATGTTGATGGGCTTGGAGCCGCCCTTGCGGTTCTTCTTCTTGCCGCCCAGGAGTCCGGAGCCGACCTCCTTCACCTTGTCCTTGAGGCCCTCGAACGTATGGCCGATAACGGCCTTCGCGGGGGAGTCGCCCTGGAGCAGACGGCCGCCGAGGTCCCCGAGGCTGCCGCCGTTCTCGGCGACGTCGTGGAGGCCGTCGGTCAGGTCGCCCAGCTTGTCCACGGCCTTGTCCGCGACGTGGCCGGCTTGCGTGGACAGGTAGGCGGAGGCTTCTTCCATCAGCCGGTCGAACCCGGAACGGTCGTCTCCGGCCGCTTGGTGGGTGGCCATGGTTCACCTCCGCGAGGTCGTCTTGCGGCGGGCCGTCTTGGTGGCGACGGTCTTCTTCGCGGCGGACTTGGTCGCCGGGGCGCGCCCCGAACTCTTCTTCGGCGCTGCCGTCTTCTTCGCTGCAGGCCTGGCCGCGGTCTTCTTGGCCGCGGTCTTCTTGGCGGGCGTGCTGCGCTTCGTCTTGCCCGTGGCGCCCTGTCCCGTCGTCCCGGTGCTCGACTTGCGGGCCGAAGCCTTCGTCCCCGTGGTCGACGTCTGCTTGGTCGACGCCTTCTTGGCCGTGGTCTTCTTGGCAGGGGCCTTCTTGGCCGTGGTCGCCTTCCTGGCCGGGCTCGTCGTCTTCCTGGCCGGGGTCGCCTTCTTGGCGGGAGCCGACTTCTTCGCCGAGGCCGACTTCCTGGCCGGGGCCGCCTTGCGGGTCGTGGCGCCTCGTCCGGGGGACTTGGACGGTGAGGCCGGGGTGGAACGGCGGGCGGGCCGGCGGCGGGCGGGCGGCTCTTCCTCAGCCTCTTCCTCCGGGCCTTCCTCCTCTTCGTCCTCCGCTCCTCCGCGGGGTTCTTCCTCTTCGGGTTCCTCCGGCGCGGATTCCTCTTCCTCCTCCTCTTCCTCTTCCTCGGGTTCTTCGTCCTCGCCCTCCTCGTCGGCGTAGGCTTCCTCGCCGTCCTCGTAGTCGTCCTCGTAGCCGTCTTCCGATTCGTCGTCGTAGTCCTGCTCGTCCTCCTCCTCGTGGCCGCGTTCGAGAGCGAGAGTGCGCTCGCGCAGCGAGTCGGCGAGCTCGCCCATCCGGCGGTTCGCGGCGGCCACGACGGCCTTGCGCCCGGCGTCGAGTGCTTCACCCTTGATCTGGTCGCCCAGCTCGGCCACCTGCGGCATCTCGCTCAGCTTCTTCAGACCCTGTGTCGCGAGCTCCCGCGGGTCGAGGCCGAAACGGCGGCCTGCGGCGTACGTGATCAGGGAGAAGGCCAGTCGTCCCTTTTTCGCCCGCCCCAGTACGTAGCCCCCGGCGACGGCGGCCGCCAAGGCGATCTTGGTCGTGTCGTCCATGAGCTTTCCCTTCACCGGACGGTTACTACGGGGACTGCTCCGCTCGATGCGAGATATGCGCGGATATCGAAAAAAGAAGAGGTTCGCGGTCAGGTGAGGGTGTTTGCATCGGTCTGAGCCGGGAAGGCGCACTGGTCAGTCCGCGAGGGGAGCAGGCAGATGGCCGCAGCAGAAGCGGGCCGCAGCCGACGTCCTCCGCCCGAGGAGGGCGCGGACAGCGAGACGAAGCCGACCAGGCCCGTCCGGAAGGCCGCCGCGCGCAAGGCTGCGCCGCGTCGCAGGGTGACCGGTGCGGCGGCCGCGATGCGCTCGGCGGTGGAGCAGCTCTCGACGTTGCTGGGTCGGGTTCCCGACTCGGTCTCGTCACTCCGGCCGAGCGAGGACGGTTGGGAAGCCCAGGTCGAGGTCGTCGAGCTGGAGCGGATCCCCGACACCACCAGCATCCTGGCCAGTTACAAGGTCACCCTGGACGAGGAAGGCGAGCTGATCTCGTACGAGCGGACCCGGCGGTACAGCCGGGGCATGATCGATCGACCGACCTGACGAGCCGGATCCGTGAAGGGAAGCGGCCATGACAGTGGTGCCGCAGAGTGGAAGCAGCGTCAGTAGAAACACCGGTGGAGGCACGAGCAGCCTCTATGACGTTCTGGAGTTGATCCTGGACCGTGGGATCGTGATCGACGTGTTCGTACGCGTGTCGCTCGTCGGCATCGAGATCCTGAAGATCGACGCGCGCATCGTCGTCGCCAGTGTCGACACCTATCTGCGCTTCGCCGAGGCCTGTAACCGCCTCGACCTGGAAGCGGGCCGGAAGGCCCCCGCGCAGTTGACCGACGTCGTCGGCGACGCGATCGAGAGCGGGGCCCACGGCAAGTCCGAGGGTGCCGTCGGCGGCGTCGTGGACGCGGTGAAGAAGTCGCTCACCGGCGGGTCCGACGACGAGGAGGAGCCGGAGGAGGAGCCGGAGGAGGAGCCGGAGGAGGAGCCGGAGGAGGAGCCGGAAGAGGAGCCGGAGGAGGCCCCCCGGCGCCGTCGGCCCGCGCGGCGACCCGTGCGCAGGGAGAAGGAGTAGGCGATGCCCCTCTACGTGTACTCCATCACCGACGCCACCCACCCGTGCCGCCTGGACGGGCTGACGGGTGTCGGCGCCGAAGGCGTGCCGGTGCGCGACCTGACCGCCGGGCCGCTGCGTGCGGTCGTCTCGGACGTCGACGAGGAGGTCCGGCCCAGACGCCGAGACCTCGCCGCCCACCAGGCGGTGCAGGAGCGCCTCATGGCCGACGGAACGATCCTTCCCTTGCAGTTCGGCTACACGGCCCCCGACGACCAGGCCGTCACCCAGGTGCTTCGCGAGCGTGCGGACGGCTACCTGGCGGCGCTGGAGCGGCTCAGCGGCTGCGCCGAGTACCACGTCAAGGCGTCCCAGGACGAGGACGCCCTCCTGCGGGGGATCCTCCAGGACTCGGACCGGGCCCGGCAGCTCAACGACCGCATGCGGGCGGGCGACCCCGACCCGAGGCTGCCCCTGGAACTCGGGGAGATCGTCGCCGCCGAGGTACGGGAGCGGCAGGAGGCCCTGGCCGCCCGACTGGTCGGTGCGCTGATCCCCCTCGCGGTCGCCCACAGCGTCCGCGCGCCCGCCGAGGGCGACATCCTCGGCGTCTCCCTCCTGGTCCACGACGACGACAAGGACGCGTTCCTCCAGGCGGAGGCCGCCCTCGCCGACGAGAACGAGGGCGTCCAGTTCCGCTTCGCCGGGCCGCTGCCCCCCTACAGCTTCGTGTAGCCCGGCCCGGGCCCCGCCGGGCCCGGCACTCGTTCCGAGGAGGAGCCATGGGAGCGCTGACCAAGCTCCTGACCGCGCCGCTGCTGCCCGTACGGCTGGTGACGTGGGTGGCGCAGCGCGTGGTGGACCAGGCCGCCGCCGAGTACTACGACCCCGCCCCCGTCTACGCCGCCCTCGCCGAGCTGGAGCGCAGGCTCGAGGCCGGGGAGATCGACGAGGCCGCGTTCGACCGCCAGGAGGGCGAACTCCTCGACCGTCTCGACGAGATCGCGCAATTCCGACAGAACCTGCCGTGACCCAGGAGGTCGGGCCCGTGACTGACCCGCTTGCCCACCGGATCGCCCCGATGCCGTCCCGTGCGTCGCCGGCGGCGTACCCGCCGTCCTCGTCGGCCAGTCTGGCCGACATCCTGGAACGCGTCCTGGACAAGGGGATCGTGATCGCCGGCGACATCCGCATCAACCTCCTCGACATCGAACTGCTGACCATCAAGCTGCGCATCCTGATCGCGTCGGTCGACAAGGCCAAGGAGATGGGCATCGACTGGTGGGAGCACGATCCCTCGCTCTCCTCCCGGCACAGCGCCGATCCGCTCGCGGAGGAGAACCGGCGCCTGCGCGCGGAGCTCGACGCCCTGCGCCGCGAGCGGTCGGACGCCCTGCCGTCCGACCGCTCCGACGGGGGCCCGGCGCGGCGCGGCGCGGCCCGGCCCGGCGACGCCGAGAGCGAAAGGCCCGCACCGTGAACGGAGAACCGAGCCTCACCTACGTCTACGCCGTCGCCGCCCCCACCCCTCGGCTCGGCGAGCTGCTGGGCGACCTGCGCGGGGTCGGCGCGGCTCCGGTCGCCCTCTTGCTCCCCCACGGCGCGGGGCCGGACGCCCCGGCCTTCGCCGTCAGCCGGGTGCCCGCCGACGCATGGGGTGAGGAGGTCCTCAGATCCCGCTTCGAGGACCTCGCCTGGCTCGACGAGACCGCCCGCGCCCACCACCGCGTCATCCAGGCCCTCACGGAGCACACCGTCGTCCTGCCCCTGCGGCTGGCCACCCTCTACCGGGACACCGACAGCGCCCGGGAAGCGCTCGGCGCGCAGCAGGAGGCCTTCGGGACCAGACTCGCCCTCCTCGCCCACCACGCCGAGTACGGAGTCAAGGTCTACGTGGCCCCCGACACCGGTACGGTCCCCGGCGCCGGCACGGCGGGCGGCGCCGGCACGGCTCCCGATGCCGCTACGACTCCCGGCAAGGCCTATCTGGAAGCCCGCCGTGCCCAGAGCCACGCCCGTGAGGACCGCTACCTGCAGGCCAGGGAAGTGGTGGACCGCATCGCGGCCACGGCGGCCCGGCACGCCGCCGACGTCGTCCGCCACCCGGCGCAGACCGGCCCGCTCACAAGCCGCGAGAACGGCGAGAACGTCCTCAACGACGCCTACCTGGTTCCCGAGGACCAGGCCGAGGACTTCCGCGCCGCCGTCCGCCGGGCGGGCCGCGACCTCACCGGCGTACGCGTCGAGGTCACCGGCCCCTGGGCGCCGTACTCCTTCGCCATGCCGTCGGCACCGTCCGACGACCCGCCCGAGCACCGCGGCGCGCGCTCATGACCCCCGCCGAACGCCCCGCACCGCTTCCCGGCCGGCAGGTCGCCCTCGTCGACCTCCTCGACCGGCTCCTGGCCGGCGGTGTCGTCGTCACCGGCGACCTCGTCCTCTCCATCGCCGACATCGACCTCGTACGCATCTCCCTGCGTGCCCTCATCACGTCCGTCACCGCCTCCGACACCTTCGCCCCCGAGGTCAGGCCATGAACAGCCACCGAGCCCCGCGACCGCCGCACCCCGACCCGGACGCCGTCGGCGACCGGCCGCCCCACGCCTTCCAGCTCCTCCGGGCGCCGCTCGCCGCGCCCGGGGAGACCCGGCCGGCGGCCCACCGCATCCGTACCGACCGGGAGGCCGTCGGCGAGGACCTCCTCAAGCTCGTCCTCACCGTCGTCGAACTCCTGCGGCAGCTCATCGAACGCCAGGCCCTCCGCCGCGTCGAGGCGGGCGGCCTCACCGACGCTCAGGAAGAGGAACTCGGGGCCACCCTGCTCGCCCTGCACGACCGGATGACCGAGCTGTGCGTCGAGCACGGGTACACGCTCGACGACCTCAACCTGGAGCTCGGCCCCCTGGGCCCCCTGCTTCCCCCCGCGCGCTGACGGCGCTCCGCTCGCGCCGGGTACGGACCGAGGCCGGGGACGGACCGAGTTCGGACCGAGGGCAGTCGTGCGGCCCAGGGCCCCCTGTGAGGGGAGGCCCTGGGCCACGGTGGGGGCGTCACTTGTGCCGTGCGAAGAGTCGGGCGACCGCGAGGAGGACGAGCGAACCGACGATGGCGGCGATCCAGGTGGACAGCTCGAAGAAGCCGTCCACGGAGTCGACGTCGAAGAGGACCTTGCCGAGCCATCCCCCGAGCAGGGCGCCCGCGATGCCGATGAGCGTGGTGACGATGATGCCGCCCGGGTCCTTACCGGGCATCAGCATCTTCGCGATGATGCCCGCGAGCAACCCGAGGAGAATCCAAGCGAGTATTCCCATGATTCCTTCTGTCTCGCGATGTGGACCAGCCGTCGATCAGGAGCGTCGATCAGGAGAACTTCCCCTTCGCCTCCTCCTTCAGGCGCCGGGCCTTGCCGCGCGCTTGGAGTGCCCCGCCCTTGGCCGCCAGCTTCTCGTTGCCCATCGCGTGCGCGGACTTCCTCACGGCGCTGCCGGCGACTTCTTCCATCTGCGCCTTCGTCTTCTCCCAGGTGCCCATGTCTCCTCCGTCCGGACCTGCCTACACCCTGCGCCGTACAGCCGTCGGCACCAGGGCGTGCAGGGCCCGTCGCGCCGTCATCCGCATGCCCCATGCCATCAGATGGAGCTCCCATTTCGTCAGGCGCACCACGGTTCGGCGGACGAGGGCCCGCGGAGTCCACCGGGAGAGGACCCGGCGTCCGCGCCGGCCGTGGCGGCGGCGCCCCACACGGATCTTCATGCGGTCTCCTGCCGGTCGCAGAGCGGTGACGTGCCCCCGATTCGCTCGTCGAATCGGTGACAGGACGGGTTCCCGACGGGTTTTCCCGTCTTGGCATGCGTCTGCGCCGGCAGTTCGGTTTTAAACATCGCCGTCCCCGGTCGGGTGCTGCCGGGGAGGGGCTCGGGGGGTTCGCCGGTGCCCGGACGGGCACCGGCGAACGGTTCGCTACTCGGACCGGGTGGTGAGGCTCACCCCGCTGAAGTCCTGTGCGGCGGCGAGGCTGAAGTAGACCCAGCCGGAGGGCGGGTTGTCGATGGTGAGGGTCTCGCCGTTGCCGGCGTTGGTGGACCTGGCCTGGTAGCTGCCGGTGGTGGCCCAGCTGCCGCCGCCGTAGTACAGGTCGGCGTTACCGGTGCCGCCGCTGCTGGTGATGGTCAGCTTCCTGACGCCGGCCGGCAGGTGGACGAAGTGGTAGCTGTAGTTGCCGGCGGAGGCGGCGAGGCCGTCGCGGCGGCAGTTCTGGTCGAACTGACGCGCGTCGCCGAGGCTGCAGAGGGGGGCGGGGGCGGCCGTGGCCTCGGGCAGCGGACCGCAGTCGTTCGTCGCGCAGTCGGTCGTGAGCCAGGTCGCGAAGTCCGCGTCGTACCGGGTGCCGACGGTCTGCTTCAGGAAGGTGCGGGCGCCGGTCCAGTCACCGGTGCGGTAGGCGCCGAGCACGGTCCGGACGTCCGCGGGGTGCTTCTGGAGCATGTAGCGGACCGCGAGCCAGCCCCAGCGGTAGACCCGGTTCGAGTTGACCTCCGGGTCCTCGTCCTGGCCGTAGACGGTGTCGAACAGGTCGCTGAGCCTGTACGTCCGCTTGCCGGCCTCGGCGATGGCGTCGGCGTTGCGCTCGCCGCGGTAGCCGAACGAGATGTTCTCGGCGATGCCCTCGACCCACCAGATGGTGGGCGTGGTGATGCCCGCCTCGAAGTCGCCGTACATGTTGTAGCGGCCGTCGAGGTAGTGGGTGTACTCGTGGTTGAGGTTCCAGATCTGGAAGTCCGGGCGCAGCCAGTGGGCCTCGTGGGCGATGAAGCGGGCCTGGTTGCCGGGAACGGACGGGTTGCCCTCCTCGTACATGCCGCCGTTGTCGACGTCGATGTTGTAGATGGCCCAGGCGTACAGCGCGTACTGGGTGTAGTCGTCGAAGACGACGACCTCCAGGTTCGTGTTCACGTCACCGGGGATCGCGCCCTCGTCGCCGATGATCCGGTGGAAGTAGGCGTCCTGGTCGACCAGGCTCGTGCAGGTGCTCGCCAGCTGGTCGGGGGACATGTCCTGCGCGCGGATCTTCAGCCCCGGGTTGCAGGTGTGCTGGGTGGGCAGGACCAGGGGCAGCACGCGCTCGCCGAGGTCGCAGATGGCGTAGGCGGCGCAGTTGTTCCGGTCGTACTGGCGCGTGTACCAGCCCAGGTTCATGGTGATCGGCGCGGTGGGGCCGACGTTCGGGTACCGGTTGATCAGGTCCTTGAGGAGCGGGCGGACGCGGTCCTTGAGCTCGGGGACGTCGAGGGC
Organism: Streptomyces sp. NPDC093089; assembly: GCF_044754405.1. NCBI lineage: Bacteria > Bacillati > Actinomycetota > Actinomycetes > Kitasatosporales > Streptomycetaceae > Streptomyces > Streptomyces sp. NPDC093089. Next base: position 71,763 of record NZ_JBIVPA010000003.1, read on the forward strand.
GTGGCCGAGGTGGCGGCCGACGTTGCTGACGACGTCCAGGCGGTTCAGCTGGGCGCCGTTGCGCGTGATGAACCCGGCCCAGGTGTCGAGGATGGCGGGGTCGGCCTTGAGGGCGGCACGCCAGCCGCGGTCGTCGTCCGCGGCCTTGAAGCCGTTCGAGACGACCCACTCGACGTGCTGCATCGCCAGGTTCATCTGGCCGGGCCACGTGCCGTCGTAGCCGCCGAGCATCCACTTGACGACACCGGCGTACCGGCCCGCCTCCCGGGTGCTGTCGATCAGCGTGACGACCTCGTTGAGGATCTCGCCGTTGGCATCCGTGACGTCCTTGCTGCGCGGCGACGCGAAGAAGGCGTCGAGCGCCCCGCGCGACGCGCCCTTCAGGGCCGTTCCGTAGCCGCCGACGGCGTCCGCGTTGTTCTCCTGCACGTAGTAGCCGGCGCGCAGGAACATCACCAACTGGCCGGTGGAGGCACTGTTGTTGCCCGCGTACCGGGCGGAGTCGTCGCGCAGCGCGTCGGCGACGGTCACCATCTGGGCCTCGCGGAAGGCCTTCCGCGCGTTCTCCCCGGTGAGGTTGAACAGCGGGTAGGTACAGCTGATCCGGGGGAGGGCCTTCAGCTGCTGCACCAGCGCCGCGCCCGTCGCGTTGACGACGCCGGACAGGTCGCCGCACGCGTCGGCCGCCGCGGCCGCCGACCACTTGCCGGTCTTGGCGGCCGGTGCGGGCGCGGGCGCCTGTGCGGACTCCTCGGTCCCGTCCTGTGACGAGAGCCGGAAGCGGGGGTTGGCGCTGATCGCGTGGGGCGACTTGGGCACGGGGATCGCCCGGGGCGCCGAGGCGGCGGCGCCCGCGTGCGCACCGGCCCCGGCGGCCGGGTCCACGGGCGCGGCCTGGCTCTGCGGTGCGAACAGACCGAGGGTCATGCAGATGGCCACGCCGAGTACGGGAAGTCTTCGCGCGCCGGTCTTCGATATCCGGAAGGGATGCATCTGTGGGGGCCTCCGGGGCCGTTGGGGCCACGTGCTGGGCGAACAGCACGGGGCAGTTGACATGTGACGTGTAAAATTTCACATGTCGCATGGTTCTGGAAGACCTCCGGCAGGATTCGTCGTGGACGGCTCGGGCCCCCCCCGAGGACTACTCGCTCCGCAAGGCGGCGACCGTGGAGGCCCGCGCGGCACGCACCGCGGGCCCGAGCGCACCGATCACGGCGATGAGCGGCCCGCCGAGCGCCAGCAGGACCAGATCGGTCGTCCCGTACACCCGGAGGACGACGTCGGGCAGGCGAAGCCCGGCCCCTTCGCCCATGGCGGGAGTGATCACGGAGTGCAGGGCCGCACCGAGCGGCACGCCGATCGCACCGCCGACGAGCCCGGTCGCGACCACCGAGGCGACGACCATCGCGACGGTCTGCCGGGGCACCATGCCCAGCGCCTTGTGGACACCGAGGTCGCGGACCCGCTCGCGGACGTCGAGGACCACGCCGTTGAGGACGCCCACGGCGGCGACGGCGACCAGCATCAACGTGAGGACCGCGGTCAGCGAGTTCAGGACGGCCACCTGGTCGCTGCCACCGCCCGCCCCACCGGCCGCGGCCGAGCCCCCCAGCGGCCGCAGCGCGGCGTTCAGCTCGGCGACGTACGCCGACACGTCCGTGCCCGGTCGCACCGCGAGGTGATGCGAGACGGCCGGCAGGTCGGGCTCCGCGGCGTCGAGGGTCGCCCGGTCGGTGAAGACCCGCCGGCCCTCGTCGCGGGTGTCGAAGACCTCCCCGACGATGCGCACGGTCACCGGAGTGCCGCGATCGTCCAGCCGGACGGTGTCCCCGACCCTCGTCCCGGTCGCCGCCAGGAACGGCGTCGGCACCACCGCCTCGCCCGGCCCCGCGATCCAGCGGCCCGCGACCATCTCGTAGCCGCCCCAGGACGCGTCGCCGGTGAACGCGACGACCTCGACCGATCCGGCCACGCCGGGGACCGTCACCCGCGTGACGGAGGTGGCGTAGGACGCGCCGGTACCGGGCCGGTCCTCGATCGCGGCCTCGATCGCGGCCGCGTTCCCGGCCGACCCGGCCCCGGTCGGCGACCCGCCATCCGGTACGGGTGGGGCGCCGGGCCCGGGGACGACCACGGTGACGTCGGCCGCGGCGTGCTCCCGCGCGGTCAGCACCTCGCCGAGCGACGCACCGAGACCGACGGCGAACGTGACGGCCGCGGTGCCGAACGCCACCGCCACGCACACGGCCGCCGCACGCGCCGGACGGGCGAACGGGAAGACGAGCCCGAGGCCCACCGGCCTCGGCAGCGGAAGACGAGCCCCGAGCCGGGCGGCCCACCGGCCGCGGCCGGGCGACGGAACCCGCCCGACGGCGAGCGCGTCGACGGTCCGCAGCCGCCCGCCCCGCCAGGAGGCGGCCCCCGCCGTGAGCGCCACGAGGCCGAGCACGCCCGCGGCCACGGCGGCGTCGACCCCGGGAGCCACGGTCGGACCGGTCGTGCCGTAGGCGTCCGCGGCCTCCGAAAGCACCGGCACGGCAAGGAAGTTGCCCGCCAGGACGCCCAGCGCCGCACCGATGCCGGCCGGGACCAGCGCCTGCCCCAGGTACGCCGCCACGACCTGCCCCGGAGTGAGGCCCACCGCCTTGAGGATCCCGATCCGCCGCGCCCCGGAGCCGACCGCGCCCGCGACGACGTGACCGACGACGAGCACCGACATGACCAGGCCGAGCACACCGAACGCCACGAGGAAGGGAACGAACAGCGCGGTCTCGCGGTCGGCCGTCCTCTTGACGGTGAGCCAGGACAGCGCACCGGCGACCGCACCCGCCGGAACCGCCGCCGTCACCGCGTCGCGCCCCGCCGACACCTCGCCGTCGGTCGCCGCGCGGTCGAGGCGGTAGAGCATCTCGTACCCCGCGGCGCCCCCGGACGTCCTGAGCCCGTCGATCCGGGAGGGAGACACCCAGGCGTCCGCGCTGCGGGTCACCGAGCGGGCCACGCCGACCACCTCGAGTTCCGGGGCCCCGGGGACCTCGGGCAGCCGGAGGCGCAGGCCCACCACGGGCATGACCCGCGCGTCGGCCGACAGCACGACCTCGCCGGGCCGGGTGGCCCAGCGCCCTTCCACCAGCGCGAGGGCGTCGACCGCGGCCTCCGGCCCGGAGCGCCCGGCGAACGTCAGCGGCGGCAGGTCCTCGACCCCGTCGACGCGGGGAGTGAGGGAGACCGTCGGGAACGGGCCCGACACCGCGGCGATCCCGGCGCCGTCGGCGGTGGCGCGCAGTCGAGCGGCCGACGTCCCGTCCACGTCGAAGAGCACGGTCAGATGGGCGCCGCGCTGCCGGGCGAAGGCCTGGTCGAAGGGCGCGCCGGAGACCGCGAGGAGGGAACCGCCGAGGACGGACGCGGTGACCGCCATCATCACGGACAGGCCGACCACCCACGTCTGCAGCCGACGGCGTCCCGTCCCGGAACGCACGATCCTGCCCAGCGCGCTCATCGGACGCCCTCGGCCGCCTCGGCGGCGACGTCTTCCCCGAGGCCGCCGCCGGCGCGGTCGGAGACGACCCGTCCGTCGCGGAGCCGGACCGTGCGGTGCGTGCAGGACCGGGCGAGGGCGAGATCGTGGGTGACGAGCACGACGGTCTGGCCGTCGGCGTTCAGGTCGGCGAGCAGGCGGCTGACGTCCTCTCCCGCGGCGGTGTCCAGGGCACCCGTCGGCTCGTCGGCGAGCAGGAGCGGCGGCCGGTTCATCAACGCCCTTGCCACGGCGACGCGTTGCCGTTCGCCACCGGACAGCCGGCCGGGGTAGGCCCGCGCGTGCCGGTCGATGCCGAGCGTCTCCAGCAGCTCCGCCGCGCGGCGACCGGCCTCGCCGCGCGCCATGCCCGCCAACTGCGCGGGCAGGAGGACGTTGTCGGTGACGGTCAGGTCGTCGAGCAGGTTGAAGAACTGGAACACCATCCCGATCGTGGTGCGCCGGTACCGGGCCGCCGCCGCCTCTCCCAGTCCGTCGACGCGTACGCCGTCCACCGTGACGGACCCGGTGTCCGGGCGGTCGAGCCCCGCGATCAGGTGGAGCAGGGTGGACTTGCCGCTCCCGGACGGTCCGAGGATCGCGACGGCCTCGCCCCTCCGCACGGTCAGCGACACCTCCCGCAGGGCCGGTGGGCCCTCGGACGACCCGTCGTATCGGCGGTTCACATCGCACAGTTCGATCAGCGGGGTGGACAAGGCGCTCTCCTCGGGTCCGTACATCCGGCCCGTCGGACGCTAGGCGCGTGCCCGCTGCGGGCGCGTCGTCATGCCGTGCCGTTTCGCGTCCGCCGCGGTGACGAGAACCCGCCGGGTCCTCCCCGAGGCGTAGACGTGAGGCGTACGCCCGATGCGACCCGAGGAGGGTGTGCCGGGGGAGGGGGTCGGCGACAATGGCGCGATGAACCGCACGTCACCGGCGGCCCGGCTGCGCGACGGGGTCGCGCAGCTGAGACGCCCGACCGGACCGCTGCCGCGGCCGACCAGGCCGGGCCTGGCGTTCGACGCGCTCCTGGCGCTGTTCCTGTCCGCCGTGCTGCTGTCGTACGCCGTGGACCAGGGGCCGGAACGGATGCGGGGCGCCCGGGACGGCATCGCGCCGCTCGTGCTCGGTTCGGAGACGGCGACCACGGCCGCCGTGATCGCCCTGACGGTCCTCGCCTCGGCGCCCCTGGTGCTGCGCCGCAGATACCCCCTGGCCGTGCTGTGGACCGTGACGGCGGCGACCGCGCTGACGCCGTACGACGCCCAGCGGATCACCTTCTACGCCGGCGTCGTCGCGGCCTACACGGCGGCCGTCTACAGCCCCTACCGGGTGGCCACGCTGTCGAGCCTCCCGGCGCTGCTCCTCGCCAACGGGTCGATCACCCACCTGGAACTGCTGACGGTCTCGTCCTCGGTCCCCACCAAGTACGTCCCCCTCATGGTCCTCGTGCCGCTCGTCCTGGCGGCGAACGGGATGCGCACCTGGAAGGTGCGCACCGCCGAGAGCCGGGCACGGGCGGCCGCCCTCGCACGCGAACAGGCCGAAGGGATCCGCCGCGCCGCCGAGCGGGAGCGGGCCCGCATCGCCCGCGAACTGCACGACGTGGTGACCCACAACGTCAGCATGATGGTGATCCAGGCCGGTGCCGCCCGCACGGTCCTGGACACCGCCCCCGACCGGACCCGCGAAGCCCTCCTCGCCATCGAGGCGAGCGGCCGGACGGCGCTGTCCGAACTGCGGCACACGATGGGGCTGCTCACCATGGACGCCGAGGACGCCGCCGCCCCGGCCACCGCGAACCTCGACCCGCAACCCGGCCTCGACCAGCTGGAATCCCTGGTCGCCCGGGTGCGGCACGCCGGCACTCCCGTCACCCTGCACGCCACCGGTACCCCGCGCGACGTGTCTTCCGGCATCAGCCTCGCCCTCTACCGGGTGGTGCAGGAGGCACTGACGAACACCGTGAAGCACGCGGGCGGCGCCAGCGCGGCCGTGACCCTCGACTACGGCCCCGACCGCCTGCGCGTGGAGGTCACCGACACCGGTGGCAGCCCGCGCGCCGCCGCCGCGACGGGAAACGGGCGCGGACTGATCGGGCTGCGCGAGCGGCTGGCGGTCTACGGCGGCACCCTGCACACCGGGCGCCGCCTCACCGGCGGCTACCGTGTCACCGCACGCGTACCCCTGGAGACGGCGTGAGGGAGACAAGGTGAACGACCCCCTGCGCGTGGTCATCGCGGACGACCAGGCGCTCGTCCGCGCCGGCTTCCGGATGATCCTGGAGGCCCACGGCATCGACGTGGTCGCGGAGGTGCCCGACGGCGCCGCGGCCGTCGACGCCGTCCGCCGCACCCGGCCCGACGTGGTCCTGATGGACATCCGCATGCCGGAGACGGACGGCCTGGAGGCCACCCGGCGCATCCTCACGGGCGCAGCCGACCAGCCGCGCGTGATCATCCTGACCACGTTCGACCTCGACGAACTCGTCTACGAGGCCCTGTCCGCGGGGGCGAGCGGCTTCCTCCTCAAGGACGTCACCCCCGAGCACCTCGTGGCCGCGGTCCACCTGGTCCGCACCGGCGACGCGCTCCTCGCACCCACCATCACCCGCCGCCTCGTCGAGCGCCACGCGCGCACCGCCCCGGCCGGCGAGCCGGCCGACCTGCACCGCGACCTGGCGGTCCTGACCTCCCGTGAACGGGAGGTCCTGCGGCTGCTCGCGCAGGGCCTGAGCAACGCCGAACTCGCCCAGCGCCTCTACCTGTCCGACACGACCGTGAAGACCCATGTCGGCCGCATCCTCGCCAAACTGGGCCTCCGCGACCGCGTCCAGGCCGTGGTGACCGCGTACGAGACGGGACTCGTCACGGCCCGTTCCCCCTCCGCCGGGGAACGGGCCTGACTCCCACGCCGTCACGTCGTCGCGGGCAGGCCCAGGTCGGCCGCCAGGCGGGCGCGGTGCCAGGCCGGCGTGCCGAAGAGGTGGGACGAGCCGTGCGCGCGCTTGAAGTAACGGTGGGCGTCGTGCTCCCAGGTGATGCCGATGCCGCCGTGCAGCTGGATCGTCTCGGCGGCCACCGCCGAGAACGCCTCCGAGCAGGCCGACTTGGCTGCGGCCGCCAGGCGGGGCAGCTCAAGGGCACCCGCGGCGGCGGCGAAGGCCGCGCCGAGCGCTGCCGAACGCGCCGACTCCACCTGGACGTACGCGTCCGCGAGGCGGTGCTTGACCGCCTGGAACGAGCCGATGGGGCGGCCGAACTGGATCCGCTCGCCCGCGTACGCGAGGGTGAGCTCCAGACAACGCGCGGCGGCGCCGACCTGTTCGGCGGCGAGCGCCGTGCAGGCCAGGTCCAGTACGTGCGCGAGCACGCGGGCGCCCTCGCCGACGCCGCCGACGAGCCGGCCCTCCGCCGCGGTGAGGACGACGCGCGCCTGCGCCCGCGTGGAGTCCATCGTCACGGTCGCCTCGCGGTGTACGCCCGCGCCGTCGCCGGGCACCTCGAAGAGCGAGACCCCCGCGTCCGAACGGGCCGCCACGAGCAGCACCCCGGCCGCCGCGCCGTCCAGCACGTGCTCCTTGGTCCCGGTGATCCGCCACGTCCCCCCGGGCCCGGGGACGGCCTCGGCCCGTGGGGCGGACGGGTCCCAGGAGCCGTGCTCGGCCCACGCGACGGCCCCCACCACGGCCCCCGAGGCCAGTGACGGCAGGAGCCGCGCGCAGGCCTCGCCGTCGCCGGACGCGAGCAGCGTCTGCACCGCGAGCACCGCGGAGCCGAGGTACGGCACGGGGCTCAGCTCGCGCCCCAGTTCCTCCATCACGACGCCGACCTCCCGGGCCCCGCACCCGGCGCCGCCGTACTCCTCGGGGACGGCGAGCCCCGCGACGCCGACCTGCGTCGTCAGCGGCCGCCAGGCCGCGTCCTCCGGGTGGCGGTGGAGCACGGCCCGCACGGCGGACCGCAGTTCCTCCTCTTCCTCGGTCGGCCTCACGCTTCGGCTCCCGTCGTCGTCGCGGCGGCGCCGGGCCGGTCGAGGGCCTCGACGACGCGGGCGCGGCAGACCGCCGGGGTGCCCCAGGCGTCGCGGAGGGGCCGCGCCTTGCGGATCCACAGGGCGAGGTCCAGCTCCTCCGTGTAGCCGACGGCGCCGTGGAGCTGGAGGGCGGTGCGGGCGGCGGCGTACGAGGCCTCGCCCGCCGTGACCTTCGCCGCGGCGACCTCGGCGGACGCGTGGTCCGCTCCCCGTGCCAGGGCCAGCGCGGCGGAGTACAGCAGGGGCTGGGCGAACTCCAGGGCGATGAGCGTGTCGGCGAGGCGGTGCTTCACGGCCTGGAAGGAGCCGACGGCGACGCCGAACTGGGTGCGCTGCCGGACGTACGCGACGGTCCGGTCGAGGAGGGCGCGGCCGAGGCCGAGGGACTGGGCCGCGGTGGCCAGGGCGGCGACGTCGGCGGCGTGCGCGGTCGCGGCGGTCACCGCCGGGCCGCGCGCGAGGACGGTTCCGCCGAGCGGGCGGGCCAGCCGGCGCGCGGGGTCGGCCGAACGCTGGACCGGGCCGGCGGCCTCCGCCAGGCGCACGGTGTCGCCCTCGACGACGAGGACCGCGTCGGCGGCGTCCGGGTCCAGGGCGTAGGGGCCGCCGAGGGCGGGCACGCACAGCGAGACGACCGCCTTGCCGCCGGCGATCTGCGGCAGCAGCGTGGCGGCCCCGGCGTCTGCGAGCCGGTCGAGCAGCGCCGCGGCGGCGACCGTCTCCACCAGCGGTCCCGGCACGGCGTGCCGACCCAGTTCGGTGAAGGCGACGGCCAGGTCGACCGGCAGGGGGCCGAGGCCGTCGTGCCGTTCCGGTACGGCGAGGGTGAAGACGCCCGCGTCCGCGAGCCGCGTCCAGAGCGCGCGGCCCGGCGCGGTGTCCCCGGCCGCCCAGGCCCGTACGGCGCCGGGGGTGTCGGCGGCCGTGAGCATGGCGTCGAGGGAGCGGGCGAACTCCCGCCGCTCGTCGTCGAGGAGGAACCGCATCACCGGCGTCCCTTCGGGAGGCCGAGCAGCCGCTCGGCGATGATGTCGCGCTGGATCTCGTTGGTGCCGGCGTAGATCGGTCCGGCGAGCGAGAAGGTGTGGCCTTCGGCCCAGCCGCCGTGCGCGGGCGCGTCCGGGGCCTCGTCGGACAGTTCGCCGTACGGTCCGAGGAGGTCGAGGGCGGTCTCGTGGAGGGCGATGTCGAGCTCGGACCAGAAGACCTTGTTGAGGCTGGACTCGGCGCCGATGCCCTCTCCGGCGGCGATCCGCGAGGCGTTGGCGTAGGTGAACAGCCGGTAGGCGCGGGCGCCGATGACGGCGTCGGCGACCCGGTCGCGCACGGCGGTGTCGGCGGGGTCGGCGTTCTCCCGCCACAGCGCGGTGAGCCGCTCGGCGGCGGCCGTGAACCGGCCGGGGCTGCGCAGGGTCAGCCCCCGCTCGTTGCCCGCGGTGCTCATGGCGACCCGCCAGCCCTGCCCCGGTGCGCCGATCACGTCCCCGTCGGGCACGAAGACGTCGTCGAGGAAGAGCTCGGCGAACGCGGGCTTGCCGTCGAGGCGTCCGACGGGGCGTACGGTGACCCCGTCGGCGTCCAGCGGGAACATCAGGTACGTCAGGCCCTGGTGCGGCCGTCCGGCGTCGGGGTCGCTGCGGAACAGGCCGAAGGCGCGGTCGGCGAAGGCCGCCCGGGACGACCAGGTCTTCTGCCCGTTCAGGAGCCAGCCGCCGTCGGTCCGTTCGGCGGTGGAGCGCAGCGAGGCGAGGTCGGAGCCGGACTCGGGCTCGGACCAGGCCTGGGCCCAGACGACCTCGCCGCTCGCCATGGGAGGCAGGACGCGGGCGCGCTGCTCGTCGGTGCCGTGCTCGAAGAGGGTGGGGGCCAGGAGGTTGATGCCGTTCTGGCCGACCCGGCCGGGTGCGCCGGCCGCGTAGTACTCCTCCTCGAAGACCAGCCACTGGACGATCGAGGCGCCCCGGCCGCCGTACTCCTCGGGCCAGGAGACCGCCGACCAGCGTTCCGCGAACAGCGTCCGCTCCCAGGCGCGGTGGGCGGCGAAGCCCTCCCGCGTCTCCAGGGAGGGCAGGGGGGTGTCGGGCACGTGGGCGGTGAGCCAGGCGCGGGCCTCGGCCCGGAAGGCGTCGTCCGCCGCGGAGAGGTCGAGGTCCATCAGGCTCCCGCCTTCCGGGGGTGGGGGCGTTCCCCGGAATGCCGCAGCATCGCGCGGAGGTCCACGCCGCCCAGCGCGTCGGCGGCGGTCTCGGCGTTGTGCGCGTGCGCGAGGTGGTGCAGTCCGAAGACCGAGTCCATCCCGGTGTGCAGGCCCTGGAGGTCCTCGGCCTGGTTGACGGCGCGCTTGGCCAGGGCGAGGCCCATGCGGGGCATCTCGGCGATCCTGGCCGCCAACTCCATGGTCCGCTCGGCGAGTTCCCCGGTGGGGACGACGCGGTTGACCATGCCGACCTCGTAGGCGCGCCGGGCGTCCATCCGGTCGCCGGTGTAGAGGAACTCCTTGGCGACGCGTGGTGGCATCACCCAGGGGTGGGCGAAGTACTCGACGCCGGGGATGCCCATGCGGACCACGGGGTCGGCGAAGAACGCGTCCTCGGCGGCGACGATGAGGTCGCACACCCACGCGAGCATCAGGCCGCCGGCGACGCAGGCGCCCTGCACGGACGCGACCATCGGCTTGGGCAGTTCGCGCCAGCGCCGGCACATGCCGAGGTAGACCTCGGACTCGCGGGCGAAGCGGCTCTCTGCGCCCCGCTTGTCGGAGTGGTCCCACCAGAGCCCGGCCCTGCGGTCGAACGGGAGGTGGGCGTCGCGCTCGGGGGTGCCGATGTCGTGGCCCGCGGAGAAGTGCTTCCCGGCGCCGGCGAGCACGACGACCTTCACCTCGTCGTCGTCGGCCGCGCGGTAGAAGGCGCGGTCGAGGGCGTACGTCATCGCGGAGTTCTGGGCGTTGCGGTGATCGGGCCGGTCCATGGTGACCACGGCCACCGGGCCTCGGCGTGTGTAGCGGACCGGTTCCGTGGACGCGGTGCGGGCAGCGGACATCCGCCCTCCTTCCCTAACAAGTGTTTGGTAGGTTAACGTACGGCCATGAGCGACGTCGAGGAGTTCCGCAGAGAGGTCCGCGGCTGGCTGCGGTCCCACCTCGCGGGCGAGTTCGCCGCCCTGCGCGGCCGCGGCGGCCCCGGACGCGAACACGAGGCGCACGCCGAACGCCTCGCCTGGGAACGGCACATGGCCACCGAAGGGTGGACCTGCGTCGGCTGGCCCGAGGAGTACGGCGGACGCGGCGCGACCCTCGAACAGCAGGTCGCCTTCCACGAGGAGTACGCCCTCGCCGACGCCCCCGCCCGCGTCGGCCACATCGGCGAACAGCTCCTCGGCCCCACCCTGATCGCCTTCGGCACCCCCGCACAGCGCGAGCGGTTCCTCCCGCCGATCGTCGCCGTCGAGGAACTGTGGTGCCAGGGCTACTCGGAGCCGGACGCCGGCTCCGACCTGGCCAACGTCAGGACCCGCGCCGAACGCGACGGCACGGACTGGACCGTCACCGGGCAGAAGGTGTGGACCTCACTCGCGCACGAGGCCGACTGGTGCTTCGTCGTCGCCCGCACCGAACCGGGATCGACCCGCCACCGCGGCCTGTCCTACCTCCTCGTCCCCCTGGACCAGGCCGGCGTGGAGATCAGGCCCATCGTCCAGCTGACCGGCACCTCCGAGTTCAACGAGGTCTTCTTCGACAGCGCCCGCACCCACGCCTCCCACATCGTCGGCGACCCCGGCGACGGCTGGCGGGTGGCCATGGCCACCCTCGGCTTCGAACGGGGCGTCTCCACCCTCGGCCAGCAGGTCGGCTTCCGCCGCGAACTGGAAGCCCTCATCGAACTCGCCCAGCGCAACGGCGCCGCCACCGACCCGCTGATCCGCGACCGCCTCGCCCGCGCCTGGATCGGCCTGGAGACCATCCGCTTCAACGCCCTCCGCATGCTCGGCGGAGCCGCCGCCGGAGCCCCGGGACCCGAGGCGTCCATCGGGAAGATCTTCTGGGCCACCTGGCACCGGGAACTGGGCGAACTCGCCATGGACGTCTGCGGCGCCGACGGCATGCTCGCCGCCGGCGAGCCCTACGACCTCACCGACTGGCAGCGGCTCTACCTCTTCTCCCGCTCCGACACCATCTACGCCGGCTCCAACGAGATCCAGCGGAACATCATCGCCGAACGCGTCCTCGGCCTGCCCAAGGAGGCCCGCCCGTGACCACCCCGCACACACCTCCGCCCTACGTCCCGGGCCACGGCCTGCTGGCCGGCCGCACCGCCGTCGTCACCGCCGCGGCCGGCGCCGGCATCGGCGGCGCCACCGCCAGACGACTCCTGGAAGAAGGCGCCCGCGTCGTCCTCTCCGACGCCCACGCCCGCCGGCTCAAGGAGTCCGAGGCCGAGCTGGCCCGGGAGTTCGGCGCCGACCGGGTCGCCGCCCTGCCCTGCGACGTCACCGACGAGGCCCAGGTCGGCGCGCTGCTCGACCTCGCCGCCGAGCGCCACGGACGCCTCGACATCGTCGTCAACAACGCGGGCCTCGGCGGCACCGCCGACCTCGTCGACATGGCCGACGAGCAGTGGGACAAGGTCCTCGACGTCACCCTGAACGGCACCTTCCGCTGCACCCGCGCCGCCCTGCGCCGCATGAAGGCCGCGGGCACCGGGGGCGTCGTCGTCAACAACGCCTCGGTGGTCGGCTGGCGCGCCCAGCGGGGACAGGCCCACTACGCCGCCGCCAAGGCCGGCGTGATGGCCCTCACCCGCTGCGCCGCCCTCGAAGCCGCCGCGTACGGCGTACGGGTCAACGCCGTCTCCCCGAGCCTCGCCATGCACCCCCACCTGGTGAAGGTCACCACCCCGGAACTCCTGGAGGAACTCACCTCCCGGGAGGCCTTCGGACGCCACGCGGAGCCGTGGGAGGTGGCCAACGTGATCGTCTTCCTGGCCAGCGGCTACTCCTCGTACCTCACGGGCGAGGTCCTCTCCGTCAGCAGCCAGCACCCGTGAGACCGGCGCCGGAACGGCGCCGCCAGATCCTGGACACGGCGGCCGAGGTCTTCGCCGCCCAGGGGTACGACGCCACCACCGTCCGCCGCGTCGCCGACGCGGCCGGCCTGCTCGCGGGCAGCCTCTACTACCACTTCGACTCCAAGGAGTCGATGCTCGACGAGATCCTCCGCGCCTTCCTGGACGAACTGTGGGCCCGCTACGACGCCGTGCTCGCCGCGGCGCTCGGCCCCCGCGAGACCCTGGAAGCCCTCGTCACCGAGTCGTTCCGGGAGATCGACCGGCACCGCGCCGCCGTCGCCATCTACCAGAAGGAGTCCGGGCACCTGCGCGAGCAGCCGCGCTTCGGCTACCTCGCCGGCGCGCAGCGGAGGTTCGAGGAAGCCTGGCTCAGGACCCTGGAACGCGGCGTGGCCGCCGGGGTCCTCCGCACCGACCTCGACGTCCGGCTCACCTACCGCTTCGTGCGCGACACCGTCTGGGTCGCCGCGTCCTGGTACCGGCCGGGCGGACGGCACAGCCCGGAGGAGATCGCCCGCCAGTACCTGTCGATGGTGCTGGAGGGCGTCGCCCTCCGTGACGGACACCGGACACACGAACGCCGTACGAACAAGGAGTGACCCATGGCCGAGGCCTACATCGTCGAAGCGGTACGCACCCCGGTCGGCCGGCGGAACGGCGGACTGTCCGCCGTCCACCCGGCCGACCTCGGCGCCCACGTCCTGAAGGAGCTGATGGAGCGCGCGGGCGCCGACCCGGCCGCCGTCGAGGACGTCGTCTTCGGCTGCCTGGACACCGTCGGCCCGCAGGCCGGCGACATAGCCCGCACCGCCTGGCTCGCCGCCGGACTGCCCGAGGAGGTGCCCGGCACGACCGTCGACCGGCAGTGCGGCTCCTCCCAGCAGGCCCTGCACTTCGCCGCCCAGGGAGTCCTCTCCGGCACCCAGGACCTCGTGGTGGCGGGCGGCGTGCAGAACATGTCGATGATCCCCATCGCCTTCGCCGGCAGGCAGGCCGCCGCCCCGCTCGGACTGACCGAGGGCCCGTACGCCGGCTCCGCGGGCTGGCGCGCCCGCTACGGCGACCAACCGGTCAACCAGTTCCACGGCGCCGAACTCATCGCCGCCAAGTGGGGCATCTCCCGCGGCGACATGGAGGAGTTCGCCCTGCGCTCGCACCGGCGGGCCGCCCGCGCCATCGACGAGGGCCGCTTCGACCGGGAGATCGTCCCGTACGGGGACGTCACCACCGACGAGGGCCCGCGCCGCGACACCACCCTGGAGAAGATGGCCGGCCTGAAGCCGCTGGTCGAGGGCGGCCGGCTGACCGCCGCGGTCTCCTCCCAGGTCTCCGACGGGGCCTCGGCGATGCTGATCGCCTCGGAGCGCGCCGTCCGGGAACACGGTCTGACGCCGCGGGCCCGGGTCCACCACCTCTCGGTGCGCGGCGAGGACCCCATCCGCATGCTGTCGGCGCCGATCCCGGCGACGGCGTACGCGCTGAAGAAGGCCGGGATGACCCTCGACGACATCGACCTCGTGGAGATCAACGAGGCCTTCGCCTCCGTCGTCCTGGCCTGGCTGAAGGAGACGGGCGCCGACCCCGAGAAGGTCAACGTCAACGGCGGTGCCATCGCCCTCGGCCATCCGCTCGGCGCGACCGGCACCAAGCTCACCACCACGCTGCTCCACGAACTGGAGCGCACCGGTGGCCGCTACGGCCTCCAGACCATGTGCGAGGGCGGCGGCCAGGCCAACGTGACGATCATCGAGCGCCTGTGACGCCGCCCCCGTCCGGGCGGCCGAAGAGCCGCCGCCGCACCGCGTGATCGGTGCGGGGGCCTCCCGGGGTCAATGCAGTTGCCTTTGAGTCGCGGAGATCGTTGCCCCGCGTGTGACGGGGTGGGGTGCGGGCCAGCGTGTGCGGATCGGGATCTTGACGAAGGTGTTCACCGCCGAGCTGGTGGACGCGGCGATAGCCAAGCACGACCGGGCCGAACGGCGCCGCCGACTTCTGTCGGCCCGGTTGGTCGTGTACTTCGTCCTGGCTCTGTGTCTCTTCGCCCGGGAGTCGTACGAGGAGGTGCTGCGGGCGCTGACCAGTGGCATCCCGGGCAGCCGGGCCGTCGCGGGGGTGAACCGGTCGTCGTTGTCCCGGGCTCGCGCCCGTCTCGGCGAGGACGTGCTGGAGACCGTGTTCCGCCAGGTGGCCGGTCCGCTGGCCACCCCGGCCACACCCGGAGCGTGGTGGCGAGGACTGCGGCTTCTCGCCCTGGACGGCACCCAGTTCGATCTCCCGGATTCGACGAGCAACGGCGACACCTTCGACGGCCCCTCCACCACCGGCGGCGTCCCCTTCGGGTTCCCTCAGGTCAGGGCCGTGGTCCTCGCGGAGATCGGAACGCACGGAGTCATGGATGCCCGCCTCGGCGGCTATCGCGATGGCGAGCGCAGCCTCGCCTACCTGCTGGCCGGCTCCACCGGCCCTGGCGACCTGGTCATCGCTGACCGCGGCTTCTGGTCCGTCGAGTTCGCTCACGTCTTCACCGTGGCGGGCGCTGATTTGCTGGTCAGGCTCCAGTCCAACCACCTCGGCACCGTCCAGGAAGAACTTCCGGACGGCTCGTACCTGTCGATGGCGCGACCGGGAAAGGAGGTCCGGCTCCGAGCCGCGCGAGAGGGCCTGAGGCTGCCTCAGCATGTGATCTACCGGGTCATCACCTTCGCCAAAGACGACAAGATCGCCTACCTCGGCACGACACTGCTGAATCCCGAGCAGTACCCGGCCGCCGAGCTGGTCGCGCTCTACCGCGAACGTTGGGAGATCGAGCTCGCCTTCGACGAGATCAAGAACCACCTCGGTCCGGGCGGGCCGATCAGGTCGCGGACGCCGGAGGGCGTCCGGCAGGAGCTGTGGGCCTACCTCGCGGTTCACCAGGCCATCCGCCAGTTCGCCCACACGGCTGCGCTCGCCCGGCCGGTCCTGGATGCCGACCGCGTGTCCTACCTGAGATGCGTGCGCATCATCCGCCGCAGCATCCCTTCCCAGTTTGCAGCGTCCACGACCAGGCTCACCCGCTCCTATGTCGAGGCCGGGCGCGAGGCACGCAGCCGTCTTCTCCCGGCGCGCCGCAGCCGGGACTGCCCACGAGCGATCAAGAAGCCCAACCGATGGCCGGTGCTGAGGACCCGTGCCAGACGCGACACCGTGCAGCCTGGCCGCTGGGCGCACAACCCGACCGCGAAGCAGAAGAGCACCCGCCGGGCCGGACGACCCGCGCAGAAGAATGTGCAAGCTCTGTCATCGCCCGCCGGTCCCTAATCGGGCTGTGCCAGCGCTTCGTCCCAGACGTTGCCGCCGTCTGCCCAGGTCCATAGCCACTGGCGCAGCGATGGCGCCGCATACCGCAGGCCGTCATGAGGGCCCTGACCCCAGTCCGGTTCCCAGCCGTCGGCATCCCAGAGCAGTACCGGGTGATCAACCGCAATCAGGGAGACGTACCACTCCATCGTGCAGCCGCCGCCCGTCAAGAAGAACCACGACGCCGACGGTCCCCACCCAGCCCGCTTGGCGTGGATGGTCGTCGCGCAATGCCAGTCCGGCAGATGCCAATGCGGAACACGGCGCGGCGTCAGCGACGCGATGCCGCCCTCCGGCCCGAACCCCCCGTCGCCAACCTCTGTGTAGATGCGGCGGAGCAATCGAGGCAGGGGATACCCGAGGCTGCGTTCAGCAAGGTCCACTTCTGTGTTCGTAAGAGGCGGAAACGGCTGATCCGGGAGACACCCACGAGAGGCGGGCACGCTCTGCGAGCCCCACGCGAGTGCGTGCAGCCTCTCCAGAAGCTCGTCGTCGTCCGCAGCAGTGCGGTGCGCAGCATCGGTCACGTGCCGGGACTGTAGTACGCGCCGCTTCTTCGTCGGCCCGCCAGGCCAGGCGAGATGCCCGTCAGTACGTCCCCGGCAATCACCGAAGGTCGGAGCCAGCCTGCTTTCAGGCCGTCTCCCGCCACACAGCCCTAAGGCAACTGCATTGGCCTCCCGGGGTCCCCGCACCGCACCGCTCGATCCCCGCCTCGATGCCGAGGGGGAGCGGGACACGGGGAGCACGGCAGGAGCACGGCAGAAGTCCGCCGGGGTGCCGTCACCCCGGCGGACTCGTGAGACGCGGTCGGTGGAGCGGGCGGGGTCAGCCGGTGGCGGGGAGGGCGTCGAGCGCGGCCCGCGCCTCGGCCATGAGGCGGTCGACGAGTTCGGCGCACGACGGCAGGTCCTCGATCACTCCCGCGACCTGCCCGGAGGCCATGACACCCAGGTCCGTCCGGCCGTCCACCATGGACGCCTTGAGCAGCATGGGCGTGTTGGCGGCCAGCAGGACCTGGCTCCACGTGAGGTCCTTGCCGTGCCTCATCGCCGACCCGTCACGGACCATCGCCGCCCAGGTCATGCCGGACTCGCGCCGGAAGGCCGACGCGTGCCGGACGGCCCGGAGCAGCGAGGACACCCGGCCCGATCGCTCCAGGGCGTCGACGAGTTCCGTGCGCAGCATCCGGTGCGGCAGGCCGTCCACCTTCGTGGTGACGGTGACGTCCCGCACCGTCGCCGCGAGGTAGCGGGCCTTCACCGCGTCGGGGACGGTGCTGTCGGAGGTGAGCAGGAAACGCGTGCCCATCCCGATCCCGGCCGCGCCGTACGCCAGCGCCGCGACCAGACCGCGCCCGTCGTGGAAGCCGCCGGCCGCGACGACCGGGATGTCCACGGCGTCCACGACCTGCGGGAGCAGCACGGTGGTGGCGACGCTGCCGGTGTGGCCGCCGCCCTCCCCGCCCTGCACCATCACCGCGTCGGCGCCCCACGCCGCGACCTTCTCGGCGTGCCGTCGGGCTCCGACCGACGGGATGACGACCACCCCGGCGTCCTTGAGCCGCGCGATCAGCTCGCGGGACGGCGCGAGCGCGAAGGAAGCGACCCGCACGCCCTCGTCGACGACGACGCGCACGCGCTCGGCCGCGTCCCCGGCGTCCGCCCGCAGGTTCACGCCGAACGGCGCGTCCGTACGGGACTTGACCTCGCGCACCGCGGAGCGGAGCTGATCGACGGTCATCGTCGCCGACGCCAGGATGCCGAGCGCGCCCGCCTCGGCGGTCGCCGAGACCAGGCGGGGGCCCGCCACCCACCCCATGCCCGTCTGGACGACGGGGTGCCGCACCCCGACGAGTTCGGTGAGGCGGGTGGCGATCGTGACGTCGCTCATGAGCGCACCTCGCGGTCGCGCAGCGCCTTCGGGTCGATCTCCTCGCGGATCAGGCGCAGTTCCTCGACGGTCGGCTCGCGGGTGTACGGCACCTCGGCGGGCACGGCCAGCGCGAAACCCGTCGCCTCCGCGACCTGTTCGACGGTGACGCCGGGGTGCAGCGAGCGCAGCCGCATCGTACGGTCCGGGGTCTCGAAGTCGAAGACCCCCAGATCGCTGATGACTTCGGGGACGCGGTGGTAGCGGGTCGCGGTCGGACCGGCCGCGGCGGCCCGGTCGTAACCGACGCCGGACACCATGTCCACCCGCTCGACGAAGACGCGCGCCGAGTGCCTGGGGACCCAGTAACTCGTCGGGTTGTTCAAGGTGTTGACCGGCGCGCCCCGCACACCGAGGAGCTGGCGCGTCGGCCGCTCCCAGTCGCCCACGCAGCTGATGTTCTGGTTGCCGTACCGGTCGATCTGGCTCGCGCCCATCATGACGTGCCTGCGCCCGGTGGTGACCAGGGCCAGGTGCTGGCGGTACGGCAGCCAGCCCTCCACGACCCGGGGCGCGCCGCCGACGGCGGGCACGTCGGCGCAGAGCAGCGCCTCGCCGTCGGTCAGCAGCAGGTCGGGGGAGAAGGTGAGCCTCGCGAGGCGGGCGCCGATCATCGGGACGGTGCCCATCGGGCTTGCCAGGACCTCGCCCGCGCCGCGCCACGCCTCGGCGCAGGCGACGACGCAGTACTCGGCCCGCGTCGCCGTCGTGGTCGTGCCGGTGCCGGTGCCGGTGCCGGTGCCGGTGCCGCTCATGCTTCCTCCTCGTGGAACGCCGCGACCGCGGCCTGGTAGGCGTCCTCGTCGCCGGACAGGAACCGGGCGGTGAAGGCCCGCCACTCCTCCGGGTCCTTGGCCGCCTTCGCGTACGCCCGCTGGAAGACCTCGTCGCGGTCGTGGTCGGGGGCGCAGGAGGTGAAATGCGCGCCGTTCGGCGTCTCGACGACCCCGTCGACGAACGCCCGCTTGAGCAGCAGCGACTGCGGTCCCGCGTCCTTCAGCAGCTCGGAGGTCTCCACGATCCGCTCGCACGAGACGTACGCGGCGTCGGCGGCCTCGCAGAACAGGTCGTCGAAGTACGGATCTGGGCCCAGGTACTGGCCGTTGCCGTGCGCGTCGGCACGGTTGAGGTGGACCAGCGCGGCGTCCAGGCGCAGCGCGGGCACCGCGACGAGCTCCTCGCGGTCTCCGTACGGAGACGCGACCGTCCGCAGCGACGGGTTGACGCTCATCACGTCCGAGGCGATCCCGGCCCGGACGGGCATGAACGGCAGCCGGTGCACGGCGGCGGTGAGCCCCCACATGACCATGGCCTCGTCCAGCTCCATCAGCTCGAAGTCGCCGCGCTGCCGGGCCGCGCAGAAGTGCGGCTCCAGGGGCACCGAGTCGAGCGTGGCGAACGCCGCGACCAGCTTGCGGATCCGCCCGGCCGCGGCCAGCAGCCCGACGTCCGGGCCGCCGTACGAGACCACGGTCAGATCGGTGACGTCCGACCGCAGCAGCGCCCGCACCAGCGCCATCGGCTTGCGCCGGGATCCCCAGCCGCCGATGCCGATCGTCATCCCGCTCCGGAGCCGGCCCACGACCTCCTCGGCGGTCATCGTCTTGTCCCTGCTCACGGCTGCTGCTCCTTGTCCGTGTCGGAGGCGAGGCCCTCGCGGGCCGCGTCGCTGCTCTTGCCGCTGCCGCTGCCGCTGCCGCTGCCGCTGCCGCTGTCCTGGCTGCTCTCGCGGCTTGTGCCGGCTGCGCTGTCCTTGGCGACCGAGCCGTCCTCGGCGACCGCGCCGTCCCCGCGGCCCGGGTCGTTCCTGCCGAACGAGTCGCGGACCCGGTCGGCGACGCCGCTCAGGTTGGCCTCGAAGGTGAAGCCCTGCTCGAAGCGGTAGCTGCGGCGGACGTCCACCGGATCGATGCCGTTGATCGCCGCCTTGGCGAGCCGGATCAGCTGCCCGTCCTTGGCCGCGATCTCCCGGGCAAGCTCCAGCGCCGCGTCGAGCAGCCGTTCGCGCGGGACGACCCGCCAGACCGAGCCGTGCCGGTGCAGTTCCTCGGCGGTGACCGTGCGCGAGGTGTAGTACAGGGCCCGCATGAGCTGCTGGGGGACCAGCCGGGCCAGGTGCGTGGCCGCGCCGAGCGCGCCGCGGTCCAGCTCGGGCAGGCCGAAGGTGGCGTCGTCGGAGGCGACGACCACGTCGGCGTTGCCGACCAGGCCGATGCCGCCGCCGAGGCAGAAGCCGTGCACGGCGGCGATCACCGGCACCTCGCAGTCGTAGACGGCGGCGAAGGCCTCGTAGCAGCCGCGGTTGGCGCCCAGGAGGGCGTCGTGGCCGGCCGTGCGCTGGATCTCCTTGATGTCGACCCCGGCGTTGAAGCCGCGGCCCTCCGCGGTGAGGACGACGCAGCGCACCTCGGGATCGGCTCCCGCGGCGCGCACCGCCGCGGCGAGGTCGTACCAGCCCCGTACGGGCAGGGCGTTGACCGGTGGGAAGTCGACGGTGACGACGGCGATGCCCTTGTCCGGGGCGGAGGTGGAGACACCCATGAGCAGATCAGCTACCTTTCCACCAAACGTTTGTTAGGTGGAAGATAGCAGCGGCTCGCGCGCTGCGGGAGGTGTCCATTGGCAGTCACCATCGATCTGTCGGGAACCGTCGCCGTCGTCACCGGCGGCACACGGGGCGTCGGCGCCGGGATCACCACGGCCCTGCTCGAAGCCGGCGCGGAGGTCGTCACCTGCGCCCGCAGGGCCCCCGGCAAACCCGTCGAGGCAGCCGGCCGCACCGCCCGCTTCCTCCCCGTCGACCTCCGCGACCCCGCCGCCGTCACCGACTTCGTCGACCGCGTCCGCGACGACCACGGAAGGCTGGACCTCCTCGTCAACAACGCCGGAGGAACCCCCTTCCGCATGCTCGCCGAAGGCGGAGCCGCACAGCAGGCCAGGGTCGTCGAACTGAACCTCGTCGCCCCGCTCACCGCCTCCCTCGCCGCGTACGAGGTGATGCGGCACCAACCCGGGGGAGGGTCCGTCATCATGATCGGCAGCGTCAGCGGCACCCGCCCCTCACCCGGCAGCGCCGCCTACGGAGCCGCCAAGGCGGGCCTGGACAACCTCGCCCGCACCATGGCGGTGGAATGGGCGCCCCGCGTACGCGTCAACACGCTCGTCCTCGGCATGGTCCGCACCGAACTGTCCCACCTCCACTACGGCGACGAGGACGGCATCGCCGCCGTCGCCCGCACCGTGCCGCTCGACCGGCTCGCCGACCCCTCCGACATCGGCGCCGCCTGCGTCTTCCTCGCCTCCCACCACGCCGCCTACATCACCGGCGCCAGCCTGCTCGTCCACGGAGGCGGCGAACGCCCCGCCTTCCTGGACGCCGCAACGGTCAACCACTGAGCCCACCCGAAAGGAACCCGCCATGACAGACACGACAGGTACGGCAGGCATGACAGGACTGTGCGCCGGGCGCGTCGTCATCGTCACCGGAGCCGGCCGCGGACTCGGTCGCGCACACGCCCTCGCCTTCGCCGCCGAAGGCGCCAAGGTCGTCGTCAACGACCTCGGCGTCGGCCTCGACGGCACCGGAAGCGGCAGCGGACCCGCCCAGCAGGTCGTCGACGAGATCACCGCCGCCGGCGGAGAAGCCGTCGCCCACGGCGCCGACATCGCCACCACCGACGGCGCCGCCTCCCTCGTCGCCAGCGCCCTCGACGCCTTCGGCCGCCTCGACACCCTCGTCAACAACGCCGGCTTCCTCCGCGACCGCATGCTCGTCAACCTCGACGAGGACGACTGGGACGCCGTCATGCGCGTCCACCTCAAAGGCCACTTCCTCCCCCTCAAGCACGCCACCGCCCACTGGCGCGCGGAAGCCAAGGCGGGACGCACTCCCGAAGCCCGCGTGATCAACACCAGCTCCGGTGCCGGCCTCCTCGGCAGCGTCGGCCAGGGCAACTACTCCGCCGCCAAAGCCGGCATCATCGGCCTCACCCTCGTCGCCGCCGCCGAAACCGCCCGCTACGGCGTCCAGATCAACGCCATCGCCCCCGCCGCCCGCACCCGCATGACCGAACGCACCTTCGCCGACACCATGGCCGCCCCCACCGGCGACGCCTTCGACGCCATGGCCCCAGAGAACGTCTCCCCCCTCGTCGTCTGGCTCGGCTCCACCGCCTCCGCCGGCGTCACCGGCCGCGTCTTCGAGACCGAAGCCGGCCGCATCACCGTCATGGACGGCTGGCGACCCGGCCCCACGGCCGACAAGGGCGCCCGCTGGACCCCCACGGAAGCCGGCGAAGCCGCCCTCGAACTCCTCGCCGCCTCCGAACCCCCCCACCCGGTCTACGGCACCCACTGACCCTTCTCCCGCGCCGCGCGCGTGGAGCGTCGTGCCCGTGAGACGGTGCACCCGCCCCCCCGCCGGACAGGACCCAGGGCGGTACGGCAGTCAGGTCAGGTCAGGGCCGGGATGCAGCGTCGCCTCGCCGGTGAGGAGGACGCCGACGCGACGGCCCGGGTCCACCTCCAGGGGGGTGGGGGTGCGGATGTCGACGGGGGTGTCGAGGCCGTCGACGGTGACGGTGACGAGGGCGTCGTGGCCGAAGAACCGGACGTCGGTGACGACGCCTTCGGCGTGGGAGCCGCCCGTGGCGGCGAGTCGGAGCTGCTCGGGCCTGAGGAGGACCAGGCCCTCGCGCCGGCCGCCGGGGGCGGCGGCCAGGGGGACGCGTCCCAGCGCGGTGGTGGCCGTGTCCCCGTCGGCGGTGCCGGGCACGAGGACGGCGTCGCCGACGAACGAGGCCAGCCAGGGGTCCACGGGCCGGTGGTAGAGCTCCTCCGGGGTGGCGCACTGGGCGACGCGGCCGGCGCGCAGGACGGCGACGACGTCGGCGACGGAGAGGGCCTCCTGCTGATCGTGCGTCACGAGCAGCCCGGTCGCCCCGCTGTCCCGGAGTACGGCGCGGACCTCCGCCCGCACCGCACCGCGCAGCCCGCTGTCGAGCGCGCTGAACGGTTCGTCGAGGAGCACGAGATGGGGCCGCGGGGCGAGGGCGCGGGCCAGGGCCACGCGCTGCTGCTGGCCGCCCGACAGCTCGTGCGGCATGCGGTCCCCGTAGCCGGGCAGTCCCACGAGGTCGAGCATCTCGCCGACGCGCGCCCGCCGGGCCTGGCGGTCGAGGTCCGTGAGGCCGAAGGCGATGTTCCTGGCCACGCTCAGGTGCGGGAACAGCGCGCCTTCCTGGGGGACGATCCCGATGCGGCGCCGCTCGGGCGGCAGGTGGACGCCGGGGCCGCCGAGGAGCCGGTCGGCGACGGTCACGGTGCCGGCGTCGGCCTTGAGGAAGCCGGCGATCACGCGCAGCAGCGTCGTCTTGCCGCAGCCGGACGGGCCGAGCACCGCGGCGAGGGCTCCGCCGGGTACGGCGAGGTCGAGCCCGTCGAGGACCGGCGCCTCCGGCCCGTACGCCTTGACCAGGCCGCTGACCTGGAGCTCGTTCATGTGCGGTGCCTTCCGAGGAGGTACGAGGGGACGGCCGCCAGCAGGATCAGCGCGGCGGCGTAGGGCGCGGCCGCGGCGAAGGAGCCCGTGCCGGTCTCGGTCCACAGCCGGGTCGCCAGGGTGTCCATGCCGGTGGGGCGCAGCAGCAGGGTGGCGGGGAGCTCCTTCATGCAGACGACGAAGGTGAGGGCCGCGCCGGCCGCGACGCCGGGGGCGGCGAGCGGCAGGGTGACCTCCCGCAGCACTCCGAGCGGCGTCCGTCCGAGGGAGCGGGCGACGTCGTCGAGGACGGGCGGCGCCTGGAGGACCGCGGCGCGGGTGGCGGCCACCGCGACGGGCAGGAACAGCACCGCGTACGCGCAGATCAGGAGCGGTGTCTCCTGGTAGAGCGGGCGGACGTAGCGGACGGCGAAGAAGACGAGCGCGAGGGCGACGGTGATGCCGGGAACGGCGTGCCCGGCGTACGCGGCCTGTTCGAGGAGGTGGGCGACGCGGCCCCGGTGCCGGGCGGCGATGACGCCGACCGGCAGGGCGAGCAGGGCGGTGAGGGCCGCGCCTCCCGCGGCCACCCCCAAGGTGGTGAGGGCGGTGCCGGTGAGCGTGGCCGGGTCCCAGGTGGCCGAGGTGCCGACGGCGAGCCAGTACCCGAGCGTGGCGAGGGGGAAGGCGACGGCCAGGGCGACGACGGCGCCGCACCAGGTGAGGGCGAGCGGCCGCAGTCGTCCGAGGGCGGCGGGCACGGCCCGCCGCGCGGTGCCGGTGCCGGCGCGGGCGTAGCCGGCACGGCCCCGGGTGCGGGTCTCGGCGGCGACGAGCAGGACGGTCATGACGACCAGGACGGCGCTGAGCGCGGCGGCGGGGGTGCGGTCGAAACTCGCGCGGTAGGAGGTGTAGATGCCGCGGGTGAAGGTGTCGTACCGCATGAGGGAGACGGCGCCGAAGTCGGAGAGCACGTACAGCGCCACGAGCAGACCGCCGCCGGCCGCCGCGGGGCGCAGCTGCGGCAGGGTGACGCGCAGGAAGGTGCGCAGCGGCCCGTGCCCGAGGGAGCGTGCCACTTCCTCGTGGCCGGGGTCGATGCCCCGGAGCGCGGCGGCGACCGGGAGGTACACGTACGGGAAGCTCGCCAGGGTCAGGGCGAGGGCCGATCCGGTGAATCCGGCGAGGGACGGGACGGCGGAGAGCCAGGCGAACGCGGTGACGTAACTCGGCACGGCCAGCGGCAGGGTGACGAGGACGGACCAGGCGCGGGCGCCGGGCAGGGCGGTGCGGACGGTGAGCCAGGCGAGCGAGACGCCGATGAGCAGGCATGCGGCGACGACGACGGCGGTCAGGCCGAGGCTGCGCAGGAGCAGTTCGCCGGTGCGCCCGTCGGCGATGACGTCCCACGCGTAGGCGGGGCCGTGTTCGAGGGCCCGGACGGCGAGGTAGCCGAGCGGAAGGACGGCGAGGAGGGCGGCCGCCGTGGCGGGCACGACGAGGATGGGGGAGGGCCGGCCGGTGGCGCGCCGCCGCCCGGCGGGTGCGGGGGCACCTGCCGGGCGGGAGACGTCGTCGGGCCGGACCGGGGCGTCCGGTGGTGTCATGTCAGACCAGTCCGACGTCCTGGAGCATGGCCAGGGTCTGCTTGAGGGAGTCGAGGCGGCCGAGGTCGATCTTCGGCGGCTGGAGGGATTCGAGCGCCGGGACGCCCTGGGCCTGCTTCACGCCGGCGGCCAGCGGGTACTCCTTGGTCTCCTCGGCGAAGTAGGTCTGCGCCTCGGTGGCCAGGAGGTAGTCGACGGCCTTCTGCGCGAACGCGGCCTGCTTCGTGTCGGCGCCCTTGAGGATGCCGACGCCGGCGACGTTGACGAGACCGCCCGGGTCGCCCGCGGGGAGGTAGTGGATGCGCGCCTTGAGCTTGTCGGCGCCCTTCTCGGCGGCCTGCTCGTACCAGTAGTAGTGGTTGATCAGGCCGAGCGGCACCTCGCCCTTGTCGACGGCCTCCAGGACCTTGAGGTTGCCCTCGTACGTCTTGGGCTCGTTGGCCTTCAGGCCCTTGAGCCAGGTACGGGTGGCGTCGTCGCCCTCCAGGACGCGCATGCCGGTGACGAAGGCCTGGAAGGAGGCGTTGGTCGGGACGATGCCGACCCTGCCCTTCCACTCGGGCTTCACCAGCTCGTGGACGCTGTTCGGCGGGGTGGCGACCTGGTCGGGGTTGTAGGCCAGGACGCGGACGCGGCCGCTGATCCCGGTCCAGTCGCCCGCGGAACCGCGGTACTCGGGGGCGACCTTGCCGAGGGTGGTCTGGGGGAGCGGGGCGAGGCGCTTCTCCGTGGAGAGCGCGCCGAGGGCGCCGGCGTCCTGCGAGAGGAAGAGTCCCGCCTCGGTCTTGTCGCCCTCTTCGAGGAGCTGGGCGGAGAGCTCGGCGCTGTCGCCGTAGCGGACCTCGACGTTGGCGCCGAGGTGCTTCTCCAGCTTCTCGATGAGCGGCTTCACGAGGTTCTCGTTGCGGCCGGAGTAGATCACGAGGTCGGCCGGTTCGTCGGTGCCGCAGGCGGCGAGCGCCGGGGCGAGCAGGACGGCCGCGGCTATCGCGGTCAGGGTGCGGGCCATGGGGCGGCGCATACGGGTGAGGGCCTTCCTGCTGTCATCTGTTCGGAGAAGCTGTGAATACGGCATTGATAAGGTAAAGCTAACCTAATGGTCAAGTCAGGGTTCGATAACGGCCGGGCCACGAATGGGCACCCGGACCCCCCTCCCCCTCTTCTCGATTAGGGAAGGCTTACCTACGATGCGCCCGTGACGCTCCTCCCCGCCCCGCCCGTCGGCGGCCACGCCCTCCCCCTCGCCCGCGACCTCGCGGTCCACGGCGACCGCACCGCCCTCGTGACCTCCGACGGCGAACTCTCGTACCGCGAACTGGCCGCACGCGTCGAGGAGACGGCCCACCGCCTCGGCACGGAGCGGCGGCTGGTCCTGCTGCCCGGCGCCCCCACCACCGCGGCCCTCGTCGTCCACCTCGCCGCACTGTCGGCCGGCCACCCGGTGCTGCTCGTGCCCGGCGACCACCCCGAAGCCGTCGCCGCGCTCACCGCCGCCTACGACCCGGACGTCGTGATCCACCCGGAGGACGACGGCCCGTGGCGGATCGAGGAGCGGCGCGCCGTCTCGGCCCACACCCTCCACCCCGACCTCGCCCTGCTGCTCAG
The DNA here is from genome assembly GCF_044754405.1 of Streptomyces sp. NPDC093089. Classification (NCBI taxonomy): domain Bacteria; kingdom Bacillati; phylum Actinomycetota; class Actinomycetes; order Kitasatosporales; family Streptomycetaceae; genus Streptomyces; species Streptomyces sp. NPDC093089. The sequence continues at coordinate 98,346 of NZ_JBIVPA010000003.1, forward strand.
CACGTCCGGCTCCACCGGTTCCCCCAAGCTGGTCCGGCTCTCGCACGAGAACCTCCAGGCGAACGCCGAATCGATAGCCGCGTACCTGGACATACGCCCCACCGACCGGGCCGCGACCACCCTGCCGATGCACTACTGCTACGGCCTGTCCGTGATCCACAGCCACCTGCTGCGCGGCGCCGGGCTCGTCCTCACCGGCCTCTCGGTCGCCGACGCCTGCTTCTGGGACCTGTTCCGGACCGCCGGCGGCACCGCGCTCGCGGGCGTCCCGTACACCTTCGACCTGCTCGACCGCGTCGGCTTCGCCGACATGGACCTCCCCCGGCTGCGGTACGTCACCCAGGCCGGCGGCCGGCTCGCGCCCGAACGCGTCGCGCGCTACGCCGAACTGGGACGGCGACGCGGCTGGGACCTGTTCGTCATGTACGGCCAGACCGAGGCGACCGCCCGCATGGCCTACCTGCCGCCCGCGCTGGCCGCGACCCACCCCGGCGCCATCGGCGTCCCCGTCCCCGGCGGCTCGTTCTCCCTCGCCCCCGTCGAGGAGTCACCCGACCCCGCCGTCGGCGAACTCGTCTACACGGGCCCCAACGTCATGCTCGGCTACGCCCACACCCCCGACGACCTCGCCCTCGGCCGCACGGTCGACACCCTGCGCACGGGCGACCTCGCCCGCCGCACCGACGACGGCCTGTACGAGATCGTCGGCCGCCGCAGCCGCTTCGTGAAGATCCTCGGCCTCCGCGTCGACCCCGGGCAGATCGAGGCCTCGCTGGCCCGGCACGGCCTCGACGCCCTCTGCACCGGCGACGACGAGGGCCTCGACATCGCCGCCGTCGCCGAGCCCGGGTGGGACGCGCGGCGGATCCGGAGACGCGTCGTGGACGAATGCGGCCTCCCCGCCCGCGCGGTCCACGTCCACGTCCTGCCCGAACTCCCCCGCCTCGCCTCCGGCAAGCCCGACTACCGGGCCGTCAGCGCCCTGCCCCGCCCCACCGACGGGCCCCCGGCCGAAGGCGGCACCACCACCGACGACCTCCGCGCGCTCTACGCCCTCGTCCTCGACCGCCCGGACGTGACGCCGGACAGCTCCTTCGTCTCCCTCGGCGGCGACTCCCTGTCGTACGTCGAGATGTCGCTCCGGCTCGAACAGCGCCTGGGACACCTGCCGCCGAACTGGCACACGACCCCCCTCCGCGACCTGGAGGAACGGCGGACACCCGCCCTCGAAGGCCGGCCGCGGCGGCGCGTGGAGACCAGCGTCGTGCTCCGCGCGGTCGCCATCGTGTGCGTCGTCGGCTCCCACATCAGCCTCTTCGACCTCCGCGGCGGGGCCCACCTGCTGCTCGCCGTCGCCGGATACAACTTCGCCCGCTTCCTGCTGTCCTCACCGGAACGCCGCGAGAGGATCCGCCGCACCGGCCGCGGCATCGCACGCATCGCCGTCCCCACCATGGCCTGGACCGCCTTCGCGCTCCTGGTCGACGACGACTACGACCTCTCCAACCTGTTCCTCCTGCACAACGCGCTCTGGCCCGAGGACATGAGCTCGCGCATCCACCTCTGGTTCGTCGAGGCCCTCGTCTACATCCTGCTGGCCCTCACCGCGCTGCTCGCCGTCCCCGCCGTCCACCGGCTCGAACGACGCTTCCCCTACGGGCTGCCCGTCGCCCTCGTCGGCCTCGGCCTGCTCGCCCGCTACGAACTGGTGGGCCTGCCGGCCCGCGCCCAGATCACCGACGCCGTCACCGTCTTCTGGCTGTTCGCCCTCGGCTGGGCCGCCGCCCAGTCCCGCACCACGACCCACCGGCTCCTCGTCACGCTCACCGCCCTCGCCACCGTCCCCGGCTTCTTCCCCGGAGAACCACGCCGCGAGCTCTTCGTCATGGCGGGCTTCTGCCTCCTCACATGGTTCCCGACGCTCCCCGGCAGCCACCGCCTCAACCAGCTCGCCGGCCTGCTCGCCGGCAGCTCCCTGGCCATCTATCTGACGCACTGGCAGACCTACCCCCTCGTCGACGGCGTATCGGAACCCCTGGCCCTCCTCGTCTCCCTCGCCTTCGGCATCGCGTACGCCAAGGTCGTCGACAAGCTCGTCCACCACGTCTCCGCACGGCGCGCGGCCCGACGCCACCCTGCCCGCCGCACACGGGCGGGGCACACCGGTCCGGCGCTCACCCCGGGACGCGGGAGCACCACCCCGAAGGCCTGAGGACCCGCCCGTCAGGGCCGGGCGACCAGTGTCTCGACCTCGACCTCGACCAGCATGTCGGGCGTGGCCGGACTCGCGACGCCGACGAGCGTGCTCACGGGCGGCTTCGCCCCCCATCCCATTGCGATGGCGGCGCCGATCGGCGCGAGCCCGGCGTCGCCCCGCGGCGGCTGCGGGCCACCGTGGACCGCTTCAACGGCTTCGCCCACGCCGGCCGCGACGCCGACTTCCACCGCGGCCAGAGCGTCTACGACCGCTACTACGGCGACCCTACGCCGCCCAACCCCAACCTCGCGCCGCTGGAGAAGGGCCCCTACTACGCGATCCCCGTCCACCCCGGCGACATCGGCACCAAGGGCGGCCTCGTCACCGACGCCACCGCCCGCGTGCTGCGCGAGGACGGCACCCCCATCGACGGCCTGTACGCCTCCGGCAACGTCTCGTCCGCCGTCATGGGGGAGACCTACCCCGGCCCCGGCGCGACCATCGGCCCCGCCATGACCTTCGGCTGGCTCGCGGCCGGCCACATCGCCCGTACGCGCTCCGCCGGGGCGAGGTGAGCCGCCCGCCGGCGGACCTGCGGGGCAGGACCGTGATCGTCACCGGCGGAGCACGCGGGACCGGAGCGGAGACCGCCCGGGGCGCCTTCGAGTCCGGCGCCCGGGTCGTCCTCACCGACGTACGGGAGGAGGAGGGCCGCACCACGGCGGACGGGCTCGGCGACCGCGCCCGGTTCGTCCGCCACGACGTCACCTCCGAGGCCGACTGGCGCGCGGTCGTCGACTTCACGGCCGCCGCCTTCGGCCGCGTGGACGGCCTGGTCAACAACGCCGGGATCTCCGGCGGTTCCCACCTCCTGGAGGAGCAGACGGCCGAGGACTTCCGTCGCGTCCTCGACGTCGACCTCACCGGCGTCTTCCTCGGCATGCGGGCCGTGATCCCGGCGATGCGGGGGAGCGGCGGCGGATCCGTCGTCAACGTCTCCTCCGCCGCCGGCCTCATGGGCCTGGCCAGGACCGCCGGCTACGGCGCGGCCAAGTGGGGCGTGCGCGGGCTCACCAAGCTCGCCGCGGTGGAGCTCGGCGCCCACCGGATCCGTGTGAACTCCGTCCACCCGGGCACGATCCATACCCCGATGACCGCCCACGTGGGCATCGAGCGGGGCGAGGGAGGGTACCCGGAGACACCGATGGGGCGGGTCGGCGAGCCGCGGGAGATCGCGGTCGCGGTCGCCTTCCTGCTCTCGGACGCCGCCTCGTACGTCACCGGCGCCGAACTGGCCGTCGACGGCGGCGCTTCGGCGGGCCGGATGCCCCTCCTCGCCCCGAAAGGTACCGACACGTGAACCGACCCGACCCCGAGGTGCAGGCGGTCATCGACCTGGCCACCGCCGGCTTCCCCCCCGCTGGCCACGGAGATGACGGACATCACCGAGGTGCGCGCCTTCTTCGCCTCCCGCGCCCGCCCCGCCGTCCCACCGCCCCCCGTCGCCCGCGTCGCGGACGAGGACGCCGACGGCGTGCCCGTACGCGCCCAGGCGTCGTACACTCGCAGGTTCTGCCCGTGCGTCGCGGGCACCCCCCTTCGGCCGACCCGACGTCCCCGACGTGAACAGCACGTCGGCGGTGTCGTCGGGCCGCACCCCCTCGGACCGCTCCGCCCCGGTCACCCCGTCCCCGCGCCCCTCACGACCCCACCCGCCCTCCCCGCGGCCCCGCCCCTCGGCGAGACGCGGCCGCCCGAACCACGACACCCCGGAGACTGACAGCCGGCGGCGCCCGGACGCGGGCCGTGGTTCCCGCTCAGCGGGAAGGCGTGCGTCCGGGCGTGCCCTCGGCCGCTTCGGGGGCGGCGGCTACTTCGGGGTCGGCGTCAGGACGACGAAGTCGGCGTCGGAGGGGTCGAGGCAGACGGCGAGGCGGCCCACGTCCTCGGCGTCGTCGGGGCCCATCTGGACGCTGCCGCCGTGACCGGTGACCTCGGCGATGGCGGCGTCGCAGTCGGGCACGTCGAAGACGGGGTGCCAGTAGGGGCGGCCGTCGGTGAGGGAGAGGTGTTCCGGGGGGAGTTGCATGAGTCCGCCCTGCATGCGCTCCGGGGGGAGGCCGGCGGGGGTGATGAGGGTGTACGTGCCGCCGCCGCCCGGCATCTCCATGTCGGAGTACTGCCAGCCGAAGACGCTGCCGTAGAAGTCGCGGGCGGCCGCGGCGTCGGTCGTGTAGAGCTCGGTCCAGGAGAGGGCGCCCGGGGCGTCCACGAGCTCGACGCCTTTGTTCGTGCCGGGCTGCCAGACGGCGAACTGGCCGCCGAGGGGGTCGCTGTACTGGGCCATGCGGCCCCATTCGTCGAGGTCGGTGGGCGGGACGCGGACGGTCCCGCCGCCGCGCCGCACGGCCTCGGTCGTGGCGTCCGCGTCGGTGACGCTGTAGTAGATCATCCAGGCGGAGCGGGCTCCGGGTTCGGTGAGTTTGCCCAGGCCGGCGACGATCTTGCCGTCCTTGCGGAACATGCCGCCCTCCATGTCCTCGCCGCCGCCGGTCATGGGTTCGTAGGTCCAGCCGAGGACGGTGCCGTAGAAGGCCGCGGCCGCGGGGACGTCGGGGGCGCCGAGGTCCAGCCAGCAGGGGGAGCCCGGGACGAAGTCGGTGGTGATCATGGGTGTGCCCTTTCGCAGATCCCGTACGGCCCCAGGCTGCCACCGGCGACGGCGGCCCGCCCCTCGGCCGCCGTCGCCCGGCGGCGGCGCGATCGGCTACCGCCGCCACGAGGCCCGCACCGCCTCAGGAGAGCACCCATCGGGGCGGGTGCCCCGGGTCGGTCGGGCAGATGAAGACGTGGAGGTCCCGGTCTCGGCCGAAACGGAGACCGGAGGGATGGGAGACGGACTCGCCGCCTCGGATCGACGCCATGCCGGTCAGGGGCGGATCGCGGTCCTCCCACGGCATCCAGGTGTGCGAGTCGGCGTCCGCCTCCTCGCCCGCGGCCGTCAGGAGGAGTCGCATCGGGGTCGCGCAGGACGCGCACGCGATGTCCATCGGGCCGGTCGACGCCCAGCTGGGATGGCCCCCGACCCGCCAGCCGGGCGGGATCGAGAGGGCGCCCTGGTAGAGGGGGGCGTCACGACCGCCTTCGGCTGTCTGCGCGTCGTCCCAGGCGTCGATGCGGGCGAGCAGGGCCGCGGGCAGCGTGTCGTCCTCCGCCCAGGGATAGGTGTCGACCTCCTCGGGGTGTACGACGCAGGGCCGGGGGAGTTCGTCCTCCCACCGGAGCAACGGCACTTCGGGCGCGGCGCCGAGGAACCGGCCCGCGCGCTCGGTCTGCGCGGCCGTCCGCCACTGCAGGAGGTAGCGGCGTTCCAGGTGCGGGCCGTGGGTGAGCGGGCAGCGGAAGAGCTGCACCAGGTCGGCGCCGCCGGGGCCGGCGGCGAGGCCGGGGACGTCGCGGGCGAAGAGCTGGGCGAGTCCCATGAAGGGCACCGGCTCGGACGTCCCCGGGGCGTCGGCACCGGCCCAGGGGCGGCTCCGCGGCCGTGCACCCGCGGCCCGGGCCGCGCGGACGTCCTCGGGGGCGTACCCCTCGGTCTCCGGCTGGTGTCGCTCACGGCAGAGCGGCCACGGCTCGTCCCGCGGCCACAGCATCGGGCCGCCGACGTGGCTGTCGTGCCGGCCGGGTCGCCCCGGTCGCGGGTGCAGTCGGGTGGTGCGCCGCCGGTAGGCCGCCAGTTCCGGGAACACGGCCTCCACGTCGATCGGCCGGGGCGGTGTCGTCCTGGTCATCCGCCGAACGTACGGGGTCCGCGCGCGTCACGCGAACGGGTTGACGGGGACCTCCCGCGAGGACGTGAAGCCCTGGCCAGGGCTCTTGGCGGGGCCCCTGGCCGGGGTTCCTGGTGCGGGGGCGCGTCGCGGACGAGCCGCTGGGCGTCGGACGTCACGTCGCGTACGCGCCACGGGCTGTCGGTCGTCAGGTCGAAGACGGGCACGGGCCGTCGGTCGTCAGGTCGTCAGGTCGTACGGATCAGCGCCTGGACGAGTCGCTCGATCTGCGCCAGAGAACCCGGCGTCGCCTCGGCGGAGCCGGTCATCAGGAGGTGGTGCAGGGTTCCGACGAGTGCGAGCGCGACGGAGTCCGTGTCCAGGGGGGCCGCGACCCGGCCGAGTTCCTGCTCCGCGTGCAGGTAGCGGCTGACCGACTCCTGGATCGCGGGGAAGCCGGGGGCGCCGGCCTGCCAGGCTTCCCGGACGCGCCGGGCGGCCACGGGGCGGGTCACCGCGAGGCCGACGAGTCCGGGGTCCAGGGCCAGTACCGAGGCGGAGACGTCCGCGAGGTTGCCGGTCACGGAGCCGCTGCCTGCTCTGCCGGGGAGGTCCGCCGACTGCGCGGCGGCGACGGCGAAGCGGTGGAGGACGAGTTCGGCGACGAACTCGTCCAGGCCGGCGAAGTGGGTGTGGAGGACTCCCTTGGCGCATTCGGCCTCCTCGGTGACGGCGCGGCTGGTCAGCGCGGCGGCCCCGTCGCGGGCGAGGACGCGCTCCGCGGCGGCGAAGAGCCGCTCGCGCAGGCCTTCGATGGCTACTCCGCGCGGTGACATCAACTTCCTCCTGGGGAATGGGTGTTGCGAGTATGGGCGAGCGCCCATACTGTTTGGGCCCCCGCCCATTCTAGGGCTGTCGCTCCCCGACCGGAGGTCATTCCGCATGCAGCAGACCGCCAACCCCGCCCAGGCGCGGGCATGGAACGGCTACGAGGGCACGCACTGGGCCGCCCACCACGACCGCTGGAACGCCGTCAACGCCGGGTTCGACGGGCCGCTCCTGGCAGCCGCGTCGATCCGCCCCGGGGAGCAGGTGCTCGACATCGGCTGCGGTGCGGGCGCGACCACGCGCCTGGCCGCCCGGGCCGCGGAGCACGGCCACGCCACCGGCCTCGACCTCTCCGGCCCGATGCTCGAACGGGCCCGGAGCGTCGCCGCCGAGGAGGGGATCGCGAACATCTCCTTCACGCACGGCGACGCGCAGGTCCACGACCTGCCCCGAGCCGCCTTCGACGTCGCGATGAGCCGCTTCGGCGTCATGTTCTTCTCCGACCCCGCCGCCGCGTTCGCCCGCATCGCGTCCGCCCTGCGCCCGGGTGGGCGCGTCGCCTTCCTGAGCGCGGCGGAACCCGAAGGGAACGAGTGGCTCACCGCACTCACCGCGCTGGGGGACATCCTGCCGATCGGCGGCTTCGGCGCCCCGGGCGGACCGGGCATGTTCTCCCTCGCCGACCCCGACACCGCGACCGGTCTGCTGCGCACGGCGGGTCTCCTGGACGTGCGCGCCGAACACGTCCAGGCGTACGGGACCTGGGGCCGCACCGCGGGGGAGGCCGCGGACTTCCTCCTCGACTCCGGCCCCGGCCGGCACCTCCTCGGCGCGGTCGACCCCGCCGCGCAGGCCCGAGCGCGCCGGCGCCTGACCGAGGGCCTCGGTGCTCACGAGACCGGTGGCGCGGTCCGTCTCCTGAGCACGGGATGGCTCCTGACCGCCACCGTCGCCGCCTGAGGGGCGGCCGTCGACGAGGACCCCCGCGCCTCCGCGGTCACGACGCCGCGGGGGTCCTCCTCGTGGCGGTCGCGGGAGGTGGGTCCTGCCGGTAGAAGATGTCGATGTCCACCTCTTCGCCTCCGACGATCAGGGTGTCCCACGCTCCGCTCTCCCACAGCGTGCGCAGGGTGGAGGAGCCGAGTGACTCCAGGTGGTTCCGGAGGGTGGCGTCGTCGGGCATGCCGGGGAGTCGTGACGCCAGCCGGTCGCGGATCGACCGCAGGCGTTCGACGAAAGCGTCGATGTCCGCGTTCCTGTCGAGGTCCTTGCCCTCGGACTCCTCGATGCTCTGGGCGATCTTCTCCTTGATCGGGCGGCTGACGCCGTTCTCGTCGGTGGTGATCATCGTGTTCCAGGCGCGGCTCTTGTGCCGGTACTGGAGCATGGACATGGCCGCCTCGTGGCGTGCGAAGTCGGCGTCGCGGAACGGCCTTCCGGTCCAGGCGCCGTTGAGGGAGCGGGCCAGTGAGACGGCGGAGCCCAGGCCGCTGTTGAGCCCGCGCCCCGGCCAGAAGTGGATCGCGTTGGCGGCGTCGCCGAGGAGGAATCCGTACGTCCCCGGTGAGGTCGACGTGGCCGGGTGCAGACGGGTGGTGAACCGGGGGCGCTGCACCATGTCGAGCCGGAAGGCGGTGACGGCGCTCAGGTCCTTCTCGGCGACCCCGAACAGCGTGAGTCCCTCCAGCACCCGCTTCCACAGGGCCGAGCCCCTGACCATGGCGGGCAGGAAGAGGGTGCTGTGCGTCGAGCACTGGAAGTCGCCGTGGTCGTCGCGGCCCATGACGCACGGGCGTGAGGCGATGCACTCCTCGAAGACGTGCCGGACCGGATCGATGCCGACGACCTCCGCGGCCTCGGCGTCGGTCAGCCGCATGTTGAGGAACCCCTCGCCGCGCAGGGCGTTGAGGAGGAACCGGTTCTGGGCCACGGTCAGGAGGACCGTCATCGGGTCCGTCAGGGTCGACTTGACGCGCAGGCCCAGGACGACGTCCTGAACGTGCCGGCCGTGCAGCGAGTAGATGGACTTGTCGGCGCTGCCGAACTTGTCGGCGAAGTACTCCCGCGTGCGGGAGCGCCCGCCCTCGCAGACGGCGAGGACGTGGTCCTTGGCCCCGGACTTCTGGTGCTCGGCCGGGTCGAACGCGGCGGGGACCAGCCGGATGCGGTCCGGTTTCTCGTTGGCCAGTTCGAGGAGCGTGTCCTCGATGTAGGCGATCCGGAGGTTCCTCGGACTGTGGCCCCGGACCGAGTCGGGGCCGACCGGCCACATCTCGGTGAACGCGTCGCCGCGGAACAGCCGTTCCCGCACCTCCTCGGGGAGGTTCAGGTACTGGCGGCTCTGCACCGTCACGACCTGCTGCCGGCGTACGTTGCCCTGGCTTTCGTCCTTCCAGACGACCTTCGCTCCGTCCTGGGTCCAGCGGCCGTCGTACACCGTGAGGGAGACGCGGTGCCCCATGAGGTGTTCCAGGAGCAGGGCGAAGCTCAGGCCGACGGGGCCACCGCCCGACACCGTGACCTCCAGGACGGGACCCGCCGCCAGGGTCGCCTGGGCGGAGGGGGCGAGCGGGCGCAGGACCGAGAGGTCGAGGATGGTCTCCATCGCGTCGGCCGCTTCGAAGCGGAACGTCTCGGTGCCTATCTCGATGAGGTCGCCGGGCTGCAGTTCGTGCGACGTCACACGCGTCCCGTTGACCCGTGTCCCATTGCTGCTGCCGCTGTCGTACAGAACGAATCCATGGCCTTCACGGCGTACTTCTGCGTGAAAGCGCGAGACGTTCTCCCCGACTATCACGATGCTGTTGTCGCCTTTGCGACCGAGGGTTACCGGTGTGGTGCCGATCGGGAACTGCTTTCCAGCCAGGGAGCCTTGATGGCCGACAAGCCGAGGAGGCATGGGTCACCCAATTCCACGAGTCACGGATCCGATGACGAATTGCGAAACCGGTGACCAGCCAGCGTCACCCCGCATCACACACCGCGAGTCCTCCGGCACGCAGGGCAATCCTAAGGCGGCCGCGAGGTCGGTGAAAAGGCATGCGGATCGACTGATCACCATACGGTGGTTGTTCCGTGAACATGTAACAGCAAAGGCCCGACAGGGACTTCTGATTCGTCTGGTTCACGTGATGCGCCTGGTTCACATGATGCGCAGGTGAAGCAGGTGAAGCAGGTGAAGCAGGCGGCAGGGCTGAAAGAGCGTGACCTTTCGACCCCGCCCTTCAGCCCTGCCGCATCACCGCTCTCCCGCCATCACGGCTCTCCCGCCATCACCGCTCTCCCGCCATCGGCGCGGGAGCGCCGTCGGTCAGGCGCCGTTGCCGCGCCTGAGGACGTAGAACGCGACGCCGCCGAGCAGGAGGACCGCGGCGCCGATGCCCAACGGCAGCGCGAGCCCGCCCATGAGCGGGTCGTCGTCCTCGGCGGCGACCGCCGTGTCGCCGGAACCGCCCTGCACGCCGGTCCGGCCCTGTTCGCCGTTCCCGTTCCCGCCCTGTTCGCCGTCCCCGTTCGGGGCGGACGGCGAGGGGCCCTGGGCGGACTCGTCGCCGAAGGAGAACACCGGGCCGTTTCCGGCACGGGGTGTGCCGGAGACGTCCACGGTCAGCGAGATCGGGACGACGGTGCCCTTCGCCTCTTCGTCGGGCTCGGCGACCGCGGCCTGGATGCAGTAACGTGCCGGGCACGTCGTACCCGTTGAGATCGGAGCTCTTCCCATCGTCCGGACCGGTGATCTCCCAGGGCCCGCAGGCCCGTTCGACGTGCCCCCTCCGGCCCGAGAAGAGCTCGGTCAGGTCGTGGTCCTCGTTGCACAGCGTCGACTCGCGCCGGGCGTTGCAGACGGTGACGGACCAGCCGGTGGTGGTGGAGCCGGGGAAGGCCGTCGGGATGTCCACGCCGCCCTTGACCGTCAGCTTCTGGCCCGCCTTCAACTCCACCCGCCAGAAAGGGGCCTCGCCGACGGCGATGGACTGCCGGTAGGTGCCCGGTCCGATCGGCGTGGCGCTGTTGAAGGAGAAGCCGCCCTGGGCCGCCGCCCCGGTGCGGGGCCGGGGAACCCGCGCGCCGGCCGCCCGGGTCGTCTTGTCCGCGATGCCGACGAGCAGCTCGACGGGTATCGGCTTGTCACCGGACTCGGTCACGTCGTTCTCGACCATGATGCAGCCGGTGTCGTTCGGCGCGGCCTTCTCGTTGTCCGATCCCGGCTCGCTCCGGCCTCCGGTGGAGATGATGTTCGACCACCCCATCGACTGGGAGAACTCCCGGAGCCACGCGCGGGGTTCGCCGTCGCCGGGCGGGCCCGCCGCGACGGTGATGATGGAACCGCGGTCGTACCCCTCCTCGGCGACGGCGGTGGCGCTCACCTGGAGCAGCTGGTCCGGACGCTTCTTGACCTTGTAGTAGAGGTCGCGTCCCCCGGTGAACTCGTCCAGGTACTGGCCGGGCGCGACCAGCGGGGCGTCCTGGCAGCCGGAGAGGGAGCCCTCCACCGGCTTCCGGTGGCCTGGTAGGTCCGCCACCCCTTGCGGAACAGCGTGGCCAGATGGTCGGTCAGCGAGTCGGCGTCGTCCGCGTCCGCGTCCGCGTCCGCGTCCGACCCGTCGGTCGCGTCGGCGATGCACTTCAACTGCGTCCGCGCGGACGACGGCGTCCGGAAGCCGACCACGACCACGTCCACGGCGAGGTCGATGCCCGGCGCCTTGAGCTCGCGGGCCACCTCGCACGGAGGAGGCGGCGCACAGGTGTCGTCACCGTCCGAGACGAGGACGATGCGGCGCTTGCCGCTCCCGCCGAGGTCCTCGGCCGCCTCGCGGAGCGAGACGCCGATCGGCGTGAACCCGACCGCCTTGAACCCCGCGACCCGCTTCTTCGCGTCCGCACGCGCCGCGGCGTCCATCGGCGTGACCGGCAGGACCTGCTGCGTGTCCGCGCAGCCCTTCCCCTTGTCCTGACCGGGATACGTGGCCCCGTACACGCGCAGTCCCGGCGGGGCCCGTTCCGGGGCGGTGTCGATGATCCGCGTGACCGCCTGCTTGGCGGCGGCGAGGGTGCCGATCGGGCATTCCGGCAGCCCGCGGGTCCCCGCGAGGGAAGGCGGGCACGAGGCGGTGCGGTCGCAGAGAGATCCTCGCGCCGGGCGCGGGCTCTTTCCAGGGTCCATCAGCGCAGACGATCGAAACGCCCGGATCCGCCGGCGCCGAACGCAACTCGGCGAAAGGCTCGGGGGATCCCCTCTCCGCCGGTGACCGCGACTGCCTGAAGAAGATGCTTCAGGAGCGCCGTGCCGCGCTCGACCCGGTGACCGCGGGGTTCCCGGCGCGTGGATCCGGCCCGGGCAGGAAGGCCGTCGGGCTGAGCCAGGAGCAGATGGACGAGCTGCTCGTACGGACCCACGGAACCTGCAACCGGTTCGAGAACGGCCGACTCGCCCACCCGGGCGGCGAAATGATCGCGTTCTGTACGCCGGACACCGCGGACGCTCCGGATGCGCGGAGCGCGCCGGACACTCCGGACGCGTCACGCACCTCATGAGGCCGGCGGACGCGTTCCGGAGTGGTGAGCCGGTGATCAGGTGATCCGGTGAGGGCTCAGTGCTCGCAGAGGGAGAACTCGCGCTCGTAGAGCTGCTCGTTGTGCTCGTCGACGAAGAACTTGCGCTCCCGCATGAGCTCTTCGCGGAAGCCCTCGGCCTGCTCCAGCGTCATGGTCGAGGAGGCCGACCAGGGCTGCTGCGGTGGCACGTCGGACGTCGAGACGATCGTCTCCGACGGGTCGACCAGGAAGAACGCGAGGATCTTGCGATGGCCCGGGCGGGTGGGGTCCGCGAGGCGGAACGGGGCGACACGGTGCTGCAGGACGTTCGGGAACGCCAGGCAGCGGCCCGCCGGGGTCGACGCCGACCCCAGCACCTGGTTCAGCGCGTCCTCGTCCTCCAGGCCGTAGACCTCGCGCAGACCGTCGTCGTCGTTCTGCTCGTAGTCCGGGTCGTCGAGCGCCGACCGGAAGCCCAGCCGGCTCTCGGTGATGTTCTCGCTGTCCCAGTAGTAGAGGCCGGTCGAGACGATCCGCTCGTTCAGCATCCCCTCGACGTGCCAGGAGCCACCGGCGTACTCGGGCTTGTCCGGCGTGAGGTGGATGCCGGCGACCTTGACGATGACCTGGAGGCGCCGGCCGCGCAGGTCGACCCGGGCGGACGCCTCGGGCGACTCGGGCGGGGTGAACTCCGGGGCGTCCGGGACCACCGGGCGCCGGTTCTCCCACCATTCGTCCTGTGCCCGGTCCCATGCGCGCCGGGCCTCCGCGTAGGCCTCGTCGTCACCGTAGGCGGACCGGTTCGGATACTCCGGCCCCGAGCCGTACCACCCGTACGGATCCGCCTCGATCCGCGGCGGCCGCGGATGGCGCAGGTCCGTGAGCACGTTCTCCAGGAGCGGGAGCATGCGCGCGAACAATTCCGGCAGCACGGCCGCCAGTTCGTGATGCTTCTCGGGGTGGACGTTGTTGACGTACGAACGGAAGGCGACACCGCCGTTCTCGTCGACGTCGACGTCCGTCGGCATCCACTGGAACTTCTCCGAGAACTCGTACCGCGCATACTGGTTCGCCGGGTTCCGCCAAGCCCGCTCGGGCGCGCCGCTCACCTCCTTCACCAGGCAGAACAGCGAGGGGTGGACGAGATCCAGCACCTGGCCGTCGGATCCGGGATGCCAGTCCTTCTCCGCTTCGGGTACGTCCTCCAGAACCCGGACGGCCTCGCGCAGCCGGACGGCGAGCTTTTCGTCGATCAGGGCGTCCGATTGCCACACCCCGTCGACCGCGGACACCTCGATGCCGGTTCGCCCGTCCCGCAGCGCGGCGTAATGCGCGAGTTCGGAGAGTACGTAGCGAACCTGAGCCTCGGTGAGGCCCTGGTCGACCGCTTCCCGCGTCCACCTCGCGACGATGTCGGCGTCGTGCATCTTGTCGAACCATCCCGGCTTCGCCCGAATGTGCGCGCTGCACTGCATCATCTGCAGTTCCCGCAGCGTCCGAGGTGTCGCGAACGGCAGGGAACGCGAGGTGTGAAAAGGCAGCGGGAAAGCTGTGAGGCCGGACAATTCTCTTGTTCCTCCTGGTCGGTGTGCGGTGGCGGGAAGAATACTTCAGCGGACTGACACCCCATCCGTACTGCTGTTCGCCACAGACTGGCGGCCGCCGACCGCCGACCGCCGACCGCCGGCCGCCGACTGCCGACTGGCGGTCAGCGACCGCTGGCCACCGACTGGCGGCCGGGGCCCGCAGGCCCGTGAGCCCCGGCCGGTCAGCGCTCGGCGGAGCCGAACATCCGCCGCTCGGCCGCGGCGATCAGCCGGGGGGACAGGCCGGGGAGCAGACGGGTCAGGCGGTCCGCCCGCTTGGCGTCGGAGCCGACGCGGACGCGGGGGGGCGCCGGCTTCCACGCCGTCCACGATGATGCGGGCGGCCAGTTCGAAGGCCAGTCGGCGGCCGATGCCGGAACCGGCGCCGGTGACCACGGCCACCTTGTCGCGGACGCTGCTCATGCGGGTTCTTCTGTCGGGGGTGCGGGGGCAGGGGTGGGAGTGGGAGTGGTTGCGGGACGGGCGCCGTGGGTGCGCGCGAGTGCGGTGGTGAGGTCGACCAGGCGGTCGAGGACGCCCGGGGCCAGATGGTGGCCCATGCCGGCGATCTCCACGTGCCGGGCGCCGGGGATCGCGGCGGCGGTGGCGCGGCCGCCGCTGGGGTGCACCAGGAGGTCGCGGTCTCCGTGGACGACGAGCGTGGGGGCGGTGATCCGGCGCAGCTCGGCCGTACGGTCGCCGGAGGCGCGAATGGCGTCGATCTGCCGGGCGACCGGGGCGCCGGAGGGCCTGCCGCCCGTGCGCTCCCAGAGGGCGGTCGCCCAGGCCCGCTCCGCCGCCTCGTCGGGCGGGAAGCCGCGGCCGCCGATGTGCGCCAGCATCGCCAGGTGCCAGGTGCCAGGTGCCAGGTGCCAGGTGCCGGGTCACGGACTCCTCGACGGTACGGGCCGGAGGCCCGACCAGCCGCGCGATCGTCGACCAGGCCGGCCCACCCGGCGGTCGCCGGTGGTGGAGAAGATCGAGGTGAGGGTGGCGACCCGGTCGGGACTGCGGGCGGCGAGGGTCTGCGCGATCATCCCGCCCATCGACATGCCGACCAGGTGGGCCCGGTCGATGCCGAGGGCGTCCAGCAGCCCCAGGGTGTCGGCGGCCATGTCGGCCAGGTCGTAGGCGTCGGGGCGGGGGCGGGCGAGGAGTTGGCGGGCCCGGCCCGGCGGCGGTGCGGCGATCCGACCGGACCGGCCGGCGTCGCGGTTGTCGAACCGCACCACGCGGAACCCGTGGGCGGTGAACCCGTCCACCATGCGTGCCGGCCAGGAGGTGAGGTCCAGTCCCAGCCCGGCGACCAGGAGGAGCGGTTCGCCGCCGGCCGGGCCGTGCACCCGGTAGGCGAGCCGCGGGCAGGCCGGCAGGTCGACGAACCGGTCCCCGGCCGCGTCCCCGCCGCCCGGCGCCGCCGGGGTGCCGCCGGTCACGTCGTCACCTCCGCACGGACGGCGGACCGGGAGAAGCGCAGCTCCGGGTCGGCGACGCCGCCGGACCGCAGCAGCCTGATGTCGTCGCGGTGGTCCATCGAGGTCAGCCACGGCATGCGGTCCCCCTGGCGGGGGAGCGAGTCGACGGCGCGCCGGACGTAGCCGGCCCCGAAGTCGAGGAACGGGCGGGTCGCCATCCCGGGCTCCGCCGGCTCGGGTCGGCAGGTGTCGTAGCCGTGCGCGTCCAGGTGGGCGAGGAGTCGGCAGAAGTGCTCGCACAGCAGGCCGATCTTCAGCGTCCAGGAGGAGTTGGTGTAGCCGATCGCGTAGGCGAAGTTCGGCACGCCGGACAGCATCATGCCCTTGTAGGCGAGGGTGTCGGGCAGCCGCACCCCGCGGCCGTCGACGGTGAGGCCCATCCCGCCGAACGCCTGCACGTTCAGTCCGGTGGCGGTGACGACGACGTCCGCCGCCAGCTCCTGGCCGGACTCCAGCCGGATGCCCTGCTCGGTGAAGCCGGCGATCCGGTCGGTGACCACCGAGGCCCGGCCGTCGCGGATCACCCGGAACAGGTCGCCGTCGGGAACGGCGCACAGCCGCTGGTCCCACGGGTCGTACGGCGGGTTGAAGTGTTCGTCGACGGGATAACCGGGAGGCAGCTGGCGGGTGTTGACCCACCGGATCAGACGCCGTGCCGCCTTCGGGAACCGCCGGCAGAAGCTCCAGATCAGACGCTGCTGGATGATGTTCTTGCGCCGGGTCAGCGCGTAGCCGCGCCGCGGACCGAGGTACTTCTTCAGCGTGTTGGCGATCACGTCCACGCGCGGCACCGGCATGACGTAGGTCGGCGTGCGCTGCAGCATGGTCACGTGCGCGGCGGTGGTCGCCATCGCCGGTACGACGGTGACCGCGGTCGCCCCGCTGCCGATCACCACCACGCGCTTGCCGGCGTAGTCCAGTTGCTCCGGCCAGTGCTGCGGGTGCACGACCGTGCCCTTGAAGCGGTCCAGGCCCTCGAAGCGGGGAGTGAAGCCCTCGTCGTAGCGGTAGTAGCCGCCCGCGCAGAACAGCCAGCCGCAGGTCAGCGTGGTGCGTTCGCCGGTGTCGGTGCGCTCGACCTCGACGGTCCACCGCGCTTCGTCGGTCGACCAGGACGCGCCGAGCACCTTGTGGTGGTACCGGGTGTGCGCTTCCAGGCCGTTCTCGGTCGCCGCCTGCCGCAGGTAGGCCAGGATCCGGGGCGCGTCGGCGATGGACTGCTCGTCGCGCCACGGCTTGAACTCGTAGCCGAAGGTGTGCAGGTCCGAGTCCGACCGGATGCCCGGGTAGCGGAACAGGTCCCAGGTCCCGCCGGAGGCCTCGCGCGCCTCGAGGATCGCGAAGCTCTTCGACGGCAGCTCCGTCTTCAGGTACCGGGCGGCGCCGATGCCCGAGATCCCGGCTCCGACGATGAGGACGTCGAGGCGCTCGACGGCGGACCTGGCAGGGGACGAGGACACGGGCGGCTCCCGGCGGTTGTCGGAGGGTGGGTGCGTCCATGCTGCTGCCGGCACCGCCCGGCGACAATGTGCACACTGCACCACTCCTCTCGACAGGTGTGGCGATCTGCACCGTACGATGAGTGCATGCCGTGGCCCACGCCTTCGCCCCGCGTGCGGGAACTGATCCGCCGGGGCGCCGAGATCGCACTCAACCCCTCGGACGACTGGCTCGCCGAGCTGGACGCGGCCACCCTGGCCGGCGGGGCCAGACGGCAGATCGCCGACGATCCCGTGCTCGCCGCGGGAACGCGCCGGACCAACCGCTCCAACCTGCTGTTCTGGGCGGCCTCCAACGTCCGAGCGCCCGGCGAGCCCGTCCCCGCCAACGACACCGAGGCACCCCTGGCCGTCGCCCGGGACATGATCCGGCGCGGCCTGGACGAGTCCGCCCTGGACGCCTACCGCGTCGGCGAAAGCGTCGCCGTACGCATGTGGACGCAGATCGCCTGCTCGCTCACCAGCGATCCGCAGGAGCTGTCCGAACTCCTCGACGTGTCCCTGCGCTCCATCGCCGCCTTCGTCGACGACACGGTGGGCGCGATCTCCGCCCGGATGCGCGCCGAGCGGGACGAACTCACCCGCGGCACCCACGCCGAGCGCAGGGAGACCGTCGCCCTGCTGCTCGAAGGGGCGCCGATCACCCGGGAGCGCGCCGAGAGCCTGCTGGGCCACCGGCTGCACGCGACGCACACCGCCGCGATCGTGTGGACCGTCGCCCCCGACACCGACCTGGGCCGGCTCGACCGGGTCGCCGACGCGCTCGCCGAGGCCGCCGGGCAGCTGCGCCCCCTGAGCGTCATCGCCGGCGCCGCCACCCGCTGGCTGTGGGTGCACGGCGCACCCGACGGCGACCGGGTGCGCGCCGCGCTGGACGAGCTGCCCGACGTGCGGGTCGCGATCGGCTCCACCGCGCCGGGCGTCGACGGCTTCCGCCGCAGCCACCTCGACGCCCTGACCACCCAGCAGATGCTCACGCGTCTCACCTCGCCCGCACGGCTGGCCTTCCACCACGAGGTCGAACTCGTCGCCCTGCTCACCGCCGACCCCGAACGCGCCGACCGGTTCGTCAGCCGCACCCTCGGCGAACTGGAGACCGCGCCGCCCGAGATCACCGAGACGCTGCGCGTCTTCATCGCCGAGCAGTGCAACGCCACCCGGGCCGCCGCCCGCCTCTTCACCCACCGCAACACCCTGCTCCGCCGTCTCGCCCGCGCCGACCAACTCCTCCCGCGCCCCCTCGCCGAGCACACGATCGAGGTCGGCACCGCCCTCAAGGTCCTCCAGTGGCGCGGACCCCTCTGACGCCACCGGCCCTCTCTGACGCCAGCGGACCCCTCTGACGCCACCGACCCCCCTGACACGACCGGACACCCTTGACGCCACCGGACACCCGACGTGCTCGTCTCCGGAGACGCTCCCAGCAGGGCACCCTCTAGGATGTCGGCCGCGCGTCGATGTCACGTGCGGTCGTGCCCATGTGCCGTCGCGCGCCCGCGGGCCGTCCGGCCGGACGCGCGCGGGGTAGCGGTTTCTACGGGGGAGAGCATCGGTGTTCGGAATCATCAGGCCGTGCCGCCATCGCCTGGGCGAGGGCCTGCGCAGCGAGTGGATGGCGCATCTCTGCGGGCTGTGTCTGGCACTGCGCAGCGAGTACGGGCAGTTCGCGAGGGTGGCCACCAACTACGACGGCCTGATCGTCTCCGTGCTGACCGAAGCGCAGTCGGAGCGCACCGGGGACTGGCGCCGGGGTGCCGGTCCGTGCCCGCTGCGCGGGATGCGGTCGGCGGACGTCGCCCAGGGCGAGGGCGCGCGGCTGGCGGCGACCGTGTCGCTGGTCCTCGCCGCGGCGAAGATACGTGACCACGTGGCCGACGGCGACGGCCTGGTCGGCCGCCGCCCGGTGGCGCTGGCGGCACGCAGGATCGCCCACGGCTGGGACCGTGCGGGCGCCGCGGGCGGCGACCGGCTCGGCTTCGACACCGCGGTGCTGCTCGAAGCGGTCGGGCGCCAGCCGGAGATCGAACGGTCCACCGGGCCCGGTGGTTCGCTCCTGACGGTCACCGAGCCCACGGAGACGGCGACCGCCGCCGCCTTCGCGTACACCGCGGTGCTCACGGACCGCCCGGGCAACACCGAACCGCTCACGGAGGCCGGCCGCCTGTTCGGCCGGCTGGCGCACCTCCTCGACGCGGTCGAGGACCTGGACGCGGACGCGGCGTCCGGCGCGTGGAACCCGATCACCGTGACCGGCGCGGACCGCGCCGAGGTGCGCCGCCTGTGCGACGACGCCGTCCACGGGATCCGGCTCGCCCTGTCCGACGCCGATTTCGTCGACGCCCGGCTGGTACGCGCCCTCCTCGGCGTCGAGTTGGAGCGTGCCGTCGACCGGGTCTTCGACCCCCGCCACCGCGACCACCAGCACCGCCGCCAGGCACGGGTCCCGCGCATGCTGCCCTGGCTGGGACGCCGTACGGCGACGGAGACGCCCTCGGAGACCGGCACGGGCACGGCGTGCGGCGTCGGGGCGCTCACGGGCACGGCCCCGGAGGGCGGGGCCACGGCCTCCGGCCGACCGGAGGGTCAGTGCCGGCGGTGTCACGAGTGGGGCCGGCTCTGCGGAGACTGCAGGCTCTGCTACAACTGCTGCCGCTGCGACGACGACGGCGGAGACGACGGCGAGCCCTTCCAGTTCGGCGACGGCAACCGCGACGGCGGTTCGAGCCGGGACGGCTCCGGCCGGGACGGCTCCCGCGGCGACGGCTGGTCCGGCGGCCAGGGCGGCGGCAACTCGGGCGGCGGCTCGTCCGGTGGTTCGGGCGGTGGGAACGGCTTCGGCGGTTCCGGCGGTTCCGGCGGCGGATCGGGCGACGGCTGCGGCGGTGGCGGTGGCTGCTGCAACCCGTGCAAGTGCTGTTGCGATTGCTGCGACTGAGTGATTGGGCGACTACGTGACTGGGCGACTCAGCGACTCAGCGACCGAGCGACCGAGCGACTCGATGACTGAGCGCCCGAGTGGCTGAGTGGTCGCGCTAGGGACGCGCCGGGTGGCTCGCCGTCCACGGAGGTGCGGGCCGCCCGGTGCCGTCTCAGCGGGTGTCGTCCCGTGGTCGGGCCGGGCCGGCTTCTACCGTCCTGGCCTCCGCCGTCGTCAAAGTGGCCGACCTGACGGGACACCGCGACGACGCCGCGGTCCTCGTCGTCCGCTACGACGGCCCGCAGGAGCCCGCCTGACCGGGGTGAGCGCCGCCGGGGTCGCCGGTGGCCGGACGGCCGAGGTCGCAGGGTCACTGCACCCCGACGGACGGGGAAGTCGGCATCAGGGCCGAGGGGGCTCCGGCTGCCGCTCTCGGGACGCCCGGGTCGCCGGTGGCCGGATCCGGGGGAGACTGCTGTCGTGCGCAGCGCAGAGGTGGGTCGTCACGGGGCCCTCGCTCTGCGCGCCCTCGCCGTCGCCGCCGTCTACTACGGGGCCGCGCAGATCGGCCTCCTCCAGCGGGTGGTACGCGACCAGGTCACCCCGCTGTGGCCGCCGACCGGCGTCGCGCTGGCCGCGCTGCTCATGATGGGGCTTCGCGTCTGGCCGGGCATCGCGCTGGGCGCGTTCCTCGTGGACGTGTTCCTCGGGCCGTCGCCGGTCGCGGTCCTGGCCATCACCCCGCGGGCAACACCCTGGCGCCGGTATGCGCCTGTCTGATGCTGCGCAGGGCCGGCTTCAGGAACGAGCTGGACCGCCTGCGGGACGTCCTGGCCCTGGTCTTCCTCGTCTCGCCGTTCCTCATCTGGGCGGCCCTGCGCTTCCGGCTGGCCGACGCCACACCGTGCGCGCTCGCCGTGTCGAAGCTGGCCATCCTCGCGGCCGACGGCGACAGCGGTCCGTTCGTCGGCGACGACGTCTTCGCCGCGATGGTCACCCTCCAGGCCTTCAACGGCACGACCGCCCTGACGGCCCTCCTCCTCGCGGCCGTCATCACCGAGCGCGACCGGACGCACGAGGAGATCAAACGGGTCTGCGACCGGCTGGCCGAGATGGTCGGCCGGATGGAGCCGGGACCCGAGTCGTACGAGTTCCGGCCCGAGGACCGTCCGCGGCCGTGACACCCGACGGCGCACATCCGCCGTCGGGGCGGCCGGTCGGACTGGCCTGACCGTCGGACCGTGACCGTCGGGACCGGCCGACCGGCGAGACCCACCTGACCGGCCCGGTCGGCGCGACCAGTCCGCCCGGTCGGCCCAGTCGGACCGGTCCGCCCTGTCCGGAGCCATGACGAACCCCGGTAGCGAGGGAAGCCGGCTTCGGTGCTTCGGTGCTTCGGTGCTTCGGTGCTTCGGCGCCTCCGGGCTTCCGGGCTTCCGGGCTTCCGGGCCTCCGCGCCTCCGGGCCTCCGCGCCTCCGGGCCTCCGCGCCTCCGGGCCTCCGCGCCTCAGGGTTGGGTCCTCCTTTGGGCGTAGGTGATGCCGTCCTTCGGAGGGATTCGGTCAAGTCCCTTATGAGCAAGGGTTCTTGGGACCGACCGTCCACCTCACGCGAGGACCCCCATCACCGTGCGAAGCAGACGAACAGCACCCGTCGTGGCCCTCGGCGCCGTCGCGGCGCTCCTCCCAGCTCTCACCCCCGCCGTGGCCTCGGCGGCAGAGCAGGCACCCCGGACCGCCGCCGCAGCTGCCACCGCGACCACCGACACCGCCACGCCTTCCGCCGGCGCGCTCGCGCGCTACGAGCGGCAGGAGCTGCGCTGGAGTCCCTGCGACGGGGGAGGGCCGGCGGAGTACGAGTGCGCGACGATCGAGGTGCCCCTCGACTACGCCCGTCCGAACGGTCGTACGCTCGACCTCGCCGTGTCCCGGACGAAGGCGACCAGCGCCCGCGACCGGCGCGGTGTGCTGCTCCTGAACCCCGGCGGGCCCGGCGGATCGGGGCTCGACATGCCGGTCTGGCTGGCGCCGATGCTGTCGGACGACGTGAAGAAGCGGTACGACCTGATCGGCTTCGACCCCCGGGGCGTCGGCCGGAGCGCCCCGGTGAGCTGCGGGCTGAACGACGACGAGCGGGCGTGGCAGCGCCCGTACAAGGCGGCGGCGTTCCGGAAGGACGTCCAGTGGGCGCGGACCGTCGCGGAGAAGTGCCGGGCGCGGAACGGCGCCGTCCTGCCGCACATGACCACCCGCAACACGGCACGGGACACGGACGTCATCCGTGCCGTGCTCGGCGAGAAGAAGATCTCGTACCTCGGCTATTCCTACGGAACGTATCTCGGAGCCGTCTACACGCAGATGTTCCCGAAGCGCGCCGACCGGTTCGTGCTCGACAGCGCGGTCGACCCGGAGCGGATCTGGCGCGGCATGATCCGTATGTGGGCCGAGGGGGCGGAACCGGCGTTCACGCGCTGGACGGCCTGGGCCGCCGAGCGGAACGCGACGTACGGGCTCGGCACCACACCGGCCGAGGTCGGTGCGGCGTTCTGGGCGCTGGTCGCCCAGGCGGAGCGCGAGCCGATCGTGCTCGACGGCGTCGCCCTGTCGGGAGACGACGTCCGGCTCGGGGCGCGGGCGCTGTTCTTCGACGTCGCGTACGCCTCCGAGGCGGTCGTCCGGCTGAAGGCCGCCGCCGAGGGCCTGACCCCGTCGCCGGCGCGCAGCGGCACGCCGCTCGCCCCCGTACCGCCCCGCTTCGCCCGCGCCGCCTACGAACCGTCCGGCGCGCCCGCCGTCCCGGCGGACAACATGGACGCGGCCTTCTGGTCCGTGGTGTGCGCCGACACCCGCGCGTGGCCGCGTGACCCGGAGCGCTACCGGCGCGACGCCATCCGCGACAAGGCCAGGTACCCGCTGTACGGGGACTTCGCGTCGAGCATCAAGCCGTGCGCGTTCTGGCAGCACGGGTCCGAGCCCACCACCGAGGTGAACAACTCCGTCCCCGCACTCGTCCTGCAGAACGAGTGGGACTCCCAAACGCCCCTGGCCAGTGGCCAGGGACTGCACCGGGTCATGAAGGGGTCCCGGATGGTCACCGTCCTCGGCGGCCAGGGCCACGGCGTCTACGGACTGGGATCCTGCGCCGACACGACCGCCACCGCCTACCTGGTCACGGGCCGCCTACCCGCCACCGACCTCACCTGCGAGACCCCGCCCGAGCAGGCCGGCCGCTCCACCCCGCTCCCACTGCCGACCGTCCCGCAACGCCTCCCGATCGGCCAGGACCGCTTCTGACGGCGCCCCTCTCCGACCCTCGGGGCGGGGCCCCGTGAGACGGGGCCCCGCCGCCTGAGGCCGACGGGCGGGGGGGGGCCCCCCGGGGCCCCCGGGGGCGGGCCCCCCCCCCCCCCGGGGGGGGGGGGCCCCGCCGGGGGGGGGGGCGGGGGGGCCGCCCCCCCCGGGGGGCCCCGGGGGGCCCCCCACCGCCCGAAGCCGTGTGGCGGACGTCCCACCGTGCGGATGGGGAAGGTCTTCCGGTGGTGTGGCGGCCGGGTGGGGCAGACTGGCGGCGTGCGCATCGTGATGATGACGGCGGGTTCGCGCGGCGACGTCGCGCCGTACACAGGTCTGGGCGCCGGTCTCGTACGGGCCGGGCACGAGGTGACGTTGGCGACGCACGCGGTGTTCGAGCCGCTGGTGGCGGGGTCGGGGGTGCGGTTCCGTGCGCTGCCCGTCGACCCCCGTGCCGAGCTGCACTCCGCGCGGGGCCGACGGCTGCACGACGCGAGGACCGGTGCGGGCAAGCTCGTACGGCTGGCGCGCATGGCCCGGGGCGCGGTCGACGAGATGACGGCGGCCCTGGTTGAGGTGGCGCGGGAGGGCGAGGTCCTGCTGGTCGGCGCGTCACTGGGGCCGCTCGGCCACGCCCTCGCCGAGGGCCTGTCGGTACCCGCCCTGGGGCTGCACCTCCAACCGCTGCATCCGACCGCGGAGTTCGCCGCTCCGGTCCTGGGAGCGCGGTCCCTGGGAGCGGTGGGGAACCGGCTGAGCGGACGGTTCGTCATGGCATCGGTGGAGCTGATGTTCTCCGACGCCGTACGGTCGCTGCGACGGCACGGACTCGCGACGGCGGACCGGTCCCGCGGACGTCGCCGGGCGCGGACGGTGCTGCACGGGTACAGCGGGCTCGTCGTCCCCCGCCCCCGGGACTGGGCCGCCGATCTCGAGGTGTCCGGGTACTGGTGGCCGCACGAGACCGGGAAGTTGTCCGCGGAGCTGGAGGACTTCCTCGCCGCCGGGCCCCCACCGGTCTTCGTCGGCCTGGGCAGCGCCACCGTCCCCGATCCCGAGCGGGTCAGCCGCGAGATCGTCACCGCGCTGCGCGCGGCGCAGGTGCGCGGAATCGTCCAGCGGGGCTGGGCGGGACTGGATGCCCGCGGCGACGACATCCTGACCGTCGACGAGGTGCCGCACTCCCTGCTGTTCCCCCGGACCGCCGCCGTCGTCCACCACGCGGGAGCGGGCACGACCGGCGCCGTCCTGCGGGCCGGGGTGCCCTCCGTTCCGGTGCCGGTCCAGTTCGACGCGGCGTTCTGGGCGTCCCGACTGACCGCGCTGGGCACCGCTCCCGGGGTGGTGCCGCTGCGCCGTCTCACCTCCGAGGCCCTGGCCGGTGCCCTGTGCCGGGCGACGGCGGACGACTCCCACCGCACGCGTGCCCGCGCGCTGGCCGACCGCCTGGCCGCGGAGGACGGGGTCGCGCCGGTGCTCGCCGCGCTCGGCCGGCTGTCGGGCTGACTCGCCGGCCGGGCCGGTGGGCTGAACGCCGCCCGCCGGCCCGGCGGCTACCGGGGTTCTACGACGCGCTGCGCGGCCGGCCCGGCGGCTGGGCCGACCTGATCCAGACCCGGGCCGACGGCACGGTCCCGCGCGCCCTCGCGCCGGGCCACGGCATCGAAGGCCGGGACACGGCATCGAAGCCGGCGCGCTGCCCTCGGGCGTGGTGAACGACTGCATCAACCGCGTCCGGACCAAGTACGCCACCTCCACCCTGACCGTGACGCCCTTCGCGAACCGGTGTGGTGGTCGGCGTGTCAGCCCGCCGCGGCGAGCTCGCCGCTGAGGGAGCCGTGGAGCCGGGCGCTGGGGCCGTTGAGGCCCGTGATCTCGACGGTCTTGCCGCGCTGGGCGTAGCGGTGCTCGATCGCGTCGAGCACCGCCACCGAGGAGGCGTCCCAGATGTGGGCAGCGGAGAGGTCGATGACGATCCTGTCCGGGTCCCCGGCGTAGTCGAAGCGGCCGACGAGCTCGTTGGAGGAGGCGAAGAACAGCTGGCCCGTGACGGCGTAGACGACCTGGCCGCCGTCGGGGTCGGTGACCGCGGTGACGTCCGCGAGCCGGGCGACGCGCCGGGCGAAGACGACCATCGCGGTGACGGACCCGGTGACCACACCGACGGCGAGGTTGTGGGTCGCGACGACGCACACCACGGTGACGGCCATGACGGCGGTCTCGCCCACCGGCATCCGCTTCAGCGTCCCGGGCGCGACGGAGTGCCAGTCGAAGGTCGCGAAGCAGACCATCACCATCACGGCGACCAGGGCGGCCATCGGGATGTCGGAGACGACCGGCCCGAAGACGATGCACAGCACCATCAGGAACACGCCCGCGAGGAAGGTGGACAGGCGGGTCCGCGCGCCGGAGACCTTCACGTTGATCATGGTCTGGCCGATCATGGCGCAGCCGCCCATGCCACCGAAGAAGCCGGTGACGATGTTCGCGATGCCCTGACCGACGGCCTCACGGGTCTTCGACGAGCGGGTGTCGGTGATCTCGTCGACGAGCTGCGCCGTCATCAGTGACTCCATCAGCCCGACGAGCGTCATGGCGAAGGCGTACGGGGCGACCGTGGTCAGGGTGTCGAGCGTGAAGGGCACGTCCGGCAGACCGGGCACGGGCAGCGAGGACGGCAGCGCCCCCTTGTCGCCGACGGTCGGCACGCTGATCCCCGCGGCGACGGTGATCACCGTCAGGATCACGATCGACACCAGCGGAGCCGGTACGGCCTCGGTGATCCTCGGGAACAGGACCATGAGCGTCAGCCCGGCCCCGAAGAGGGGGTACACGGCCCACGGCACGTCCGTCAGCTGCGGCACCTGGGCCATGAACACCAGGATCGCGAGGGAATTGACGAAGCCGACCATCACCGAGCGCGGGATGAACCGCATCAGCTTTCCCACGCCCAGCGCGCCCAGCACGATCTGCATCACCCCGGCCAGGACGACCGCGGCCACGAGGTACCCGAACCCGTGCTGCCGGTTGAGCGGCGCGATGACCAGGGCCACCGCCCCGGTGGCTGCGGAGATCATCGCCGGGCGGCCGCCGACGACGGCGATCGTGACGGCCATCGTGAACGACGCGAACAGGCCGATCGCCGGATCCACGCCCGCGATGATCGAGAAGGAGATGGCCTCCGGTATCAGTGCCAGCGCGACCACCAGCCCGGCGAGCACCTCGGTACGCAGTACCTTCGGCGACAGCCAGGACGGGCGGCTGAAGCGCAGCCGGGCGGGTACGGAAACGGCGGAGTCGTGCAAGGGAGACAGACCTGTCGGGCGGGCACACCGCCGGCGGACAGGCGAGCGTACGGGGGAAGGGGAACGGAACGACCCTCCACGGTACCGGCGCTCCGCCCGGGCGGATCACGGCCCCCTGGGGCACCCGGCACCCCGCCCACGGCTCCGCGCGGCGCCCGGCACCCCCATTCCGGGGGCCTCCCGGCTGCCCCGACCCGCCCCGCCCAGTCCCGGTCCCGGTCCCAGTCCCGGTCCGGGACTATGCGCAGCCGCCTAACAACAGCATGACAGCGACCGTTCCGCCCCTGTTACGCGCCGGGCCGCAGGTCGGGCAGGAGACCGCCGTCGGTGTCGGCTTCGGCCCCGCCGTGGCCACCGGCACCTTCGGCCGCCCCGTCCTCCAGGGCGCCTGGTCGTCCACCGAGTGGCGAGGCACCCAGGTGGGCGGCGACGCCGGTACGTCCGGCAGCTACTCGAACAGCATGAAGGGCGGCTTCACCGAGTCCGACGGCACCTTCACGGTGACCGGCGCCGGCGACATCGCCCCCGTGGTGGGCGGCCCGGCCATGGGACCCGCGTACTCCCTGGAGAACTTCCTCGTCGGCGGCTTCGCCGGGCTGATCGTGGTGATCGCCGTCAGCACGGTGTTCGTCACCGGCGAGTACCGGCGCGGCCTCATCCGTACGACCTTCACCGCGCACCCGGCCCGCGGCCGCGTCCTCACGGCCAAGGCCCTGACGGCGGCCGCCACGGCCTTCGCCGCCGGTCTCGCCGCCGCCGCCCTGGTCATTCCGCTCGGCGAACAAGGCGCCGGGGGCCGAGGATTCCGCGTCTTCCCCGTCGACACCTCGACCGATCTCCGCGTCACCGGCGGCACCGCCCTCCTCTTCGCCGCCACCGCAGTCCTCGCGCTCTCCCTGGGCGCCCTCCTGCGCCGCGCCGCCATCACCGTCGCCGCCGTCGTCGTCTCCATGGTCCTGCCGTACCTGCTCGCCACCTCTGCGGTCCTCCCCGCCGGCGCCTCCGAACGGCTCCTCCGGGTCACCCCGGCCGCGGGCTTCGCCATCCAGCAGACACTCCCCCCGCGGTACGCCCAGGTCCTCACCGTGTACGAGCCCTCCACCGGCCACCCCCCACTCGCCCCCTGGACCGGCCTCACCGTCCTGTGCGCCTACGCCGCACTCACCTTCGCCCTGGCGCTCACACGCCTCCGCAGGAGCGACGCATGAAGCACACCCTCCACGCCGAGTGGACGAAGCTCCGCACCGGCGCCGGCACGCTCCCTCCGCTCCTCCTCGCCCTCCTGCTCACCGTCGCGACCGGCGCCGCCACCACCGCAACCGTCACCTGCCCCGCCCCCGGCTGCGGCGAGGACCCCGTCCGCCTCTCCCTCACCGGCATCGTCGTCGGCCAGGCCGTCGTCGCCCAAGTCGTCAACGACCCCGACCTGCAACGCCACCTCCAACAGATCTCCCCCCATGTCCGCCGGCCTCGCCGTCCAATCCCCCACCGACCTCGACCACCTCCCCATCAGCCCCTGGCACGGCCTCGCCGTCCTCGCCGCCTGGACGGCCTCCGCCCTCCTCACCGGCGGCCTCCTCCTGCACCGTCGCGATGCCTAGACCGCTTCTTGGGGGCACCTAGCATGGGGCGATGCGGAGTTTCGTGCGCGGTTCGGCCACGTGGGGCGTGGAGCGCCCGATGCGGCCCAGCCGGGTGGCCCGGCCGCTGAGCAACCGCTCTCCTCTCCCGTCTCCCCACGTCTTCTCGCGTCTCCCCTGAGCTCCGGCTCGATCGCCGGCACCCGGCACCCGGCACCTGGCACCTGGCACCTGGCACCTGGCACCCGGCACCCGGACCCTCACCCGGCACCCCTGCCGGGGCCTGTATGGCGCACTGAGGTCTTCCGCTCGGGTGATTCCGGTGGCGCGCGGCCCGCGAGGGCGGGTGTCTGGACGGAGGAAGCGCAGCCGGAGAGCGGGAGAGCATGGAGCGGAAGCACGAGCGGCTCGCGACGCCCTGGGCCGCCGGGGTGGCGGGAGTGGTGTTCGCGGTCCTGACGGCGACGGCGATCGTCCTGGTACGCGTGGCCTTGCCGAGCGGCGCCGAAGGGGCGGGGGTGACCTTGGACGCGGGGGAGCGGAGCGCCGTGCGGACGGCGCTGGAGCTGGTCCCGTTCGCGGGGATCGCGTTCCTCTGGTTCATGGGCGCCCTGCGCGAGCAGGGGGGCGCGCGCGAGGACAAGTTCGTCTCCACGGTGTTCCTCGGCAGCGGCCTGGTCTTCGTGGCCACGCTGTTCGGCGCGGCGGCGGCCGCCTGGAGCGTGCTCGACGAGGGCGGACAGGACGGACAGGGCTCCGACTTCGGCCGCGACGTCGCCTACGCCCTGCTGACCACCTATGCCATGCGGATGGCAGCGGTGTTCGTCATCACCACGTCGACCATCGGCCGCCGGCTCGGCGTCCTGCCGCGCCCGCTCGTCGCCGTGGGCTACCTGGTCGGGCTGACGCTGCTGGTGGTGGGGGCGAACGTGCCCTGGTCGGAGCTGATCTTTCCGGCCTGGGTGCTGGCGATCAGCCTGAACAGCCTGTGGGGCCGGCGTGCGCGTTCCGCCGCGTCGCGGCCCGCCGCCTCGGCCTGATCAGGGCGCATCACTCGAACGGTCCGTTCCTCGTCGCTGTGTCCCCCCGCGGCAGACGAGAGTGGCGCAGGGGGCTTGACCGGGCCGTTGGAGAGGACCGATCCCGTGGTGAGCATTGCCGTCGATCTGAACCGCTGCCAGGGGTACGCGCAGTGCGCGTTCCTCGCGCCGGAGATCTTCACCATGCACGGCGACGAGGCGCTGCTGTACGACCCGGACGCCGACGAGGCGCAGCGCGACAAGCTGGCCCAGGCCGCCGCGGCCTGCCCCGTACAGGCGATCCTCGTCGATGCCGTGGACGAGCCGACCGAGGGGGTGTCCGGTGCTCGGTGACGGAGCCTTGGAGCAGCTCAAACGCGAGGGCCGCATCGTCGTCGTGGGCGCTTCCCTGGCAGGACTGCGGGCAGCCGAGACACTGCGCGCCAAGGGCTTCGCGGGGTCGTTGACCATGATCGGTGACGAGCCCTACGAACCGTACGACCGGCCCCCGCTGTCCAAGGGGCTGCTGCTGGGCAAGGCGCGTGCCGATCGGACCGCGCTGCCCCGGCTGCGATCCGTCGACGCGACCTGGCGGCTCGGTGTGCCCGCGACCGGCCTGGACATGGCCGCGAGGAGGGTGCGGCTGGCCGACGGAGACGAGGTGCCGTACGACCGGCTGCTGATCGCCACCGGTGTGCGGGCGCGGCCGTGGCCGCGCGAGGAGGAGGCGGAACTCGACGGCGTCTTCGTGCTGCGGACCCGCGACGACGGCGCCGCGCTCGCCCGGCGACTCGACGACGGACCCAAGCGGGTCCTCGTCATCGGGGGAGGGTTCGCCGGCTCGGAGGTCGCCGCCGCCTGCCGGGAACGCGGTCTCCCCGTCACCCTCACGGAACGGGGCGCCGCGCCCCTGGTCGGCGCACTCGGCGGCGTGGTCGCCGCGGTGGCCGCCGACCTCCAGCGCGAGCACGGCGTGGACCTGCGGTGCGGCGTCATGGTGACCGCGCTGGAGGGCGACGCCTCGGGGCGGGTGCGCGCCGCGCACCTGTCCGACGGCTCCACCGTGGAGACCGACGTGGTGGTCGTCTCGCTCGGTGCCCTCCGCAACACCGAATGGCTGAACGGTTCCGGGCTCGGGGCCGGCCCCCGCGGCATCGCCTGCGACGCCGGCTGCCGGGCCTTCGACATCCGCGGCATCGTCACCGACGACATCTACGCGGCGGGCGACGTCGCCCGCTGCCCCCACCCTCTGTTCGGCTACCAGTTCCTGTCGCTGGAGCACTGGGGCAACGCCGTCGCCCAGGCCGGGATCGCGGCGCACAACATGCTCAGCGAGAGCATCGACCGACTGCCGCACATGGACGTGCCGGCGTTCTGGTCCTCCCAGTTCGGCGTCAACATCAAGTCGGTCGGGGTGCCGTCGATGGCGACGGAGATCCTGATCTCGCAGGGCTCGCTGGAGAGCCGCCGGTTCATCGGCGTGTACGGGTACCAGGGACGGGTCATCGGTGCCGTCTCCTTCGACCACGGCCGGTGGCTGCCGTTCTACCAGGAGCTCATCGAGAGGACGGCGCCGTTCCCGCCGCAGTTCCCCACGGTCGACCGGCACGCGGACGGGCAACGGCCGCTGGACGCGGACTTCCCCGACCCGTCGGTCCCCAGCCACGGACCCACCGTGACCCTCAGCGGATACTCGCCGGCCGACCGCCGGATGACGTTCACCCCCGCGCACTGACCCGCACGGCCACAAGGACCTGCCATGACGCGAACCCTGCTGCACCAGATCCTGGACTACGCCAACCGGGCCGACCCGTACCCGATCTACGAAGAGCTGCGGAAGACACCGGTCCACCACGAGGCCGACGGGCCCTACGTGGTCAGCACCTACTACGAGATCCGCAGCCTTCTCCACGATCCCCGGATCAGCTCCGACGCCCGCAACCTGGCGTCCGGCAGCGCCGGCCCCCTGCCCGAAGCGGCCCCCGAGGAGAGCGCCCTGCCGCCGGGCTTCCTACGGCTCGACCCGCCGGAGCACGACCGGATGCGGCGCATGACGAACCGGCACTTCGGCCCGCCGCACTCCCCCCACCGGGTCGACGGAATGCGCCCGGAACTCCACGACATCGTCGCCGGCCTCATCGACGGCCTCGGCGACCCGGGCCGGATCGACCTGGTGGAGGAGTTCTCCTACCCGTTCCCGGTGACGGTGATCTGCCGACTGCTCGGCGTGCCGCGCGAGGACGAAGCACGCTTCCACACCTGGGCGGACACCCTGGCCGCCAGCCTGGACCCCGACCCGGACGCCGATCCCGCCGAACGCGGCAAGGGCGGCACGGACGCGCACGACGCCCGGATGCAGTTGGGCATGTACCTGGCCGGCCTGATCGAGGAGCGCCGCAAGAACCCCGGCGACGACATGCTCTCCCAGCTGGCGACGGCCAAGGGCCAGGACGGCCCCATGACCACGATGGAGCTGCTCAGCACCGCGGCCCTGCTGCTGATCGCGGGGCACGAGACCACGGTCAACCTCATCACCAACGGCATGCTGACCCTGCTGCGCAACCCCGACGTCCTCCAGCGCCTCCGGAACGAACCGCGCCTGGCCGTGCCCCTCGTCGAGGAGCTCCTGCGCTTCGAGCCGCCGGTGCAGCTGCTGCCCCAGCGCACCACCCTCGCCGACATCGAGGTCCGCGGCGTCACCATCCCCAAGGGCTCCACCCTCTGGCTGGTCCTCGCGTCCGGCAACCGCGACCCCCAGCGCTTCGAGAACCCCGACCGCTTCGACCCCGACCGACGGGACATCCAGCACCTCGGCCTCGGCAGCGGCATCCACAGCTGCTTCGGCGCACCCCTCGCCCGTCTGGAGGCCCAACTCGCCCTGTCGGAGCTGGCCCGCAGACTGGACAACCCCCGTCTCCTCGACGACCCGCCGCCCTACCGCCAGAACGCCGTACTGCGCGGACCGCGCCACCTGCGGATCACCTGCGACGGGATCCGTCCCTGAGGGGCGTCCTGTCGATCATGCCGGCCGCGCCGGTTCCGGCGCTGGTCGCCACGTCACCGTGGTCCACGAGGAGCACGTCCCGATCCACACGCACCCCGGGGAAGGGGACCTGAGGCCTTCGCTGTCCTCCTGTAGGACCTTTCGCCGGTACGGCCGGTCGCGTTGGATGGGTCGGAGAAGACGTGAGGTGTGAAGGAGGTGCGCCGTGGGGCGCGTCACGAAGAAGCAGTGGTGGGCGGGGGCGGTGCTCGGCGCCGCGGTGGTCGTGGTGGCCGGGCTGGTGTGGTTCAAGCCCTGGGCGCTGTGGGTGGACGAGACCGTCAACGAGGCGCTGCCCTCCGCGGCCACGCCGACCGGGCCGCGAACGGTGCCCACGAGCCCGTCGTCCTCCGGGGCGGCCGCGCCGTCCGCAATGCCGGCCGGCCCGACCACCGTGGCGCAGGGCTCGTTCATCAGCCACGAGCACACGACGACCGGCACGGTGAAGATCGTCCGGCTCGCCGACGGCACCCACACGCTCCGGCTCGAAGGCCTCGACACGAGCAACGGTCCCGACCTGCGCGTGTGGTTGAGCGACGCGCCGGTGAAGGAGGGGAAGGCCGGCTGGGGCGTCTTCGACGACGGGAAGTACGTCAACCTCGCCAAGCTCAAGGGGAACAAGGGCGACCAGAACTATCAGCTGCCGGCGGACCTCGACTTGTCGGCATACACGAGCGTGAGCATCTGGTGCGACCGCTTCGACGTCTCCTTCGGTGCTGCGGAGATCGTCCCCACCTGACACCGTGCGAGGGCGTGGTGGGGATGTCCCCGGCACCGTCGAGCGAGGCTGGACGAACCGCTGAACGACCGCTGCCCGTCAGCCCCTGCGGACCTCGCGCGGTGCGTGGCTGTAGTGGGCGTGGCCGCGTTCGAGGGCGACGAAGGCGAGGCGGGGGTTGTCGAGGAGGGGGGAGAGGTCGCCGTCGACCACGCGCGTCGAACCGGAGAGGATCACTTCGCGGAGTGCGGGGTGGTCGGCGACGGGGGAGAGGGAGGCGATGTCGCCGCTGTTCTCCAGTTCGAGGCGCTGGAGGAGGGGGAGACCGGAGACGAAGGCGATCGTGTCGGACTTGGCGGAGAGCAGGGACACGTCCTGCAGCGCCGCGGCACCGGTCAGCAGCTCGGGACGGGCGATCCGGCCGTCGTAGAGGCGGAGTTCGCGGAGGGCCGGGAAGAGCGGGGCGCCTTCCATGTCGGTGACGTGCTTGCGGCCGGTTTCGAGGCGGAGCTTGCGCAGGGCCGGCTTGGGTCCGAGCGCGGAGAGGGACGCGCCCTTCCACTCGGGCAGGACGAGGTCGTCGAGGGACGGCAGGAGGGGGAGGGACCGGGACACGACCGGCCACGGGGCCTCCAGTTCCCGGAGTTCCGGCAGGCCGGACAGGTCCAGTTCCCCGGTGGCGGACGCGGGAAGGCGCAGCCGTACGAGTGCGGGGCAGCGCGTCACGGGGGAGAGGTCCGGGACGCCGCCGAGGACGCGGAGGCTGCGCAGCCCGGGGACGTCGGGGAGGAAGGCGAGGTCGGCGGCGGGGCCGGTCCTGCGGCGTGCGGGTGCTCCGATGACCAGCCCGTCGCAGGTGCCGTCCTCGAACCGCTCGGCGTACGCGGGATCCCACGGTTCGTCGGTCACGAACATCTCGGACCACCCGTCGCGCCGTCGGGCGATCTTCATGCCTACTCCTCCGGGGGAAGAAAGAAAGGGGGGTGGGGACGGAACGTCCCCACCCCCCTCACCGTCAGCAGTGAGCGTACTTCCTGGACGGTCGGATCTTGTTGGTCAGCGTCGCGCCGCCGTAGCACTTGTAGCGATTGTACAAGCCCTGTTCGAGCCTGCGGAGGCTGCCCTTGCTCCGCTCGTGGTAGCGGATCGACTTCACGTTGTTGAGCTTGCCCTTCTTGTCGTGCTGGTGCATGCGCCGGTGCATGTTCTTCGACTTGCCGACGTAGTACGAGCCGTTGTTGTACTTGATGACGTAGACGCCCCGCTTGCGGGGGGCCTTCCTGGCGTGCCGGTTGAGGTTGCAACTGGCGTTGTGGACGAGCGTGTCCGCGGTGCCGTCGAAGACGACGTACGTGTGGACGTTCCCGACGTTGAGGTTGAAGACCAGCTGGTCCGCGAGCTCGCCGAGGTTGCGGACGGCCCGTACCTCGTGGGCCGTGTCGTCCGTCGACCGGAGCGCGTCGCCGGGGACGAGGTCGACGGCCTTGGTCCAGCCCTTGTCCTCGACCCACACCGGGTGGTCGGCGGTCGCCGTGAGCGGCGGGGTCGCCGGGTCGAGGTCCGTGTCGATCGCCACCATGTGCTTGGTGCCGGAGCCGGTGTACACCTCCAGGACGGGCTGGGCGGTGGTCAGACCGGTCGCCGGGTCCAGCGCCGTCACCAGGTCACCCGCCCGCACGTCTCCGATCGGCAGGTAGCTGCCGTCGGCCATCAGCACGGGTGTGTCCGGTGCGAAGGAGTTGCACCGTGAGCGCCGGAAGACCCTCTTCGCCCGTGAGGCCATGCGGCTGACGCGGCCCGCCTTGCGGAGGGCGCGCGCCGCCTTGAAGCCTCTGACCGCGAGGCGGCCGGCGGATCCGAAGGCGACGCCGACGCTCATCTCGGCGGCCTTGCGCCAGTTGCCGGTGGCGGCGTAGGAGATCGCTCCGACGGCGGAGGCGATGTTGCCGATGGGGCCGGGGATGTACGAGGCGATTTCCGCTACGCGGGCGACGCGCTTGAACATCTTCTTGAAGCTGAAGCCCCAGTTCCCGTCGAGGTCCGTGCAGTTGACGGGGTCGCCGCTGCAGTAGTCGTACGGGTTGGCGTTGCCGCCGGGCTCCGGGTCGACCTGGAGGAACCGGCCGAGCGCGGGCGCGTAGAGACGGGCGCCCATGAGGACGACGTCGTCGAGCGCCTCGGAGGACCGCTGCTTGGCGCCGAGCCAGCCGTAGCGCTGGGTGGCCTGGCCCTCGGCGGGGACGCCGAACTCGTCGAAGGCGAAGACCTTCGGCGAGGTCGTCGCGGTGTCGAGGGTGACCGCCACGTCGCCGTGGAGGTTGGCGAACTGCAGCTCCACGTCGCCGGTCGCGGAGGTGGTGGCGGTCAGGTCGCCGTCCGGGCCGGAGACGTTGCGGGTGAGGGTGCCCTGGGTGGTGTCCTCGATGGTCCAGCGGGGCTCGTCGGAGTCGTCTCCGTAGTGGTTGAGCTTGCTGGTCGCGTTGGCCCAGGTGCCGTCGGCCTGCTTGGCCTCCGTGGTGAAGGCGGTGAAGCGGTGGGCCGGGTCGAGGGACCAGGACTGGCGCTTGTCGCCGGCGGTCTGGGAGGCGACGAGGTCGTTGTCCCAGTAGGTGTTGGTGGAGCCGGTGCCGGTGGCCGTGGTGCGGCCGAAGGCGTCGTACGCGTAGCCGTCGGTCAGGAGCCGGTCGGCGCTGTCGTACGAGCCGGCCGTGACCGTGCCGTTCGCCGACGTGCAGGAACCGTCCTCGGCGGCGTCGTACACCGTCTTGGAGGTGCGGTTCATGCGGCCGGTGGTGCTGCGGCCGGCCTCGTCGAAGGCGTAGGCGCGGGTGGTGCAGCCGGCGACGGTGGTCTGGGCGGCCTTGGTCAGGCGGCCGAGCCGGTCGTAGGTGTACTCCTTGCTGTCGGTGGAGTTGGTGTCCGCGGCGACGGCGCCCTGGGTCGTCATGTCCAGGTGCTGGCCGTAGACGACCTCGCCGTCGGAGACGCGGCTGTACGTACGGCCGGTGGCCGTGCCGCTCGCGTTGAAGCCGTCCTTGCGGACGTAGCCGCCGGGGTAGGTCTGCTCGGTGAGCTGGCCGTCGGGGCCGTACTTCGCGGTGAAGGTGCCCGCGACGGAGTCGGTCACGGAGGTGACCATGCCGCGGGGTTCCTTGGCGCGGTCGTAGGTGTAGGTGGTGGTTCCGGTGTTGTCGGCGACCTTGACCGGCTTGCCGAACCTGTCGAACTCGGTCGTGGTCGTGCCGCCGTCGGCGTCCGTGTAGGACAGCAGCCGGTCGAGCGCGTCGAAGGTCCGGCTGATGGTCTTGCCGCCGGCCGTGGTCCTGACCGCGTTGCCCGTCGCCGGGTCGTACTCGGTGGTGACCTCGGGGAGGTCCTGGCCGAGGTCGCCGGTGATCTTCGTGGAGACGATCCGGTCGGCCGCGTCGTAGACGGTGGTCGACGTGCGGGTCCTGCCCGCGTTGGTCTCGGTGGTCTCCTCGACGTCGCCGAAGCGGGAGTACCGGGTGATCCGCTTGACCGGCAGGGTGTCGGGCATGCGGGCGGTGTCCGCACCGGTGACCTTGCCGCCGGGCAGCGTGACGCACGGGTCGCCGGCCCACTCCGGGCGGTTGCCGCACGCGGCGTCGTCGGGGTGGGCGCCGGCCGTGTAGAACAGGGTCTTCACGGTGCCGGTGTCGGCGCCGTTCGAGCCCGGCCTGCGGGATTCGACGGCGCGGCCCGCCGCGTCGTACTTGATGGCGGCGGTCAGGTTCGCCCCGCCGGTCACGGCGTCCGTCGTCACCGAGGTCTCGGTGCGCAGCGTCCAGCCCGACGTGCCGCCGATCGGGGTGCCGTAGCCGGTCTTGGTGACCCGGACCTCGACGTCGTCGACGTAGCCCTCGACGCGGGCGCCGTCGAGGGTGGTGGTCTCCAGGTGGTAGGCCGCGCCGTCGGGCTTGCCCTCGTCGTACCGGTGCACGGTGTGCTCGCGCGCGACGACGGAGGCACCGGCGGCGAGTGCGGGCATCGGCGGGTCGGCCTGCGCCGGCACCGCCTCGTCGAGCAGGGCGCGGAAGACCGGACCGGTCTCCTCCAGGAGGTCCTGACCGTCGCGGCTGTAGACGCTGCGGGAGTCGAGCAGCGCGGCACGGGCCGCGGACTCGTCGGGCAGCCCCAGCTCGACGACCTTCTCGTCCACGTTCTCGCCGAGGCCGAGCGCCAGGAGGCGGCCGGTGGCGTCGAGGGTGCGGACGGTGTTGCCGAAGCGGTCGAACTCGGCCGTGTCGATGTCACCCGCCCCGGTCGGCGACCAGGTGGCGGTGTTCACCTCCTGTGCCGAGGCGTTCAGGTAGCGGACGACCGCCTGCTGGTAGCCGTCGGTGCCGGGGACGGTGGCGGTGGCCGTGTTCACGGCCGGAGTGGACTCGACGTCGAAGACGGCGGTGGCGTCCGTCGGGACGTCCGCCTGACCCCACTTCGCGGTGCTCGCGCCGTCGAGGTCGTACGGACCACCGGCCGCCCGGGTCAGCGGGACCTCGTAGACCACCTTCGAGACGGTCTCGCCCTCGACCACGTCCTTGCTGCCCGGCTGGAGCGCCGGACGACGGACCTGGAGCAGACGGCCCGGGTCCTGGTCGGCCCCGGCCTTGCCGTAGTCGAACGTCCAGGGCAGCTCGCCCGCGGTGTCGATCTTCGTCAGACGGTTTCCGGCGTCGTACGCGTAGACCGTCTTGAGGACCGCCGTGTCCGCGGCCGAGCCCTTGCGCGGGTCCCACGCCTCGACGAGGCGGCCCTGGGCGTCGTAGCGGTAGGCGGCCGTGTCGACGGCGTTCACGGCGCTCGCGGCCGGGTCCCACGACCAGACCCGCACGGCCTTCACGCGGTCGGCGACGTCACCGGGCACGGTGGCCGTGGCGGTGGTGGCCGTCGCGTAGACGTATTCCAGAACCTCGCAGCCTCGCGCGGGGACGGCACCGGTGCACTGGCCGGTGTCGTCCACGCCCGGCTCGGCCTCGCCGATGACGCGTTTGACGAGGGTGCGGCCGTCGGTCGTGTCGTACGTGTACCGACTGGTCGACGCCTCGTCCGTACCGGAGACGGAGTCCACGACGTGGACGTCCGAGCCGGTCTGCTTCCTGAAGCGGGTGACCGTGCCGTCGTCGTCGGTCAGGACGTAGTCGGCGCCGGACGCGGCGAGGATCAGCCCCTCCGATCCCGGCTCGGGGCTGAACGTGCCGTCCGAGCTCTTCGCGAAGGTGATCGTGGAGTCGTCGTAGCCGGTGACGACCGCGACGTCCTTGCCCGGGAAGGTCAGCGCGTGCAGCTCGTTGTCCGTCACACCGCCCGCCGCGCCGCCGGCCCACTCCGGACCGAACGGGGCGACCAGCTCGCGCAGCGACAGGTGGTCGAAGTACACGGCCTTGCCGGAGTTCGCCGGGAAGCCGTTGTACAGCCGCAGGAACGCCGTCGTGGCGTCCTTCGGAACGGTGAAGTCGAGCGTCAGCTCGGCCCACGCGTCGGTGTACGGCACCTTCCGGGAGGTCGGCTCGACGAAGCCGCCGGGCGTGGAGAAGCCCGCGTACAGGCGCAGGCCGCGTGCGTGCTGCGGGGACAGGCCGGTCGCCGAGGGGACGTACGCCCAGGCGGAGAACCGGTAGGTCCTGCCCGGCTTCATGCCCAGCTGCAGGGCGTTCTGGTCGCCGCCGACCATGGCGAAGGAGTCGCCGCTGGTGTTCGTGGTGGGGACGACCTTCAGCGAGTCGGTCGAGCCGTCCTGGCCGAGCGCGGTGTCCCGGGTGAGCGTCGCCGTGGTCGCCGAGAAGCCCGTCAGGTCCGTCGAGACGTCCTGCTGGTTCGCGGTCAGGCGCTGGCCCTGCGGCATCCAGCCGCGGTCCGTGCCCCGGGAGGAGGCCGTACGCGTCGAGGACAGGCCGAACTCGTCGGTGTCCGTCACGTTCACCGAGTAGTCACCGGTCAGCAGGTTCACCGAGCCGGGGCCGATCTCGTCGGTGGCGGCGCCGTCGGCGTTCGGGTCGACGGTGAAGCCGCGCCACTCGCTGATGTACGCGGGGTCCGTGTCACTGTTGGTGTACAGCATCGCCCGGACCTGGACGACACCGCCGACCTGGCCGAGGGTCTCCAGGACCGACCAGTTCGCGTACGCGCCGATGTCCGCCAGCGGGGTCTTCGGGGCGGTGACCGGGGTGTTGTCCTGCTTGGTCAGGTTCGCGAGCGGCACGTCGTAGACCGAGGCGCCCGGGCCGCGCCGCCACTGGTACGTGACGCGGGTGTACTTCGGCTGGGCGTCGACGGCGATCTGGACGCGTCGCGCGCTGACCGCGCCCTCGGCGGGCCGCAGCATCGCGCCCTGGCCGACCAGGAAGTCGTACACCACGGCCGTCGACAGGTTGCCCGCCTTGTCCTTCGCCTGGACGCGCAGCGTGCGGTGGCCGTCGGCGGGCGGGGTCACCGTCACCGCTGCCGTGCCGGTCGCGGCGACGGTGACCGCCGCGGCGCCGTCCAGCGAGTAGACGTAGCCGGCCAGGTCCGCCGTGCCGGAGGCCGCGGTGAACGTGAACGTGCCCGGTACGCCGCCGCCACCGTGCCACAGGTTGTCCTGCGGGTAGTCCGTCGAGGAGACGAACGGCGCGCCGGGCTTGGTGGTGTCGACCGTGAAGGTCTGCCAGGCCGACCAGGTGCCGTTCCAGTCCTGACCGTCGTAGACCGCCGCCCGCCACTTGTACGAGCCCTGCGCCAGGGCCGTGCCCGGTGTCCAGGTCGCGGTGGCACCGGAGGCGACGTACGCCGAGGTGCCCGACTGCAGCGCCGCCGTCCCGTCGGACTTCCAGACCTCGAACGTCAGCCGGACGGTGTTGCCGTCGGCGTCGACGGCCTTGCCCGACAGCGTCGGCGTCGTGTCGTTCGTCGCCGCACCGGTCAGCGGGGACAGCGGCGTGGCCGCGCCCGGCTTGGTGTTGTACGTGACCGAGATGTAGGGCGTGTTCGAGGCCGCGTTGCCGGAGTTGAACTTCTTCCAGGCGAACTCGTCGGTCTCGTCCGTGGCCCGGATGCCGAGCGTGTTCGTCCCGTTGCCGTTCGCCGCCCAAGCGGCGGCCAGGCTGGTGATGTCCGTGCTCACCCAGCCGTCGGCACACGAGGACGAGTAGCCCTTGGTGGCCGTGGAGGTGGACCACTTCCGGTTCCAGTTCGGCTGGGAGGTCCAGCGCGTGGCGGTGGAGGCGGAGCTGGTGTCCCAGACCTCCCAGCTGCGCGCACTGCACGACCAGGAGTGGAAGTTCCACAGGTTCAGGCTCGACGACTTGATCACCTTGCCGGAGATCTTCGCCATCGGGAAGGCCAGGAACGAACGGGCCACCTGGCCCTCGCCGTTGTAGCCCAGCTTGAGCTCCGTCGCGGCCGACTGGTCGGACGTGAACCCCTGCTGCACGAAGGCGTCGAAGCTCGCCCCGATGTTCACGGCCGGGTCGACCGTGACAGGGAACCTCGTCGCCGGGTCGGCGAGGAAGGCCGCGTCCGGAGTGAGCGTGAGGTCGACCGCGCTGCCGTTCTGCGTGACCTTCAGGCCGACGTCCGCGCGGTTCTCGTGCTCGCCCGTGTTCGGGTCGACCGTCGCGTCCCACATCACCGGCGCGGGCAGGACGCCCGCCTCCTTGCCGGTCTCCTTGTCCAGGAACGTCACCGAGCGGTCCGCGTTGGCCCTGACCGTCAGGCCCTTGGCCTTGAGCGACAGCGTCACCGAACCGGTGGCGTCGACGGCGCTGCGGTCCTTCAGCTCCAGGAACTGCTCGAAACCGGTCCGGGTCGACTCGATCACCATGTCGGTGCCGGTCGTCACCCCCGCATAGCGGGCCTCGGTCCCGTGCACCGTCGGATCCGGCAGGGCACCGCGCCACGACAGGGTCATCCCGTGACCCTCACCGCTGTCGAGCGACACCAGCGGGACGGCCGGCGTCCTCTTCTCGCCCGGCTCACCGCCCGACGCCTCGACCCGCGCGACCTCCGCGGCCGACGACTCTCCCGCCAGCACCAGGTCCATCGGGTGCGCCACCGCGCGCACCCCGCCACCCGGCGCCTCGACCAGGCTCGGATCGACCGTGCGCCAGGTCGCGCCGTCGTCCTGGAACCGGACCGGACCGGTGTACGTGTCCAACGACATCGAGCCGTCCGGGTTGGCCCAGCTCGTCGTGGACTCCGTCCGCTCCCCGGTCACCTCGATCCGCCGACCCTGCAGCCGAGCCATCAGCAACGCCGACGCGGCGTCCCCCGCCTCGGCCGGCCCCTTCACGTCCTGCGGCCCCTCGACCGGTCCCCGGTCGGGTATCGCCGCAGTCGCCATCCCCTCCATCAGCCCGAAGGTCATCACCAGAGCCGTGGCCAAGGCTATGCGCCTCATCCGGCCAGGCGAAGGCAGCGGATGCCGCTCGCGCAGAGCGGACGTCCGTCGTCTCATCCCGTTCGTTCCTCCCCTTGTTGATCACCCGTTGGTGACGGGGAAGGAATGTACCGCAATCAAATACGGTAATTTATAAGGCAATTCGCCCTCTCGTCGGCGTTCTGCGCGAGGGAGGCGCTGAATCTCGCACCCCTCTGTACGCGCCGTCGACACGAGGCGACGGGGGCCGTTCTCCCGCAGAACCCGGCGATTTCCGGTCACAGCGGTCACCGGCGGTCGGGTCGGCAGCGCACCCCTACACGGCGACAGGGCCCGGACGTGTGCGGCCGTCCGGGCCCTGCCTCGTGGAGTGCCGCCCTGCGGCGGCGGTGCGTCAGCTCTGCGCGGTGTCGTCGCCCGCCTCTTCGACGTCCTCGGCCGCGCGTACCTTCTCGCGCATCTTGCGCACCAGCTCCGCCTTCTGGTCGGCCGCACCCTTGCGGTCGAGGTTGCGGTGCGGCCCGTTGTCCTGCCGCTCGGCGCGGGACAGCCTCTTGCGCTGCCCGCCGCCCTGGCCCACGGGGTTGTTGATGTTCTTGCTGTCGGTCACGGGTTCTCCCGGTGGTGATGTGCGGTGAGCTACGGATTCATCGGTGGGGGGACGGGCACGGCGTCGTCGAAGGTCGTCGACGGGAGCCCGTCACGCTCTCACTCGTAAATCGGCGTCTGGAAGAACATGACAAAGACGTTACCCGCTTCCGCGGCCCCCACGCGCCAGGATTTTCTCCGCCCGTGTCCTTGGCCGGTCGGTGCGGCCTTCCTGAGGGCAGCTGGGTGAACCGTCAGGTGGGGAGGGCCATCAGCATCAGGGGAGTGGTGGTGGGCTGGGGGGATCCTCCGGTGGGTTCGAGGGTGAGGCCGACGGCGCCCGCGTCGGCGGGGTTCCCGGTGAGTACGACGGTGCCGTCGTGGTCGATCAGTCCGGCCGGGCTCATGGTGCCGTCGTGGTCGAGCCAGAGTTGGTAGGTCTTGCCCGTGCCGGGGGCGGGCAGGTTGGCGGCGGTGAAGACGGCCTTGTTCTGCTGCTCGGAGGAGACGACGGTCGTCAGAGCCCCGTTGGCGGCCTTGCCGTGAACGGTCTGGGCATCCGGGGCCGCCAGGACGGAACCGACCGCGTCGAGCTCCTGCTGGGCCTGGCGGGCCTGCTGCTCCAGCTCCTGTACGTTCTGCGTCTGCCAGACCGCGACGCCTCCCAGTACGGCGGCTGCCACGACGGCGGCCAGGGCGAGCGGCAGG
Organism: Streptomyces sp. NPDC093089; assembly: GCF_044754405.1. Lineage (NCBI taxonomy): Bacteria > Bacillati > Actinomycetota > Actinomycetes > Kitasatosporales > Streptomycetaceae > Streptomyces > Streptomyces sp. NPDC093089. The sequence goes on from NZ_JBIVPA010000003.1 coordinate 140,778, forward strand.
GCCCTGCGGCGCAGCACCTCGCGGAGGGCGGGTGGGGCGACGGGGGTGGGAACGCGCGGCGGGAGCTGGCGTACGCCGTCGATGGCGGCCATGACCTGTGCTTTGGCCGCCGCGGGCGGCACCTGGGACACCGCTGCCGCCAGGCGTGCCGCGGTGGCCTCGAATTCCGCTGCTTCCTGGCGGCAGGCTTCGCACGTCCGCAGGTGGTCTTCGAACGCGGCGCGCTCGCCGGGGTCGAGCGCGCCCAGGGCGTAGGGGGCGGCGAGGGTGTGGGCGTCGGTGGCGTGGTGCTTCATGTGGTCACCCCCATGCAGTCGCGGAGCCGGATGAGCCCGTCGCGCATGCGTGTCTTGATGGTGGGAAGAGGCGTGCGCAGGGTTTCGGCGACTTCACGGTAGGTCAGGCCCTGGTAGTAGGCCAGGGTCACGGCCTGGCGCTGGAGCTCGGTCAGGCCGCGCATGCAACGGCGGACCTGCTCGGACTCCAGCCGGGTCTCGACCTGCTCGGCGACCTCGTCGAACGCGGTGGTGTGCTCGCGGGCTGCCTGGGCGTGCTCGCGGTCGATGGCGGCCTGGGCGGAGCGGACCCGGTCCACGGCCCGGCGGTGGGCGATGGTCGCCGCCCACGTCCTGACGGAACCGGCATCGGGCCGGTACCGGGCGGCCTGGCGCCACAGATCGATCATGACCTCCTGGGCGACCTCCTCCGACTGCGCCCGGTCGCGCACGACCTTGAGCACGATCCCGAAGACCAGGGGCGCGAGGGCGTCGTACAGGGCGGAGAACGCCTGCTTGTCGCCGTGGGCGACCTTCCGCATGACGCCGGTGAGGTCGGCACGGCCGGTGTCGGCGGGACGGCCGGTGCCGAAGGGAATCGGTTGGTTCATCGGCGGCGCTCCGGCCGTGGTGGAAAGCCGAAGGGACGGCCGGGCACGGCCGTCGGGGGGCGGAGCGTGCATCGCATGTCAGTCCTCGACTCGTCGCTGAGGCAGTGGTGGGGCGACCCCGCGGGTCGGGTCGGCCACCACGGGGAGTGGGGCTTCTCAGCAGTACTTCGTAGCGGACGTGCGTGCGGATGGGAGGCCGCTCGGTTCACTCTTTCGAGGGGTGGGCCAATCCGTTGGGCGGGCGCTGCCGAATTCCTGGTGTGAGCAGCTTCCGCACCGTCTCCGGGACCTCGGGGACCGGCCCGCAGGTCGATTCCGACAGCCCGACTCACACGTTCTTCCACCTTTACCGGCAGTCCTTCAAGGAGCAGAAGACCATGAACAGCATGAAGATCCGCCGCACCGCGATCGCCGTCGCCGCGGCAGCCCTGCTGCCCTTCTCCCTGGCCGCGTGCTCCGACTCCGGCAGCGAGACCAAGGCCGCCTCCACCGCGGCCGCCGGGGACGAGGCGAAGACGGCCACGAGCACACCGTCGGACGACCAGCCCTTCGGTCCCGCCTGTGCCGCCGTTCCCGAGGAGGGCGCCGGTTCCTTCGACGGCATGGCCAAGGACCCCGTCGCCACCGCGGCCTCCCACAACCCGGCCCTGTCGACGCTGGTCACGGCGGTCAAGCAGGCCGGGCTCGTCGACACTCTCAACAACGCCGAGGACATCACGGTCTTCGCGCCGACCAACGACGCCTTCGCGAAGATCCCGAAGGCCGATCTCGACAAGGTCCTCGCGGACAAGGAGAAGCTCACCGAGATCCTGACCTACCACGTCGTCGGCCAGAGGCTGACGCCGAAGCAGCTGGAGAACGGCAGCTTCGAGACCCTGCAGAAGGGCATGCTGACGACCAGCGGTTCGGGCGAGTCCTACAAGGTCAACGACACCGCGAACGTGGTCTGCGGCAACGTCAAGACCGCCAACGCCAACGTCTACGTCATCGACACCGTCCTGATGCCGAAGTAGCACCCCTGCCGGCAGACCGGTTCGTCGACCGCGTACGGGCCGGTCAGGCGGGTGGCGCGGTGCTTCCCCTGACCACGAGCTGGGTGGCGAGTTCGAGGCGGAGGTTCGCGACGGGTTCGCCGTCGATGATCCGGAGCAGGGTGTTGGCCGCCATGGCCGCCATGTCGAAGAGCGGCTGGCGGACGGTGGTGAGCGGCGGGTGCGTCCAGCGGGCGACGGGCAGGTCGTCGAAGCCGACGATGCTGATGTCCTCGGGGATCCGGCGCCCTCGGGCCCGCAGTTCCTCGAAGGCGCCGAGCGCCTGGAGGTCGCTGGCGGCGAAGATCGCGGTGGGCGGCTCCTCGCCCGCCGCCGCGAGGCGGTCGAGCAGTCGGGCCGTCTCGCGGCGGCCCGAGGCGTCGTTGAACTCCCCGTGCGGGGCGAAGCCCGCCGGTACGGGGAGTTCGGCACGTTCCATGGTGGCCCGGTAGCCGTCGGCGCGGGCCCGGCGGCGGGCGGGGCGGCGCTGGTAGCCGACGACGTCCATGACCGCCTCGACCCGCTCCTTGGTGTCGGCCGACACGTCGGCGCGGTCGTTGAGGACCCTGGAGACCGTGGAGACGGAGACGCCCGCCTCCGAGGCGACCGTGTGCAGGGTGACCCTGCCGCCGTGCGCGTCCGTCCGCTGCCCGGTCATGACCTGCCTTCCGCTCCGGGGTGTCCCATGGGCTCCCTGCCTCGTGCTTTTCAGAAGGGTGACGGCAGGTGCGGTTCGCCCCCTTCGTGCCGTCATGGGCGTACGGGCCGGCCGTCGTGCCGTTCGCGGTAGTCGGGCCGGGCGAACTCGGCGGGGGCCCGGCCGCCGGTGAGGTCCTGGGCGCACATCCCGGCGAAGGCGCCGGTGAAGCCCCACGCCGTGTAGTGGCCGGTGTCGGGGTCGCCCCGGGTGGCGCCCTCGTCGGAGAGCGGGGTCACGTCCAGGGCGTCGCCGCCTGGGACGACTTCCAGAGCTTCGGCCGAGACGCGGACGGCGGCTCGGTCTGCTACGGGCTCCGCAGCGGCGACTGGGCCAACGACGCCCACCGCTCCTACGCCACGATGCTCGCCCAGCAGGGCAGGACGGTCCAGGTCGGCGTCAGCTGGAAGGACAACCCGCCGGGATTCGACGGCGGCGCCGTCTACGGACTCGAACAGCAGCGCGGCGACCAGTGGGTGAAGCGGCTCTTCTCGCTCATGGACTACCAGGGCCCGATCCCCAACCTGCCCGGCCGACACGACCTGCGGGGCGTGATCCGCTCGGTCGTCCACGTCGACCTCGACTTCCGCTACGGCTGGGACGGCATCGACGGCGGCGGCTTCGACTTCCCGCCGGACACCACGTGGTTCGTGGACGGCCGCCTCTCGCGGTACGGGGCGGCCAAGGCCTCCTTCCGCCAGGGCCTCGCCGCGAACGGCCTCACCGCGCGCTGCCGCTGACCGCAGCGGCCGCCCCGCGCTCTCGCCCGCCCGGCCGAAGCAGGCCGTCGTGCCCCGGTACCGCAAGGCCGCCCCCCGGCCGGCCACCGACGGTGGTGCCCCCTGGCGTCAGGTGGGCAGGCTGCCGATCGCACCGGCTACCGGGGGACCGGTGCGGCGGGTACCGTGGAATGCGCGGCGCACTCCGGCGTAGGAGCCTGGTGGTGTGGTGAAGCCAAGGAAGGCGGCGGCCGGCGAGTACCGGCGGAGCTGGCTGCGCGGGGCCCCGCCGCCCCGCTGGGTGCGGGTCCTGCCCGTGCTGCTGCTCGTCGGGGTCGGAGTGGCCTCCCTCACCGACTCCGTTCCGCTGGACATCGGCTTCCTGCTCGGCGCGGTGTCGCCCCTCGCCGTCCTGGCCTACGGGCCGTGGGCCACGGCGCTCCTCGGAGCCGCGACGATCGGGCTGCTGACGATTCCCCTCTTCCAGCTGGACCGGCCGGGCAACACCGACCTCTTCACCCTCGGTTTCGTCGCGACCCTGAGCGTCTTCGTCTCGTTCGTCCGCGGGCGCCGGGACGAGCAGCTCGACCTGGAACGCACCGTCGCCGAGACGGCACAGCGGGCCATCGTCCCGGACGTACGGCCGCGGGTCGGGCCCGTGCGCTGCGCGAGCCTGTACCGGGCCGCCGAGCGCGGCACCCTGGTGGGAGGCGACTTCTTCGACGTCCGGGACGGCCCCCACGGGGTGCGGGCCGTCCTCGGCGACGTACAGGGGCACGGTCTGGCGGCCGTCGCGACGGTCGCCTCCATCCTGGGGGCGTTCCGCGAGGCCGTGCTGGACGACGTGGACGCGGACTCGATCGCGGCGCGGCTGGACCGCAGGCTCGTGACCGACTCGGCCCGGACGGAGCACGCGGAACTCTTCGCCACGGCCGTCCTCCTGGACTTCGCGCCGTCCGGCCGTGAGGTCCGCGTCCTGGCCTGCGGCCATCCGCCGCCGGTCCTGCTGCGCGGCGGGGCCGTGAGCACCCTGGAACTCGACCCCGGCCCGCCCCTGGGGCTGGGCCTCGCCGATGTCATGCCCGGAACGGCCGCGACGGTGTCGCTGCTGCCCGGGGACCGGCTGCTCCTGGCGTCGGACGGCGTCCTGGAGGCCCGGGACGCCTCCGGCGCCTTCTACCCCTTCGGTGAGCGCCTGGCCGAGATGACCGGTGTCGGCCTCGACGAGCTGCCCGACGAGATCTGGGCCGACCTGAGCCGCTTCGCGCCCAAGATCCAGGACGACGTCACCCTGCTGATCCTCACCTCGGACACCGCAGGGCCGGGCTGACGGGACGGAGCCCGCGCGGCGCGCGAAGGCGCGGGCCGGCCGCCCACGCGGCCCGGTACGACGGCCACGTGGCCCGGTACGGCACCCCCCCGCTCACGCGAGACGCCCGGCCGGGAAGCCCCGGCCGGGCGTCTCGCACCCACTGCGGTGCGTCAGTCCTGCGGTTGGAACGTCACCTCGCTCACGTCCCAGAGGAACTCGCCGCCCAGCGGGTTCTCCGGCCAGGCGGCACGGAAGTTCCGGACGAGGAACTCCACCATCCCGCAGTTGTAGCGACTCCACAGCATGGCGTCGCGGTGGTAGACCAGGACGGGCCACCGGGCGGGATCGTCGTCCGACGCGTCCCAGCACAGCATGTCCGCGGTGGCGGAGACCCCCCAGGTGATCAGCACCGGGGAAGTGCCCTCCAGCTCGGGCGTCTTCTCCTCCGTCTCCCAGTCGGCCTCGGCGTTCGCCGTCTCGATCACCATGCCGTCCCGCGGGGCCCGGTCCAGCGGCACCTTGGGCTCCGGCCTGCCGATCGACAGGTACTTCTGCACCGCGCCGGCCCCGTAGACCTCCATGTAGCGCCGGAAGTCGTCCGGGAACGGCTTGCCCCACGACGCGGCGAGGGCGGCCCAGTCGACCGTCGTGTCCCCGTCCTTCGGCGGCGGCATCAGCCGGCGCAGGGCGTCCAGGTCGGTCGGCTCACTCATCGGTGCCTCGTTCCGTGTCCGTGCGGTCCGCTCCGGTTCCCGTCATGGCGTGCTCCCCGTGGGTACCGGTGAACCGTTGTCGCTCTGTGTGCCGAGATTGTCTCCCGTACTGAGGGTGTTCGGGATGAACACCTGGAAGTCGATCCCGACGGAACCGTCGGGATTCACGCCGTACGCGGAGATGTCGTAACCGGTCGGCACCGTCCTGCTGCCGTCGTAGCGGGGGGACACGGAGTACATGACGTCCTGGCCCGCCATCACGGCGTTGTAGACCTGCAGTTCGTACGACCGCATGTGGTCGTCGCCCTGCGTGGAGCCGATCTGCTTGGCGTTGGCACCGCGGGCGCACGGGGAGAGGTTCGCGAGGACTCCCTTGCCCGCCAGCTTGTTGCCGATGAGGTGGCACGCGTTGACGTTCTTCTGCGCGTCGAGGCCCTTGCCCTTGGCGTAGCCCTGCGCCCACTCGTATCCCGGCGGGTTGGAACCCACGCCGGTTCCCTTGTTGTTCTTCAGGTACTCCTTGGTCAGGCAGGCCTCGGCGGCCGTGGCCCGGTTGCCGTTGGCCGCGTCCCGGTCGCCGTACTTGATCCAGCCCTTGCCGCAACGTGACTGGTCGTCATCGTCGTCGCTGTCGGGCTCGGGCTGGGGCCGCGGAACGCGCCGCGGGTCGGGCGCGGGCTCGTCGGCGGTGTCGTCCCGCGACCGGTCGGCCTCGTCGATCCGGTCCCGGACCTCGTTGACGACGTACTCGACGGCAGCGGCGACGGCGATGACGGCGACGACCACCACGACGGCCGCGACGAAGGCCACGGCGACCGCCGGGATCGCGAGGGCGAACCAGTGGCCGTCGATCTCGACGTTGCTGATCGGGTTGCCGCCGGTGAAGGCGTAGCGATTGCCGGTGAAGGGGTCGCTGCCCAGGCCCATGTCGGCCAGGGCCCCGTTGTACATGTCCCGGCTGGTGAAGCGGTTCAGCCCCGGGTCGTAGTCACGGAATCCCATGTCGTACGTGCCGGACCCGGCGTCCCACCGCTTGGCGCTGTAGCGGTAGGAGTTGTACTCCTCCTTCGTCGGGTCGGAGGCGTCCGGCTTGTCGATGCCGGTGAACTCCGACGAGTCGTCGTTGCCGTAGGCCGTGTAGCCGTAGGTGGCCTTGGTGTCGCCACCGGCGTCGGTCAGCGTCTCGACGTCCGTGTGGCTGTTGTAGCCGTAGTAGGCGTCCTCGGTCGTCCCGTTCTCGTTGTGCTTGACCTGGGAGAGACGCTGGCCCCACGGGCTGTACTGGTAGGACTTGGTGAGCTTGCCGGCCACCTCCTCGGTCAGCACCTCCTGGGAGAGGCCGAGGTAGCGGTAGGCCGTGGTCTTGCCGTCCGCGGTCTTCGACGAGGTGCGGTCGAGCGGGTCGAAGGTGTACTTCGTCGACTTCATCGCGCCGGTGCCGTCCCGCTGCTGGGACTCGACGACGTGGTCGAAGCCGTCGTAGACGCTGCGCGAGACGATCTGCCCGCCCTGGGACGTCGACTCCTGACGACCCAGCGGGTCGTAGTTGAAGGAGGTGACGGATCCCGCGGTGGTCGACGTCTGGAGCCGGTTGCGGTCGTAGCGGAAGTCGGTGGCGGCGCCGCCGACGGTCTGCTGGACGACGTTGGCGTTGTCGTCGTGGACGTACGTCTCCGTGGCGGCGCCGTTGCCGGTCTTCACCGACTTGGCGATCCGGTCGACCGGGTCGTAGCTGTACGCGGTGGTGGACTCGAGGTACGCCGCGTGGTTGTCGGCGTTCATCTTCTTCGACGCGTCCTGCGCCTTGTTGCCGTTGGCGTCGTAGCCGTAGGTGTGCGAGGCGACGAGCGTGCCGTCGGCCTTCTTCTCCGCGCTGGTCCTGACCGCGCCGTCGAGGAAGTAGCCGAAGTCGACGGTGTTGCCGTTGTCCTTGGTCTCCCGCAGCGGCTCACCGCGGTCGGTGTAGGTGTACGAGGTGACCTTGGGGTCGGTGTCCGTGGGCGAGGTGCCCACCGAGACCGTCTTGACCTTCTCCCGCAGGTCGTAGGTGTACTTCGAGTACTGGTCGGGGTGGGTGATGCTCTCGGGCTGGTCGTTGGCGTCGTAGGTGTAGGTCGTGCTGGTCTTCTGCTGTCCGGCCAGGGTCTCGGTGATCCCGGACACCCGGTTCAGGCCGGTGTAGGAGATCGTGTACGTGTCGACCGCGGCGCCGGACGACAGGTCGTCGATCAGCGAGAGGTTGTCGTTCAGGTCGTAGGCGTAGCGGAAGTGGTGCTTCTCCGCGTCGATGTCGCCGGTGAGGTCGCGCACCAGCTTGACCCCGTCGGCCACGACCTTGCCGTCGGCGGCCTGGAACAGTTCCAGCTTCGCCGCGTTGCCCTGGGTGAAGTCGTACGTGCCGAGGCCGACCCAGGTGCCCGCCGCGGTGGACTGGTCGACCGTGCGCTCGGTGCTGCCGGCGCCGTGGGTGACCTTGTACCGGGCGGTCTTGCTGGCGCCCGCGACCTGAGGGAACTTCACGTACGCGGTGTACTTGCCGTTCTTCGGGATGTTCAGCGTCCAGGAGAACGCGTCCGTCCCGGCTCCGGCCGCGTGCACGCGGTGGTCGAAGCCCTGCTGCCCGGTGAGGTTCGCCGTGGTCCAGGTCCCGGTGGAACCGGTGTGCTGGACGTCGGAGTTGTCGACGAGCGGCACCGCGGTGCCGACCGGCACGCCGTCGTCGGTCTTCTCCTTCAGCTTGCCGTTCGGGTAGTAGCTCCAGCCCATGGTGCGGCTGACGGACCCGCCGGCGGAGCTGAGCGTCCTGGAGGTCTGCAGCCCCAGGTCGTCGTACTCGTAGCTCGTCCGGATGTCCCACGGGTCGGTGGAGCTCCTGGTCCACCCGTTGTCGAAGTAGGTGAACTCGGTGTCGTTGCGGACCGTCTGGCCCTCCGAGGGCGGCAGCGAGGCCCGGGTGACGCGGCCGGCCGCGTCGTAGAACGTCTGCGTGTAGACGTTCGGGTCGTTGTAGCGGGTGTCCGACGGGTCGTACGGCAGGTACTGCTTGACCGGCCGGTTCAGCTCGTCGTACTCGGTACGGCTGGTGAAGTCGTCGGCGTTCGCGGTCTCCGTGCCGCGCGGGGTGACGACCCGGGTGGCGTTGCCGACCTGGTCGTACTCGTAGCGGGTGGTGCGGTACGTGGTGTCGGCGCCGGAGCCCGAGTGCGGAACCCGCTGCTCGGTCTTGCGGCCCCGCTCGTCGTATCCGGAGTAGGTGGTGTTGCCGTCGGGGTCCGTGTCGGCGACGACCAGCGCGTCCTTGTCGTAGGCGCGGCGCGTCACGTTGCCCAGCGGGTCGGTGACCGAGGTGACCCGGTGCTCCAGGTCGTAGGTCATCTTCGACGAGAAGTCGTCGGGGTCGGCCGTCCGGTTCTTCTTCGGGTCGACGACCTCGACGTTGTTGCCCACCTCGTCGTAGGCGTACGTGATCTTCTCGCCGAGGGCGTTGACCACCGAGGAGAGCTGGTAGATCTCGTCGTAGTTCTGGGTGGTGGTGTAGTCGTCCGGGATCCCGGGCGTGGCCACGCCCTTCGGCTCGGTCGTGGTCTTCAGGTGGCCGGTCTTGTCATAGGTGTAGACCGTCCGGCGCAGCGGCGCGGTCGGCGTGTCCTGCGGCGAGGTGGCCTCGGTGAGCTGGTCGGCCGCGTCGTAGACCGCCGTGGAGACGGCACCGGTGGGCGCGATCGCCTTGGTGACGTTGTCGTTGGCGTCGTAGTCGGGTGCCGGAACGGTGATGAGGTCGCCCGCGGCCTGGTCCTTCGGCGCCGTCCTGACCAGCGGCCGGCCGTAGGTGTCGTACGTCTGCGTGGTGCGGTGGCCCAGCGGGTCGGTCGTCTGGGTGACCTTGCCGCGCACGTCGTACGCGAAGCCCGTGCTGCTGCCGAGGGCGTCCGTGATCTTCGCCGGGTAACCGGTCGGTGTGAACTCGCTGTTGACCGTGGAGTGGCCGTTGGCGTCGGTGGCCTTGGTGAGCAGGCCGTGGCCGTCGTACTCGTACGTGGTCGTGTAGTCGCCCGCGGTCGGCGTCGCGACGCCCTTCGGGTCGGTGACCGTCTTCAGGTTGCCGAAGGCGTCGTAGCCGAACTGCCAGGCGCGGCCCTCCGGCGACGTCTTGCGGTACAGGTCGGAGGAGTAGCCGTCCAGCCGCTTGACGTACTCGAACTTCTGGGCGTCGGCGGGGTACTTGCCGGGCGCGCAGTCGCTCTGCGGCGGGACCCCGCCCTTGTTGTGCTCCGCGGTGCGCTTCCACAGCGGGTAGCCGGTGAGCGGGTCGTAGCAGTAGGCGGTGACGGCGCCGTTGTTCTCCTCCATGTACGTGACGTTGTTGTCCGCGTCCCACGCCAGCTCGGTCTGCTGCGCCTTGGCGTTGACGGACCGCACCGGACGCCCGAAGTCGTCGGTGACGTACGTGGCGTCGTGGCCCTCGGCGTCCGTGACGACCGTGGACGTGAACCGGGTGTCGGTGGTGTCCGCGGCGTAGGCGAACCGCGTGGCGCCGCCGATGCGGTCGGTGATGGACTGGGTCCACCAGTGGTACTTCGGGTCGTCGCCCTCGCTCGGGTAGTAGTAGTCGAGAGCGGTGGCGTTGCCGCGCGGGTCGGTGATCCGGACCAGCTTGACGTTCTTGTTGCCCTGCTCGGCGTCGTACGTGAAGCCGAAGACCTTCGGCTGGGACGAGCCCGCGCCGTCGGTCAGCTGGGTGAGGAGCCCCTTGTCGGAGTACTCGAAGGCCAGCTTGCGGCCCGAGACGTCGGTGATCGACTTCAGGTGGTCGACGACCTTCGGGCTGCTGGAGTCCGCCTTGGTGTAGTAGGTGGCGGTGAGCGTCTGCCGCCCGGCGGGGTCGGTGATGTACGTGAGGAACTTGGTCGGCTTGTTGTTCGACTTGCGTTCCTCGTACGTGAACGTCTGGGTGTTGCCGTTCTTGTCGACGACGGACGTCTGGTAGCCGTCGCAGCCGAAGAGGAACCGGGTGCCGTCCGGACGCGTCATCGTCCAGGCGTCCGGGACCGGGTCCTTCGCCGGGGTGCAGTCGAGACCCGGCTTGGCCGACAGCCGGAAGTGGACGCCGGCCGGCGCCTTCCACGTGCCGTCCGGCTGCACCCGGAAGACGTGGGTGGTGCCGTCCCCGTCGGGCAGCCGCACCTCCCGCGGGTTCGGGTTCGGGTGGAAGTCCAGCGGGGCGCCGAGCCTGATCGGCCCCGCGGCCTGCACGGACCAGCCGTGACCGGCGACGGTGTCCGAGGTGTCCTGGGTGTTGTAGGCGAAGCGGACGAAGGTGTTCAGACCGCGGCCCGGGTTGCTCAGGGCGTTGTACTGCCAGACGGTGTTCCCGACGGCGGTGTTGTTCATCAGCGACGAACCCGCGCCGGTGTTCTTGCCGTTGTACGAGGAGAACTTCTCCAGGCCGAGCTGGTCCGAGGTCGGGTCCTCGACGGTGACGTTCTGCCGCAGCCCCGCCGGACCGCCCGTACCGGACAGCCAGGTGCCCGCCGCGGTGTCCCGGACGTCCCAGGTGAGGACGTACTCGGTGCGCTTGCTGCCGGAGCCCGAGTTGATCGGGGCGCGGAGCTTGCCCTGCAGGGTGACCGAGGCGCCGGGCAGCAGATCGGCGGGCAGGGCCGTCTGGAGCTGGTTGCCGCCGGTCGTGGCGTCCGTGCCGTCCGGGAGCGCCCACCGGTAGCTCAGGGCGTGGGTGCCGGCCTTCCAGACGGACGTGGTGGTGTTGGTGAGGGTGAACTCGACGGTGTGGTCGCTGTTCGGGGTGATCCGGGCCGGTGTCTGCGGCGCGTAGTACGTCGACTCGGTCGTCGAGTCGACGTACGTGACCGCGATCCTGGGCCGCAGGCGCTGCTCCGTGCCCTCGGAGGACAGGAACAGGGTCCGCTCCTGCTGAGCCGCCTCGTCGGCCATCTTGAGGACCACGCCCCGCTGGGACGACGGATTCGTCACCCAGGACTGCGCGAGCGAGGTGACCGTCCAGTTGTGCCGCGACGGGTCGTTCGTCTTGGCCCCGGTGTCGCTCGCGACCGCGCCGAAGTCACCGCCCGCGGTCGCCCAGTTCGTGGCCGCGTCGGCCTTGACCCAGGTCGCGCCGGCCTCGTCGAAGTCGCGCGTCAGCGGGCGGAGTTCGTAGACCGCGCCGGCGGTGTCCGTGGAGGTCTGGGTGCTCCACAGGCGCACGTCGGCTTCGAGGACGCGCGCGGTGGTGGGGATGCCCAGGGCCGGGAACTTCAGCACGGCGCGGGTGTCGCCGTAGGTGGCGGAGTTGTTGCCGACGCTGAGCCAGTTCTTCGGTCCGCCGTCGTCGATCGTGTCGAGGAGGGACGTGGGCCGGGCGGAGGACAGGGTGGTGTCCTGCGTCGCGTCCAGGACCTTCGTCGTCCGGCCCGCCTTCGGCAGCCGTACGAGCCGGCTGGGTGCGGCGAGGACCTGCCCGTCCTTCGTCTTGACCGCGACCATGTAGTAGTAGGCGCGGCCGAACGGGTCGGGGTCGTCGGCCTTCGTCGGCACGGCGCTCGTGTCCGTGTACGAGGTCGCCGTCGACGCGACGGGCGCGACGAGGGTGGCCGCCGACGGGGTGAAGGCCTGGGTGACGGAGCGGTGGACCTGGTACTCGGCGATGTCGTCGCCGGTCACGATGGGATCCGGGTCCTGGTACGCCGACCAGGTCAGCTCCGCGCCCGTGTCGTGGATCGTCGTCGGGGTCGCGAGGTCGACGCCCTGACGCCCGAAGGTCATGACGAGGCGCGGGTAGTTGGCGGTCTCGCCGCCGTACGCGTACTCACTGCCCTCGTAACGGGGCCCGCCCTTGGGGCCGTTGGCGGACTCGTCACCGGCCTTGATGACGAAGCCGTTGTTCGCGTAGGTGCCGTCGATCCACTGCTGGACCGTCTTCGTCACAGGGAAGGAGTGCCAGGCATTGAGCTCGCCCGGCTTCTTGGTGACCGAACCGCCCTTGGTGAACCGGACCGCGTCCGCGATCACCGAGGTGCTCGTCGACGCCGGACCGTCCCCCAGGACGATCTTGCCGAGCGTGCCCGCCTTGAACGGGTGCGAGCCCAGCGTCTTCCAGACCCCGGCCGTGCCGGCCTGCTGGTCGACCGTGTACGTCTTCGACCCGCCGTCGTACGTGACGGTGTACGGCGCGTTGGTCGCGCGATCCGACGCCGGGACGTAGTGCGCCTCGACCTGGTAGGTGCCGTTCTCGGGAAGGTTCGGCTGCCAGGTGTACGTGTCACCCGCGACCGAGTCCTTGTTGTACAGGTAGTCCTGGTTCACCGCGTACTGGGTGTACGCGGTGTTGCCCGACGCCGGCCAGGCGCCGACGGCGGCCGTCCGTCCGGCGTCGCCGTCGTCCACCACGACCGAGGTGCCCGACAGCTCGCCCGTGAGCGTGCTCGCGCTGTTCCAGGTGGCCTTGTCCTCGGTCCACGCCTGCGTGGCGCGGTGCGCCTCCAGCTGTACCTCGGTGTCGCCGGTGGTGTGGGTCTGGTCGTAGTACAGCTTCAGGTCGGCCGAATCGAGCGTGGTGCCGGCCGGGACGCCGGTCAGCGGGAACCGCAGCAGCGCGCGCGACGCGCCGGTGCTGGTGTTGCCGACCGACAGCCGCCAGTTCTCGTCGTAGTTGTCGGCCGGACCGTCCGAGGAGATCATCACGTCCTGCGCCGTGCTCGGCGTCGGCGCGATCGAGATCGTCGGGTCGATCGTGACCGGGTACCGCCGCTCCGGCGCGGCCAGCCACTTCGCGTCCGGCGTGACCGTCAGCTTCCAGCCGTCGCCCGCCCGGACGAGCTTCTGCTCGACCGCGGAGCTGTGACCGGTGCCGTACGGCGAGGAGGAGTCCTTCCTCGCGTCCGTCATGAACGCGGCCGGAACGACGAGGACCGGATCCGCGCCCTCGCCGTAGAACCGGATCGATCCGTCCTTGTCGGCCCTCGGCGTCAGCCCGCCCGCGTCCAGGGTGAACGTGAACGTCACCGGGCCGGCGGGCCGGGCGTCCAGGACGATGTTCTCCTTCACCCGCCCCGGACCCACCTGGTACGTCAGGTCCGCGCCGGCCACGGCGTCCTTGTACGTGACGGTGTCGCCCTCGGCGACGGGAGCGAGCGTGCCCGCGCCCTCCAGGCCCAGGGTCACCGCGTGACCGCTGCCCGCCTCGAAGCGCAGCAGCCTGGCCGCGTCGGCGCCGAAGGAGGTGCGGGCGACGTTGGTCGTGTTGGTGAAGGCGAAGCCCCCGGACCGGGCCGCCGTGACCGTCGGGTCGATGTCCTTCCACGACTTCCCCGACCGGTACGCCGTCGGCTCCGCCGACACCTCGGCCTGCACGCGCCCGTCGGACAACGTCCAGTACCGGGCGTTCGACGTGCGACGCTCCGTCAGTTCCTTGACGCGCTGCGGCTTTCCGGCCGCCCTGCCCTGCGGCAGCTTCTCCCGGCTCGGCAGTACCGGGGACCCGCCGGTCGTCGGCTGTTCCGGCCCCCTCTCGCTTTCGTCCTCGGTGAACCAGTCGGCTAAAGTGCCGGTTATTCCCTTGCCGTCATCGGCTGAAACCGGTGCCGCATAGGCGACTTGTGGAAGCATGGTGCCGACGACCGCCGAAACCACGAGGCAGGCTATTGCCGGCCCGTATCTCGCTTTCACGCCATTCCCCTCTTCGGTGGACCTGGGTTCGACCGAAGCGCCTCAAGGCATGGCGAATCAGACCACCTCCCCGCACGGGGAAGTGGCCTTGCGGGAGCTTCGATCGCGAGCGGGGGGATTCTTCACCACGGATCTCATGTGCCGTCAACCGTCAGCTCATTAAGGGCATTTCGCTGAGCCGGTCGCTGGTGATTGGGGCCGCCTTGCCCGACATTTCCGGTGCCTGGCGTCCATCGAATCCGGTGGTGTATAACCCAAGCCGATTCCACGACGGAAGGTGCTGCCATGCCGACGACCGAAGAACAGAATCGCCGCGTCGACCGCAGTGATCGCGTCGGCGTGGCCGTCGCCGCCGTACTGCTGCTGTTGTGCGGCGCGTTCGTCACGTACGGAATCCTCGACACCGGGGCCGATGAGGAGGCCGCGGGCAAGCGTGCCGCGGCCTCCGCCGCCGAGGCGACCTACGACGTGACCTACGAGGTGCTCGGCGAGGGTGCGGCCGACATCTCCTACCGGGGGGCGGGCGGCGGCGAGGCGCAGGTCGTCACGCGTGTCGGCCTGCCCTGGCGGAAGACCGTGAGCGTTCCGGTCGGCGCCTCGCCGATCGTCAACGTCACCCTCGGGGAGAAGGGCGGTACGGCCAGTTGCACCCTGGCCGTACGCGGCGAGCACGTCCAGCGCGCCACCGCCACCGGCGCCTTCGGCCGGACCACGTGCGGCGGCGATTCCTCGGAGGGCTGAGCGGGAACGGGCGGCTCAGCCGCGCTGGGCGCGGATGAGGTCGCGGTACCACGCGAAGGACGCCTTCGGGGTGCGGACCTGGGTGTCGTGGTCGACGTGGACGAGACCGAAGCGCTGGTGGAAGCCCTCGGCCCATTCGAAGTTGTCGATCAGCGTCCAGGCGAAGTAGCCGCGCACGTCCACGCCCTGGGCCACGGAGGCGTCGACGGCCCGCAGGTGGGTGTCCAGGTAGTCGATGCGGTCGAGGTCGAGGACGGTGCCGTCGGCGTCGACGACGTCCTCGACCGAGCAGCCGTTCTCGGTGATGTAGACGGGCGGGAGCGCCGGGTAGCGCTCCTTGAGGGCGACGAGCAGTTCCCGTAGGCCGTCGGGGACGACGGGCCAGCCGAAGGCGGTGCGGCGGTAGCCCTCGATGGGGGCTTCCTCGAAGGGCAGTCCCTCGGACGTGGGTGCCTGGATCCGGGTCGGGTTGTAGTAGTTGATGCCGAGCGCGTCCAAGGGGGCCGAGATCAGTTCGAGATCACCGTCCCGGACGGAGCCGCCCAGGGTGGCGTCCGCGCCGAAGGCGGACAGGTCGGGGTAGCTGCCCGTGAGGATCGGGTCGTTGAACAGCCGGTTGTGCAGGGCGTCGTAGGCCTGTGCGGCGGCGCGGTCGGCGGCGGTGTCCGAGGCGGGCCAGACCGGGGTGCAGTTGTTGGCGATCATCGTCCGGAGGCCGCGCGCCCGCAGCTCCCCCGAGGCCAGTCCGTGGCCGAGCAGTTGGTGGTGGGCGACGGGGAGGCAGTCCAGGAAGAGGGCGCGGCCCGGCGCGTGGGTGCCGAGACCGTAGCCCCAGACCATGTGGATGAACGGCTCGTTGAGCGTGATCCACTTCTGGACGCGGTCGCCCAGCCGGTCGGCCGCGAGGGCGGCGTACTCGGCGAAGCGGTACGCGGTGTCGCGGTTCAGCCAGCCGCCGGCGTCCTCGAGGCCCTGCGGGAGGTCCCAGTGGTAGAGGGTCGGGACGGGTTCGATGCCGCGGGCGAGCAGGCCGTCGACCAGCCGGTCGTAGAAGTCCAGGCCCTGCGGGTTGGCCTTGCCCGTGCCGGTCGGCTGGATGCGGGGCCAGGCGAGGGAGAAGCGGTAGCCGGTGAGGCCCGCTTCGGCCATCAGGGCGATGTCCTCCTCGTACCGGTGGTAGTGGTCGCAGGCCACGTCACCGGTGTGCCCGTCGCGGATCGTGCCCGGGCGGGCGGCGAAGGTGTCCCACACCGACGGCCCGCGGCCGTCCTCTGCGGTGGCGCCCTCGATCTGGTACGACGCCGTCGAGGCGCCCCAGACGAAGTCGGCGGGGAGGTGGTTCAGTGTCACGTCGGGCCTCCTGGAACATGAGCAGTGCTCACGTTAACTTCTCGGGTGGAATGATGGAAGGGTGAATCAAGACCGCAACGCCGGGACGCTGCGCAGGATGCCGGTCCAGAAGCGCAGCGCCGAACGCTTCGAACGGCTGCTGGACGCCTGCGCCCGACTCCTGGACGAGGTCGGCTACGCCGCGCTGACCACCAAGGAAGTGGCCCGCAGGGCCGACGTGCCCATCGGCACCCTCTACCAGTTCTTCTCCGACCGGGAGGGGCTGATCGGCGCGCTCGCCGTCCGCAACCTGGAGACGTTCATGGCGCGGGTCGCGGGCCGCATCGAGCGCGAACGGCCGGAAGGCGTCCCGGGCATCGTGGAGGTGACCGTGGACGAGTTCGTCACCATGCGCCGGACCATCGCCGGGTTCGGCGTGGTCGACTTCGGCGCGGTGGGACAGGACCACGTCCTGGAGCCGACCCGGGACAACAACACCGCGGTCGCCGGCAGGCTGCGCACGCTCACCGCCTCTCTGGCCGGGGGGCAGGACGACGCCGAACACGACCTCGCCGTGCGGGTGGCGCTCGAATGCGCGGACAGCATCCTGAAACTGGCGTTCGCCACCGATCCGCAGGGCGACGCCCGGCTGATCGCCGAGTGCAAGCGCGTCCTCGTCAGCTATCTGAACGACCGGCTCGCATGACGCCCGCGGGCCCGGCTCAGCGGACGCCCCTGACCTTCCAGACCATCGCCGCGCCCAGTGCGGCCATGGCCGCGGAGCAGAGGAACAGCGAGCGGTAGCCGCCCAGACTGCCCAGCGTGACCGAGGCGATGGGGGGAACCAGGACGAACGGCAGGGACGTCATCAGGTTGGCCAGGGCCATGTCCTTGCCGCGGTCCGCCGAGGCGGGGAGCACCTCGGTGATCAAGGCGGTGTCGACGGCCAGGTACACGCCGTAGCCCAGACCCAGGACGACGGCCGCGACCAGCGTCACGGTCCACGTGGGCGACACGGCGAGGAGGGCCGCGGCGGCGGCCATCGTGAGGCCGCCGAGGAAGACCGGCATGCGCCGCCTGCCCAGCCTGTCGGACAGCCAGCCGCCGAGCACCACCGTCGAGACCGTGGCCAGGCAGTTGACTCCGATCACGATGAGCAGGCCGTCCTCGGTCGACCGGTCGGGGAACAACTGCTCGTAGTGCAGGACGTCGTCCAGGAAGTACGGCAGGTAGAGCGTGCCGAGGCCGTACCCGAGGCCCATGGCGAACCGGGAGCCCATCGCCCAGATGAAGTCGGGGTGCTCGCGCGGGCTGATCCGGTAGCCGTCCAGGAAGGCGCGCAGGGAGAACGGCTCGCGGTCCCCGACGGGAAGCGGCGGATCCTTGACGGCGGTCGCGAACAGCACGATCAGCAGCGGCAGCGCGGCCAGCAGCAGGTACTGCGCGGAGAAGCCCGCGACCAGGCCGATCAGCAGTCCGCCCGCGATCAGGCCGCCGGCCTGCGGGGCCATGGCCCAGCCGAGGACCATGCCCCGCTGGGCGACGGGAACCTGGTCGGGCACCACCGGGGAGAGCCCGGCGCCGATGATCATGCAGGCGGCGGACAGCGCGAACGAGCCGATCGCGACGCCGGCGACCGTCGTCTGGACGCCGAGGAAGACCAGCGCCGCCATGTAGACCAGGGAGCCGACGACCATCCACGGCCGGCGCCGGCCGAACCGGCTGGTGGTGCGGTCGCTGAGGGCGCCGGCCAGCGGCGCGAGGACGATGCCCGAGATCGCGCCCATCGCGCTGACCCAGGCGTAACTGCCGACCTTTCCCGCCGGATCGATCTGCGCGACCTGCTCGGGCATCAGGAGCGTGGTCGGCACCAGGAGCGGGACGAACAGGCCGACATTGGCCAGGACGTACAGGGTGACCCAGTCGCGGCCGACCGCGCGGACGGGCTCGGTGAGGGAGTCGGACCGCGCGGGGGCGAGGCTCATCGGGGCACTCTCCTGAGGTGGACGAGTTCGCTCGTCCAGTCGAAGGGCAGCAACGGCGGCAGGCCGTGGCCGAGCAGCACGGCGCCGGCGTGGACGGCACCGGTGGCCTCGTCCCGGTAGCGGGCATCGGGGTCGAGGCCCCTCAGCCGGGTGCGGGCGACCGACCGACCGGACGCGGACGGCTGGAACTGGAAGACGACGACCTCGTCCTCGGTGAGGTACTGCACGGCGTCGTGCTCCAGCCGGTACTGGACGCCGCCGTGCACCACGGGCCGGATCCGCTTGTACTGCCCGACCAGCATCCGGGCCCAGGCGAGATCCTCCGCGCTCCATTTCCCGAGGTCGCCGCCGATGCCCATCGCCCCGGCCATCGAGACGTGGAAGCGGTACCGGAGCGGCGTCGGGCGGGCGGTGAAGCCGTGCGGACTGTCGGTGACCCAGGCGCCCATCGTCCGGGCGGGCAGCAGCTGGCCGTGGCCGTGCTGGATGGCGACCCGGTCGACGGCGTCGGTGTTGTCCGACGTCCAGACCTGGTCGGCGCGGGCCAGCACGCCGAGGTCGGCCCGGCCCCCGCCGCCCGCGCAGGACTCCAGGTACAGGCCGGGGCGGGCGGCGCGCAGCCGGTCCATCACCTCGTAGACCCCGTGCGTGTGCTCGATCCAGACCCGGTCGGGGTCGGCCGCCCCGGGCTGCCCGGCCTCGCTGAAGGGCCGGTTCATGTCCCACTTGAGGAAGGCCACGTCCAGCTCGGTGACGGTCCTGACCAGCCATTCCACCGCCCATTCCCGGACGTCGCGGCGGGCGAAGTCCAGCACGTGCTGGTTGCGGCGCTGCGTCCGGGCGCGGCCGTCCTGGCAGAGGATCCAATCGGGGTGCGCACGGAAGAGGTCGCTGTCGGGGTTGACCGCCTCGGGCTCCACCCACAGGCCGAATCCCATCCCCAGTGCGCGCACGTGGTCCGCGAGCGGGCCCAGGCCGTTCGGGAAGCGGCCGGGGTGTGGCCACCAGTCGCCGAGCCCCGCCCGGTCGTCGTTGCGGGCGCCGAACCAGGCGTCGTCCACGACGAAGACCTCGACGCCGACGCCCGCGGCCAGTTCGGCCAGCTCGCGCTGCTGCTTCTCGTCGATGTCGAACTCGGTCGCCTCCCACGAGTTGAAGACCAGGGGGCGTTCGGCGGGCCGGGCGGGGAGCACCTGGCGTTCGACGTAGGCGTGCCAGCGGCGGCTGGTGCCGCCGAAGCCGTCGGGGGCGTACAGGCCGGTGAAGACGGGAGTCTCCAGTCGCTCACCGGCGCCCAGCTTCCAGACCAGCCCCTCGTGCCCGAACCCGCCGGTCCAGGAGGCGCGGCCGTACGGGGCGCGGCGCAGAGTGATCCGGCGGCTGCCGCTCCAGGCCAGGGCCGCGCTCCAGACCTCGCCGTGCTCCTCGTCGGCGTCCCGCGCGTCGAGCATCAGCCAGGGTCCGGCGTGCTGTCCCGTGATGCCGAGGCGGCTGGTGAACACGGTCTCCCCGACGGGCACCCGGTCGCGCCGGAGCTGGAACTCCCGGCCCCATTCGCCCACCACGTGGCTGACCCGGTAGTCGTCGCGGGCGGGCAGCGTCCAGGCGGCGGAGTCGAACCGGAGGACGTCGACCGGTTCGCCCGCGGTGAGGACGGCCCACCGCTCGATCTGGTCGTGGCCGTCCCGGACCCGGTAGTTGAGGTCGAGGTCGAGCGAGCGGACCCGGTCGGTGAAGGAGAGCGTGAGCAGGTCCCCCTCGACCGTGTGCGAGACGAACCGCCACTCGAAGCCGCGGACGCCGTCGCCGAACCGGACGGTCAGGGACGGCGGTCCGAACCGCAGACCGCCCTCCACCCCGTACTCCTCGCCCCCCGGATCGTCGCCGTTGGGGTCCTCGGCGGGGAGGTCGGCCGCCACCGAGACGGCCTGCTCCAGGCTCAGCGGCCGGCCCCAGTGCACGTGCCGGGGGACGTCACCGGCATCCAACCGGAAGGCGTACGAGGTGCCGGGAGTGGTCAGAAGCCAGAGGCGGGCTTCGGGGTGATGGGTGATCACACAGCTCCTCAAATATGAGTCGTGCTCATGTTCTGCTCGTACGGTAGGCAGTCGAGCCCACGCTGCCAAGCCCCTGGCGGGGCGGAAACCGACCGAGGCCCAGCGGAACAGGAGCCGACCCCGCTCGGCGAGTGGCCGGCCGCCGGATCCAGACGAGCAGTTCCGCCCCCGCGGTGCGGACGCGCGCGAGGCCCGCCGGGTACGCGAGGGACTCGGCCCTGCCCCGGGCGTCGGCGAGGAGCGAGGCGGCCCGTCTCCTCAGACCGGGGAGACCGAGCGCGAGCGCGGGCACCGTGGTCGTCTCCACGACGAGGAGGTGCCGCCCCGTCCGCTCCGCGTGCCCCGCCTCCCGCTCCAGAAGCGAGACGGCATCCGAGAGGCGGCCGGTCCGGACCAGGGCCCAGCCCCGCAGGCAGGCGGCACGGGAGCGGCCGCGCCGGTCCCGAGCAGCGAGAGCGCCTCCTCCGGCCGGCCGGTGCGCAGCGCGAGTTCCGCGGTCGCGAGCCGCACCTCGTCGAGGGCCTGCTGCTCGCCGGACTGCCCCGCGCAGCTCGCCGCTCGGGAGAGGAGCGCCCGCGCCATCGGCGGATTCCAGGTCATCCGGGTCCGGGCCAGAGCGGTGAGGGCGTACGGCAGGGTCCGCGGCGCCCGCGAGCGCGCGGTCTGCTCCGCCGCCACGGCCAGCCTCTCCGCCTCGCCGTCCCGGCCGAGGAGCAGGTGCAGCTCCGCCAGGTTGGTGCGCTCGAAGGAACTCGCCTCGGGGCTGCCGACCCGGTCGGCGAGGGCGGCGGCGCGCTCCCCGTACGCGACCGCGTCGGTCAGCCGTCCCGTCCGGCGCGCGTTCTCGCGCAGGATGGACAGCGCCAGCGCCTCCACCGAGGCATCTCCCGCCGCGACGGCATGCGGCAGGGCCTCCTCGGCGGCGGCCTGCGCCTCGCGCAGGCGGTCCGTCAGCCCGAGCGAGACGGCCTGCTGGGCCAGCGCGCGGGCGAGGGCCCCGCGCCCGCACGGCCGGGCAGGTCCGCGGCGGCCGACTCCACGGCCTCGGCGTGCCGCCCCTCGACGAAATCGATGATGGAGGAGGCCAGCCGGTGCGCGGCCACCGCGCCCGGGAGGGTCGCCGGGCCGGGACTCCGGGCGTCGAGCGCCCGGCGGGCCTTGTCCTGCCTGCCCGTCCGGATCAGGGCCTCGGCGAGCCGGGCCGTGACCGCTACGGCGGTGTCCGCGTCCCCGGCCCGGTCCGCCGAGGCGAGGGCCGTGCGCAGGACGCCCACGGCATCCCCGTAGCGCGACATCCGATGGATCAGGACGCCGTGGTCCGTGCCCACTCCGGCCGCCAGGACCGGATCGGCCGCGACCAGGGGCGTCGGCCGGCGGTAGTACCCGCCCGCCTCCTCGTTGGCGTACAGCGCCGCCGCGCGCTCCGCCGCCCGCCGCAGGTGGTCCGCCGCCCGGCGGTCCTCGGCGCGCAGCAGGTGCCACGCCAGCGCGTCCACGTCGTCGGGCCGGTGCCGGAGCAGGGTCTCGCTCCAGGCGGCGTGCAGGCTGAGGGCACGCAGCCGGGAGAGGAGCTCGTAGCAGGTGAGCCGGAGCAGCGGGTGCCGGAAGGCGAGCCCCGTGACGCTCCGGCCGCCGACCCCGGCGAGGCGCGCGGCGGCCTGGGCCGCGAGCCGGGACTTGCCGATCCCGGCCTCCCCGCTGAGCAGGACCACCGGGGCGTGCGTGGTGGCGACGACCGTGCGCAGCAGCTCCTCGCGCCCGTGCAGCGTGCCGCGCGTGGCGGTCCGTACGGCGGAGGGCGGGGGCGCTCCGGTGGCGGTGCCCTCCCGGCGGGGGCGGGGGGACCGGTGAGGACCGGACCGCGAGGCGGCGCAGACGCTCCGTCTCCGGCCCCGGGGCGATGCCGAGTTCCTCGGCCAGGGCGTCACGGCACCGCTCGTACTGGCGCACCACCTGGGCGTGGAGCCTCTGTTCGAGGCAGGCGGTCATGAGCAGTCGGTGGGCGTGCTCGTCGGCGGGGCAAGTTCGAAGCCATGTACGGCGAGCTGTTCGCCACCCAGAAGGAGTGGGGCGAAGCACAGGCCTCCCGGGCCCCGCTCTTCCGCACCTACGCGCAGAGCCTGGGGCTGGACATGACGCGGTACGACGCCGCCCTGACCGACCCGGCGACGCAGGCACGCATCAGAGCGGACCAGAAGGACGGACTCGGACTCGGAGTCCAGGGGACCCCGACGTTCTTCGTCGACGGCGTGAAGATCCGGACCCCGCAGTCCTACCGCGACTTCAAGGCCCTCATCGACGAGCGGCTCACCCGAGGACGCGGCCCGAGGACGCGGCCCGAGGACGTCGGCCGGGGGCGCGACGCCTCACGTCATAGGCGACCGGCGTTACAGGGCGGCGTCCGCTCGCGTCTCCTGTCCGCCCGGGATCGCGCCCGGTCCCGGGCGCTGCCCGGTGTCGGCCGTGGGGACGCGTACGGTCGCGACGACGATCAGCGAGGCCGCCGCCCCCAGCGCCGCCGCCACGACCAGCACCGCGTTGAGGCCGGACATGAACGCCTCGCGGACCAGGTGCGTCATCGCGGCGCGTTCGTCCTCCGGCCAGCCGGCGACGAACGACCGGGCGTGTCCGCCGCTCAGGACGACGGCCGCCGCGTGCGGGTCGGGGATGCCGCCGTCGGCCTTCAGCACGGCCTCGATCCGCGACTGGAAGATGACGCCGAACACGGCGATCCCCAAGGCGAAACCCAGCTGGCGGAAGGTGTTGACCGCACCGCCCACCATGCCTCCGCGCTCCGGCGGCACCGTGGCCAGGGCAGCCGCCGACAGACTGGGTGTCACGAGCCCGACGCCCAGACCGGCGACGACGAGCCCGGCCACGATGCTGCTGCCCGAGGATCCCGCGTCGAGGGTGGCCTGCATCCCGGAGCCCAGGGCGATGAGTGCCAGCCCTCCTCCGATGGTCGCCCGTGGCGGCCAGGGGCCGAAGCGGCCCGCGAGTACGGACGCGAGGAACGCGGAGGCGCACATGGGCAGGATGTACAGACCGGCTTCGACGGGCTCGTACCCGAGGACGGACTGCATCCACAGGGACTCGTACAACAGGTAGGCGAACGCGGCGCCCTGCAGGAACAGGGCGGCGGTCATGATGCCGGTGAACGACGGTCCGCGGAACAGCGACAGGTCGAGGATCGGGTGCTCGACCCTCGTCTCGACCACGACGAACAGGGCGAGGGCGGCAGCCGCCGTGCCGAACAGACCGAGGGTGAGAGGGGTCGTCCAACCGTCGGAGTGGGCGCGGATCAGCCCGAAGGTGAGGGCCCCGCTCGCCACCGTGAAGGCGACGGTGCCGAGGACGTCCGCACGCTGCCGCCCCTGCCCCTTGGCCTCCCGGACGGACAGGAGCGTCATCGCGACGGCGGCCAGGCAGACCGGCAGGTTGACGAAGAAGATCCACCGCCAGTCCAGGTACTGGGTGAGGAGTCCGCCGACCACGGGCCCGGCCGCGGCGGCGACCGAGTTGGTGGCGCCCCACACGGCGAAGGCCACCCCCCGGTCCCGACCGCGGTAGTGCATGCCGAGCAGGGCGATCGTCGTACCGAACATCCCGGCGGCGCCGATCCCCTGCACCGCGCGGGCGCCGATCAGCACACCCGCGGTCGGGGCGACCGCGCACGCCACCGACGCCGCGGTGAAGACGATCAGCCCGACCAGGTACACCCTCCTGCGGCCGATCCGGTCGGCGCGGGAACCGACGCCGAGCAGCAGCGCCGCCAGCGCCAGCGCGTACGCGTCGACCACCCACTCCAGCTCGGAGAGCGTGGTGCCGAGGTCGGACGCCATGGCGGGCAGCGCCACCGTCACGATCGTGACGTCCAGCAGGAGCATGAACGTGCCCAGACAGATCGCGGCCAAGGGCCACCACTTGCGCATCCGAACCCCTTCGCCGCCCGCCGCACCGAAGACGTGCCCCCGGCGGGCCCCATGATCCACGGAGGAGCGGGGACCGCCGTGAGGACCCGCGCGCCACGCCCAAGCGTGGACCGCAGGGAGGTATGCCTAGGTCCGCCTGGGGGATCACCGGTGGCAGGCCGGAACACGCGCTCTTAGCTTCGGCACATGACCAAACGACAGATCGCCCTGCTGGCCTGCACCGTGGCCCTCACGGCCTCGGGTCTGGGCGCCGCCGCGCCCGGCACCGGGAGTCGTACGGCACACCTGGTGAAGCCCGGCGATTCCATCCAGAAGGCCGTCGACACCGCGAAGCCGGGGGACACCATCGTCCTGTCACCGGGCACCTACCGCGAGAGCGTCCGCATCACCACCTCGGGCCTGACGCTGCTCGGCTCGGGCTCCGCCGCCACCGTCCTCGTGCCCGGCGGCGCCACCGCCGACGACGCGTGCGCCAAGGCCGGTCACGGCATCTGCGTGACCGGGACGGAGGGCCGCCCCGTCCAGGGCGTCACCGTGCGCTCGCTCACGCTCCGGGGCTTCACCGGCAACGGCCTGTGGGCGTCCCGCACCGACCGGCTCACGGTCCGCAAGGTGCTCGCCGAGAAGAACGGGAAGTGGGGCATCGCCCAGGAGAGATCCACGCGTGGCGTCTTCGGCCACAACACCGCCCGGAACAACGCCGACGCCGGACTGTTCCTGGCCAACACCACCGACACGGAGGCCGGCGCCACGGACGCCGAGGGGACGGTGGTCACGCACAACAGCCTGTCGGGCAACCGGATCGGCCTCACGGTGCGGCGCCTGCGGAACGTGACCGTCGACCACAACGAGGCGACCGGGAACTGCGCCGCCGTGTTCGTGGTGGGCGACGAGTCCACGCCGCGCGCGGGGGCGATGACCCTGCGCCGGAACTACATCCACGCCAACAACAAGTACTGCCCGAAGACCCCCCGACTGCCCTTCCTGCAAGGCACGGGCATCGTCCTCACCGGCGCCGAGACGACGGTGGTGGAGAAGAACCGGGTCGTCGACAACGTGGGCACCTCGCCGCTCTCGGGCGGCATCGTGCTGTTCAAGAGCTTCGTGGGCGCTCCGAACGAGCAGAACGCCATCCGCGACAACGTGGCGGTGCGCAACAGCCCCGCCGATCTGGCCGACCGGGACACCGGCAAGGGCAACACCTTCACCCGCAACACCTGCACGCTCTCGGAACCCGCCGGAATGTGCTGACCCACCGGGATCCCGACACCACCGACGGCACGACAGCAAGGACGAGCGAACAGATGACAACGGTTGACCCGGCTCCCCCCGCCCCGCCGATGCGGCTGAGGGAACTCGTCTTCGGGGCGGCGTGCGCCGCCGCCGTACGCGCGGCCGCCCGCCTGGGCGTGCCCGACGCCCTGGGCGACACGCCCATGACCGCGGAGGACCTCGCGGCCGCCGTGAAGACCCAGCCGCGGACACTGCGCAGGCTGCTGCGCGCGCTGTCCTGCCAAGGGGTCTTCACCGAGCGGCCCGACGGCACCTTCGCCCACACGGAGATGTCCCGCCTGCTGCGCGAGGACGACCCGCACAGCCTGCGCTACATCGCGCTGTGGTGCACCGAACCGTGGACGTGGGACGTCTGGCCGAAGCTCGACGAGGCCGTGCGCTCCGGACGGAACGTCTTCGAGGACGTGTACGAACGGGAGTTCTTCGCGTACCTCAACGAGGACGCGCCCGAGTCCGCCCACGTCTTCAACCGGGCCATGACCACGTCGAGCAGGCAGTCGGCACAGGACGTCGCGGACCTCCTCGACCTCGGGGGCGTGTCCTGCGTCGCGGACATCGGCGGCGGACAGGGACACGTCCTGGCGAGTCTGCTGGAGAAGCACCCGTCCCTGAACGGCGCGCTGCTCGACCTGCCGGGCGTGGTGGAGAACGCCGACCCGCGCCTGCGGGACGGCGGCGCGCTGAGCCCCCGGGTCCGCGTGGTCGCCGGCGACTGCCGCGAGGACATCCCGATCCAGGCGGACGTGTACATCATCAAGAACATCCTGGAGTGGGACGACGACAGCACCCGCAGGGCGCTCGCCAACGTCCGCAGGGCGGCGCGCCCCGGCGCCCGGGTCGTCGTGATCGAGAACCTCGTCGACGACACGCCCTCGATGAGGTTCACGACCGCCATGGACCTGCTGCTGCTCCTCAACGTCGGCGGTGCGAAGCACACCCGGCAGAGCATGGTCGACCGGCTGACCGACGCGGGGCTCGTCATCGGCGAGATCCGCCCGGTCAACGCCTACCTCCACGCGTTCGAGTGCACCGTGCCCGCCTGACGGGAACGGGGAGACGAACCCGAGGCCGCCCGCTCCGCGTCGTTCGCGGGGCGGGCGGCCTCGGGTTTCCCTGCCGTGCGTACCTCGGGGGGATCAGGAACCTGCGTCGCGCTCCCAGGTGTAGAAGCACTGCGCCATGGCGTCCTTGGGGCTCCGCCACGTCTGCGGGTCGTACGCGCTGACGTATGCCGACAGCTTCTCGCTGGCGTCGCGGAACTCGGGGTGTCCGGTCAGCTTCGCGATGGCCGGCCCCGGGTCCTGCTCCGACTCGATGAGGTGCAGGTACACGTCGCCGAACTGGAACAGGCGACGCCGCGTGACGCCGACCAGGTGGGGGAGTTCCCCACGGTCGGAGGCGGCGAACACGTCGGCGATCGCCGGGGCCGAGCCGGGCGCCATGCGGGCGACGATCAGGGCGTGGTGCATCGAGCGTCCTTCCAGGGTGCGGGGTGTGCGGGGTGTGCGGGGTGTGCGGGTGTCCGCGGCCGGGATCGGTCAGCCGGGCAGGACCGGGGCGCTCCGGAGGTCGCGGGCGACCTGCTCGATGCGGTCCCGGATGAGGGCCATCTGCGTGCGGGAGTTGCGGTTGATGTTGTCGGTCATCCACGCGTCGTCGACCGGAGCGTCGGGCTTCATCGCGAAGTCCTGCACCCAGCGCATGTGGACGCCGGCCGGGGTCTCCTCGTACTCCCACCGGATGTTCATGTGCTCGAACGGTCCCGTCTCGACGCGGCGGGCGCGGACGGTCCGCCCGGCGCGGTCGACGGTGCGCTCCGACACCCAGCTCCAGACCTTCCCGGACTCGTCCGGGTGCATGGTCAGGCGGAAGGTCGTGGAGTCGCCCTCGCGGGAGAGCACTTCCAGGGAGGCGTACTCGCTGAAGAGGTCGGGCCACTTCTCGATGTCGTTGGTGATGTCCCAGACGAGGTCGAGCGGGGCGTCGACGGTGACGCTGTTGTCGGTGTGGCCGGCCACGTCAGACTCCCGTCTTCAGGGTGCTGTTGACCAGGTCGAGGAACTCGGCGGGCGTCTTGGAGCGCTCGGTGTCGGTGGGCAGCGCCACGCTGTACCGGTTCTCCAGCTCGCCGACGATGCCGAGCAGGCCGAGCGAGTCGAGGCCGAGGCTGGTGAACGGGACCTCCGGCGTCCTCTCCAGCTCCTGGGCGTCGACGGTGACCCCGGCCGCCTGCTTCATCAGCACGGCGAGATCGTCGAAGGTCAGTGCGGTGGTGATCATCTCTGTTCTCCTTCCCGCCCGGTCCTACCGGGCGGAGTCGTCGCCGCGGCGCACGACGAGCGCCGCGTTGGATCCCATGAGCCCCCGGCTGAGGACGAGGGCCGTGCGCAGCTCGGCGGGCCGAGCGCGGGACACCACCAGATCGAGGTCGTGGCAGATGTCGAACACGTGGGGAGTGGGGGGCACCACGCCGTCTTCCATCGCGAAGACCGCGGCGGCCGTGTCCAGGACGGGTGCTCCGCAGTAGGCGCGGCCGATGCCCGTCTTGGGCGCCGTGACGGGTACGCGGGTGCCGTGCGCCCCGAGGGCGTCGGCGATCGCCAGCGCCTCGGCGCGGTCCGCCTCCGGCACGCCCAGGGCGTCGGCGAAGACGACGTCGATCTCCTCCGGGGCGCACCCGGCCTCGTCGAGGGCGACACGGATGGCGCGGGCGAGTCCCTCCCGGGACTCCTCCCAGCGGGAGGCGCCGGTGAACGTGGCGCCGTGACCGGCCACGAAGGCCCGGACGTCCGCTCCCCGGGCGCGGGCGCGGGACTCGTCCTCCACGACCAGCATCGCGCCGCCCTCCGCCGGGACGAAGCCGCAGGCGGCGGCCGTGAAGGGCCGGTACGCGCGGTCCGGGTCCTCGACGGTGCTGAGCTCGGGGTATCCGAGCTGGCACACCATCGAGTACGGGGCGAGGGGCGCCTCCGCGGCGCCGACGAGCAGCGCCCCGGTGCCGCGTCGCACGGCCCGAGCGGCGTGGGCGACGGCGTCCAGGCCGCCCGCCTCGTCGCTCGCGACCACGCCGCACGGCCCCTTGAGGCCGCTCCTGATGGAGATCTGGCCGGTGCTCGCGGCGTAGAACCAGGCGATGGACTGGTACGGGCCGACGAACTTGGATCCCTGGCCCCAGAGCTTCTGGAGCTCTCGCTGACCGAACTCTCCGCCTCCGGACCCGGCCGCGGTGACCACGCCGAACGAGAAGGGCTCCGCGGGGTCGTCCCGGGCGAGGCCGGCGTCGTCGAGGGCGAGTTGGGCCGCGGCCATCGTGTAGTGGCTGAAGCGGTCGGTCTGGACGAGGAAGCGGTCCTCGATCAAGGTGGAGGCGTCGAAGCCGCGGACCTCGCCCGCGACCTTGAGGGGCAGGTCCTCGCACCCCTCACGGGTGATCCGGTCCAGGACGCCGACCCCTTCCCGGACGGACTTCCAGTACGCGTCGGCACGCTGTCCGTTGGGGGCGATCACGCCGATCCCGGTGACGACCGCGCGCCGTGGGCGTTCAGTGCTCATCGTGTCCTCCCACCCGATCGCGTCAGGAGCACCGCGGACTGGAAGCCGCCGAATCCGCTGCCCACGGAAAGCACGTTCCTGAGTTTCCGGGGGCGGGCGGTGCGCGGCACGTAGTCCAGGTCGCACTCGGGGTCGGGGGTCTCGTAGTTCGCCGTCGGGGGTACCACCTGGTGCTTCATCGCGAGCACGCATGCGGCCACCTCGATCGCGCCGATCGCGCCCAGCGAGTGCCCCACCATGGACTTGATGGAGCTCATGGGCGTGTCGTAGGCGTGCGCGCCCAGTGACCGCTTCACGGCGGCGGTCTCGTGCCGGTCGTTCTGCCGGGTGCCCGAGCCGTGCGCGTTGACGTAGTCGATCAGCGTGGGGTCGAGCCGGGCCTGGTCGAGCGTGGAGTCGATCGCCCGGGACATCTCCAGCCCCTCGCCGGTCAGACCGGTCATGTGGTACGCGTTGCCGAAGGTGGCGTAGCCGCCGATCTCGCAGTAGATGTGCGCACCGCGCGCCCTGGCGTGCTCGTACTCCTCCAGGACGAGGACGGCCGCACCTTCTCCCATGACGAAACCGTTGCGGTTGTTGTCGAAGGGGCGGGAGGCGTGCTCCGGGTCGTCGTTGTCGGGCGACGTGGCCTTGATGGCGTCGAAGCAGGCCATGGTGATGGGGGAGATGGGGGAGTCCGAAGCGCCCGCGATGCAGACGTCGGCCCGGCCCTCCGCGACGGTGTGGAAGGCGTAGCCCACGGCGTCGAGGCCGGAGGTGCAGCCGGTGGAGACCGTCTGCACCGGGCCGCGGGCGCCGAACTGCTCGGCCACGACGGAGGAGAGCGTGCTCGGCGAGAACGCCATGTGCAGCTTGGGGCCGGCCGCGCGGTGGTCCACGTCCCACCGCTGCCCGCCCCCGCTGACCAGGACGTAGTCGTGTTCGAGTCGGGTGGTGCCGCCGACGGCGCTGCCCAGGGAGACGGCGACGCGCCAGGGGTCTTCGGCGTCGGTGTCGAGTCCGGAGTCGCGGACGGCTTCCCCGGCGGCGACCACGGCGAACTGGATGTACCGGTCGGCGTGGCTGCTCACGTCCGGATCCAGCCCGTGGTCCGCCGGGTCGAAGTCGCACTCCGCGGCTATGCGGGAGCGCAGCCCGACCGGGTCGAACAGGGTGATGCCGCGGGTCGCGGTACGGCCGGCGGCGAGCAGGTCCCAGAACGCCTTCGCCCCGGTGCCGCCTGGAGCGACCACACCGATGCCGGTGACGGCCACTCGCCGGGTCACTCGATGGCCCCGCTTCGCTCGGACACCCGTCCCGGGTCGTGCACGGTCAGGTGCGGGCCCGCCGCGGCGAGCTCGGCCTCGTCGGTGACCTCCGTGTCGACGTGGCCGAGGCTCGGTCGGGGGGCGAGCGGGCCCAGGTGGAAGACCATGCGGGCCTCCACGTCGCCGACGTTGCGGAAGCGGTGCCGTACGTCGATCGGGATCAGGAGGCCCTGGTCGGGCTGGAGCGCGTACGTGTCGCCATCCAGGTCCACTTCCAGCGCGCCCGAGACCACGTACACGAACTCCTCCGAGTACGGGTGGTAGTGCTCGCCGATGCGCTCGCCGGGCTGGACGATGGCCAGGCCCATGAAGCCGCTGGTGGAACCCACGGTGGCCGGCGTGAGCATGGCCCGCAGGTCGCCTCCCCGCCTGCGGTTGGGTTCCGTATCGCTCAGGTTCACGATGTGTGGACGCTGCTTGAGCATGGTTGCTACCTCCAGATGTGACAGTGACGTGCTGGGCAGCGGCCGCGGTGCGAGCCGCGGCCGGCCGTCAGGAGTGCGCCGAACGGTCCGTGACAGGCAGCATGTCCGCGTGCGACAGAAGCCGGTTGATGTTGCGCTCCGTCTCCAGGGAGCCCTCGACGCCGATGGCGGGGCCGTCGAGGAGGCGTTCCAACTCCGCTGCCTTCCCGGGGCCCTTGAGCCCGAGGGAGGCGACGGGGTCGAGGTCGAGCTCGCCCGTGACGTCGACGAGGCGCACCACGATGTTGTCGCGCTGGAACACGGTGCTGCTGTGCACCGGGCTGTCCGGATCGTCCGCGGCGGCCCGGTCCTGGTGGGAGAGCAGCTGGGCGAGCGCCATCCCCTGGCCTTCCTTGGCCGGGTAGTACAGCGCGTGCCGGCGCAGGCCGGCCGGCGCGGGCCGGTCGGACACCACGTGGTGGACGGCCGGCAGCGCGGCCCGGGTGAAGAACACACGTGCCGACTCGGGGTCGGTCAGGTCCCGGTCCTGCTCGAGGTACGGGTTGATGGCCTCCTCGACCGCTCGCACCTGGGGCTGGCGGGCGACGTGTCGCAGCGCCACGAGGAGGTCGCCCTCCACCTCCACGGCACGCACGACGCGGTTGCCGTGCATGAAGAGGGAGGTGCGGCGCAGCCGCGTGGTCTCGTCGACCTGGGCCTCGGGTGACTCGTACCCGGCCAGGATCTCCGCCACCTTCGACTCGGAACCCGGCTTGACGGTGAAGGTGAGGGCATGGCGTGCCACGCCTTCGCCCACGCGGGGCTCCACCCGCACGTCGGCCGGTGCCGCGGTGCGCGAGACCGGCTGATCGGCGTTGGTCTCCCGGAGGATGCTGTACCGCATCGATCGGGTGTCCCGGACGCAGCTGTGCATCGGCTTGACGGTCTCGACGTGCTCCTCGCTGTTCACCCAGGCGAGGAACGGCGGGGCGCTCTCCCACTCGCTGGTGATGAGCCACTGCGAGGGGTTCTCGATGGACTGGCAGAGCTGGTCACTGATGTGGCCGGGTACGGAGGCGACCTGCTGGCACATGAGTTCGTACGCGTCCAGGAACTGCTGCTGCGCTCCTTCGTACAGGTCGAGCAGGAGGATCACCCGCAGCCTGGAGCCGTCGAACACGGACTGCGAGATGCGTCCCGAGGGGGCCATCCGGCACACCTCTTCTCTTCTCGGAGGGGGAGGGGAGACGGCTTGCCCGGCCGATACGCCGGGGCAAGCATGTGTCGATCCTTGACAGGAGCGCCCGCAGCGCGCGAGCCGCATGAAGCGGTCGAGTGAACCGCGTGTCATCCGGGTGCCCCGGACACGCGAACCCGTCCCCGCAGGGCATGAATCTGCATCCCATCCTCAACTCGCGTCGCAGGCGACGCCGGAGACGAGCAATGAACCGATTCGACGCGACCGGGGAAGCAACCGGTCACCGCACGCCCGTACTCATCGTCGGCGGCTCGCTGGTGGGCCTGTCCACCTCGCTGTTCCTGGGGCGTCTCGGAGTGCCGCACACACTGGTCGAGCGCCATGCCGGCACGTCGATCCACCCGCGTGGCCGCGGCAACAACGTCCGCACGATGGAGCTGTTCCGCAGCGCCGGCATGACGCGGCACATCCAGGAGGCCGCGTCGGTCCTGGCGCCCAACAACGGGATCCTGCAGACGCCGAGTCTTGTGGGCGATGTCGGCGAGTGGCTGTTCAAGGACATCGACCCGGGCGGCGGGATCGCCCGCTTCAGCCCCGCCGGGTGGTGCCTGTGCAGCCAGAACGACCTCGAACCGGTGCTGCTGAAGCAGGCCGGGGAGCTCGGCGGAGACCTCCGGTTCGCGACCGAGCTGATGTCCTTCGAGCAGGACTCCGAAGGAGTGACCGCACAGGTCAAGAGTCGCGGCACCGGTGAACACACCACCATCCGCGCGGACTACCTCGTCGCGGCGGACGGCCCGCGCAGCCCGGTGCGCGAGCAACTCGGCATCGGGCAGACCGGTCCGGGCGACCTCTTCCACAACGTGAGCATCACCTTCGTCTCCCGCGGCCTCGCGGACGTCGTCGGCGACCGGCGCTTCATCGTCTGCTACCTGACGAACCCGGAGGCCGACGGGGCCCTGCTGCCGGTCGACAACCGGGAGCGCTGGGTGTTCCACGCCCCCTGGCACCCCGAACACGGCGAGACACTGGAGGAGTTCACCGACGAGCGGTGCACGGAGCACATCCGGCGGGCCGTGGGAGTGCCGGACCTCGACGTGGAGATCACGGGCAGGGCTCCCTGGCACGCGGCGCAGAGGATCGCCGAACGGTACGCGGACGGACGGGTGTTCCTCATCGGCGACTCCGCCCACGAGATGCCGCCCACCGGGGCGTTCGGCTCCAACACCGGTATCCAGGACGCGCACAACCTCGCCTGGAAGCTCGCGGCCGTACTGGGCGGCTGGGCCGGCCCCGGTCTGCTCGCCTCCTACGGCGCGGAGCGCCGACCGGTCGCGGAGACGACGAGCGCCCGGGCCGCGGCGCGGTCGGTCGAACACAGCCACCCCGGGTACGCCCCCGGCCCCGGATCCGGCGGCCCCCAGGGGAAGAAGAGCGGCATCCTCAACGAGGTGCTCGGCTACCGCTATCCGCAGGGCGCCGTCCTGGGCACCGACCCGGCGATGCCGGTCGTGCCCGAAGGACTGCGCCTGACGGGCGAACCCGGAAGCCGGGCACCCCACATGTGGCTGAACCGCGCCGGTACCCGGGTCTCCACCCTCGATCTGTACGAGCGGTCCCTGGTCCTGCTGAGTTCCGAGGACGGCGCCGGCGACTGGCACGCGGCGGCGACACGCGTCGCGCAGCAGCTGTCGGTGCCGCTCGACTCGTACCGGATCGGCGCCGGGCCCGACGCGGAACTCACCCCCGCGAGCGAGACGGACTGGACGGAGGTCCACGGCGTCACACCGGACGGCGCGGTGCTGGTCCGCCCCGACGGGTTCGTCGCGTGGCGGTCCGAAGGGGCGTCGGCGGATCCCGGAGCGGCGATGCGGCAAGCCCTC
Source organism: Streptomyces sp. NPDC093089 (assembly GCF_044754405.1). NCBI lineage: Bacteria > Bacillati > Actinomycetota > Actinomycetes > Kitasatosporales > Streptomycetaceae > Streptomyces > Streptomyces sp. NPDC093089. The sequence goes on from NZ_JBIVPA010000003.1 coordinate 174,499, forward strand.
ACGGCGATCCTGGGCCGGGACTGACCGCTTCCCCTTGGCCGGCACGACAGGGCTGGAAGCCTCCGCCGCGAACAGGACCAGACGGCACCGACGCCGCTGGTGATCCTCGCGTCTAGCCCGTTCGCGCGCAGGACACCGACCGATTCCGAGCACCGTACGAGCTGCTCTGACCTGCGGAAATGATCACCGGCAGGAGGGATCAAGCCCCCGACCGGGGGACAGCGCGCGCGAATCTCGCGTTGCGGTGCTCACCGGTCGGGGATCTTCTCGTGCACGGAGCACAGCACACGCGCCGCGCTGCCCAGCCGGCCGGGAAAGCTCCGCCGAAGGAGAGAAGAAGCATGCGTCTCGCACGTACGGGTCCCCAGCTCGCCCTGGTCCTGGGAGCCCTCGTCCTGTCCGCGTCCCCCGCCGTCGCGGCGCCCGGCGGTGACGTCCGGGTCAATCCGTGGAAGGCGGCCCCCGGGACCACCGTCACCGTCAGCACGACCGCCTGCGGCAAGGAGACCTACGGCAAGGGCGAGTCGGTCGCGGGCGGGAAGTTCCACCTCCTGCCCGGCGACCGGGAGGGCGTCCTGGTGGGCAGGTTCACGCTTCCGTCGGACGCCGCCTCCGGCACGGACACGGTGACCCTCAAGTGCCCGCCCCGCATCAAGCAGACCGTCACCTATCAGATCTACGGCCAGCCGGTCGGCGCGGTGGAAGCGGGCTTCGGCTGGGCCGCCGGCGCAGGCGCGGACGAGGGCGGCAGCGGCACCCCGTACGCCCTCGGCGCGCTGCTCCTCGGCGGTGCCGCTGCCGGCGTCCTGATCAGGACGCGCCGCCGCGCCACCGCCGCCCGGAACGGCGCCTGAGCCCACGCGGCCGGCTCCGGGCCGCTCGGGCGGCACGGAGCCGGCCCCCCTCGTGACCGACGGCCCGCGGCGACGCGGGGTCGACGCACGAACGAGGGCCCCATCTCGATCTCACCGGTCGTGCGGACGCTGCTGGACCTCCGTGTCCGGCGCTTGGGGGTTCTGGCCCCGGAAGCGGGTGAACGTCTTCGTGAGGGCCTTCCACGGCGAGGGGTCGTCCTTGGCCGTCGCGGGCGATGCCGTCCGCGGGGCGCCGTCGCCGCCCGTCGCCTCGGCGAGGGCCTCGAGCGCCGACTCGGCGGCCTCCCGGTACAGGTCGCAGGACGCCGTCATGGCTTCGAGCGCCGTGGCGTACCTGGTGACCATGGCCCGTGCGTGGACCAGTTCCTCGGCGTCGGTGAGCAGGTGCCAGCCTTGGCGCAGCCGTGTCAGGGCCTGCTCGGCGTCGGCCGGCATCGGCTGGGGCAGTGAGGCGAACTCCTCGATCTTGCCGAGGAGTTCGACGGGCTCCGTGCCGTCCAGGAAGACATTGCGCACGGTGAAGCGCTCCGCGTCGTAACCGACTGCCTGCGGTGTCGGTGGCAGGACGACCGCGCCGCCGCGCGGCATCCCCACACCCAGCTCTCGCTTCATCACGAAGTCGGCGATCAGCGCCTGGTCCGGCGTGGCCCGGTGCTCGACCACCCGGTGCCGCAGGCTCGGTGGCAGGAACGCCGTGATCGGCCGGCGTCCCAAGGCGTCCGGTGTCATCGCCTCGTGCACCACGACATGGACGAACCAGCTCTGCCGCGTGCAGGCCCGCAGCAGGCGGCGCACCTCGTCGTCGTCCTTCGGTAGGTAGTTCGCCGACCGCAGGCGCACGTCCGGCACCGTCTCGTGGTCCCACGCGACCCGGTCGCTGTCGGGCCAGAACACGGTGGCCGGCGAGGGCCAGCCCGCTTCCCACGCCCGCTCGGCCTCGGCGGCGAGGACCCAGGTGACGCCCTCGCTCTTCGTGCGGCGGGACCCGGGCTCGTACGTGGTCAGTTGGGCGCGCACCGTGACGTCGTCGGCCACGCTCCAGCGGGCCTCGAACAGGCGGCGGGCGGACGGGCCGGGGTCGGCGGCCTCGTCCCGTGGGTACAGGTCGGTGGACCGCGCCGCCTCGACGGGGTCGAGGTCCAGGAAGTCGTCGATCACCCCGGCCGCCTTGAGGGCGATCAGGTTGCGCCGGACGTCCAGCTCGGGCTCCGGCCCGAGATGACGCCCACGCCCGAGCCAGGCGGTGTCGGGGACGGTGGTCGATGAAGTGCTGTTCTTGTCCATGGAACCGTTCGGTGGGCGATCGGGGCCCGACCAGTATGGTCCGCGATCCGAGGAAGGGAAGGGGCACCCCGCCACGGGGTCGGTGCACCGGCCGTCCTGGCCTGCCGGTGCACCGACCGGCCCCATGCGCCGCGCGCCGAACGACGAGTGGCCGCCGGGCTTCGCGCTTACGGCGAGGTGGACCGCTCCGGGGAGCGGAGTACGAGCAAGGTGATCTCGCTGGGGGCGAAGACACGGAAGGGCGGGCCCCAGAAGCCGGTGCCGCGGCTGGTGTAGAGGAGGGTGCGAGCGCCGTGGCGGCTGAGGCCGGCGACGGCGGGCTGGTCGAGGCGGACCAAGTGGTGGAAGGGCCAGATCTGGCCGCCGTGGGTGTGGCCGGAGAGCTGGAGGTCGATTCCGTGGGCCGCCGCCCGGTCGACGAACTTGGGCTGGTGAGCGAGCAGGAGGACGGGCAGGTCGGGGTCGGCGCCCTGGAGGGCTCCGGCGAGGTGGGCGCGGTGGCCCGCCAGTCCGGAGGACTCGGCGGTGACGTCGTCGACACCTGCGACCACGAGGGTGTCACCGCCGCGTTCGAGCAGCAGGTGCCGGTTGCGCAGCGGCTCCCAGCCGAGCTCGTCCATCAGGTCGACCCAGCCCTGGGCCTCGCTGTAGTACTCGTGGTTGCCGGTGACGTAGACCAGGGCCCGCGTCGCCCGCACGGTGCCCAGGGGAGCGGCCTGGGCGCGACGGCGTTCGGCCGTGCCGTCCGCGATGTCACCGGTGTGGCACACCAGATCGGCTTCCAGGCTGTTGACCGTCTCGCAGACCCGTGCCGACCAGCGGGCGCGGTCGAGCGGACCGTAGTGGGTGTCGGTGATCAGAACGACTCGGGTGCCGTCCAGCCCGGCCCCCAGACGCGGGAGCGGCACGTCGAGTCGGCGCACGCGCGGCACGCGTCGGGCCTCGGCGTACCCCCATGCGAGCAGTACGGCGGCCACGCAGAGGACGGCCCAGGTGACGATGCGCGCCCGGCCCTGTCCGTCACCGACACCGGCCACGGTCAGGACGAGCCGCAAGAAGACGCCGAGCAGAACGGACCAGGTGAACAGGACCCAGATGCCGCCCAGCAGCGTGTCACCGACGATTGCCGCCCGGTCCTGCTGGCGACGACCGTGGCCGCGTGCCATCGCGAGCGGCATTCCGGTCAGGCCGAGGACGAAGAGCGCGGTGCCGGCCGGCGTGACGGGGAGCGGCCAGTGCTGACCGGTGTACAGGAGGATCCAGCACGGCACGGCCCACAGCAGGACGGGGGCGATCAAGGGGAGGTAGCGCATCACGCGCTGCAATCGGCTCCGCGACGCCCCTGGTGCTTCCTCGGCGTCGGATCGGGTGTTGCTGATCTCTGTCACGCTTCCCCTCCTGAGAACCTGTCCGGCGGACCGTGCGAGTGCCGGAGCCGGGTGGCGGCGGCGCCTGCCGGAGTCTCCCGGAGAACTCATTGTCCGTGGTGGCGGACCGGGCGACCCGCTGCGCGGCGGAAACGGTGGCCACCGGTCCGGCTCACGTGTCGTCGCCGGCGGCGAGGATGGTGTGGGCGGCCTCGGTGAGCCGGATGCAGCGCCGGGTCATGGCTTCGGGCGACTGGTCGGGGTGTTCGATCCACCAGCGGACCAGAGCGGTGCACAGGCCGCGCCAGGCGTATGTGAGGGCGTCGGCGTCCAGTGGGTCGGTGGTTCCGGCCGTACGCAGGAGTTCGGCGGTGCCGGTCGCGGCGAGGCCGTCGATGGCGTCGCGGTAGTGCGCGGCGCGCCGGGCGGCGTCGCTGCCGGGCGGCAGTGTGGGGTCGTAGAGGACGAACCAGGCCTCGCGCTGCCCGTCGAGTGCGGTGAAGAGGGCGCTCAGGACGCGCAGGGGGGTGGGCGGCGCGTCGGTGTCGTGTCCGGCCATGGCGGTGCGGATGGCGTCCAGCAGCCGGTCGCCGATCGGGTCGAGGCAGGCGAGGTAGAGGTCCTGCTTGCTGCCGAAGTACTGGTGCAGCAGCGGCTTGGTGACGCCGACCCGTACGGCGATGGCGGCCACGGTGGTCGCCTCGTAGCCGTGGCGGCCGAACTCCTCGGTGGCCGCGGCCAGGATCTGTTGCTCGCGATCGGCTCTCGGCACGCCCTTGGTGCCGGCCTTGGAGGAGGGCGTTGTCATGGAAGGAGATCTTACCTTAAGGTAATTTACCGCTGGGTAAGTTCCATTGGACTCCGACCGGGAGCACTCTCATGTCCGCGATCCCCTCTGTGCCCCGCTCCGCCCGCACCCGTTCCTGGTGGGGCTGGGGCTATGCCGACGCCCACCCCGACGACGCCGAATGCGCTGCGACGGGGGCCCTGCTTCCGGGCACCCTGGCCCGCCCGCTGCCGATACCCCGTATCGCCGACCTGACCATCGCCCGACCCGCCGTGACGCCCCCGGCCTCCCTGGCGCACCTGGTCACCGGCGACCCGGGGGTGCGCGCCGCCCACGCCATGGGCAAGGCCTACCGCGACGTCATCCGGGCCCTTCGCGCCCGTCCCGGCCGGATCCCCGACCTCGTCGCCCACCCCACCGGCGACCGGGAGGTGGCCGACCTGCTGGACTGGGCCGGCGGGCACGACGTGGCCGTCATTCCCTTCGGCGGCGGCTCCTCGGTGGTCGGCGGCGTGGAGTACCGCGGCGATGCCCACCGCGCCGTGCTGTCGCTCGACCTGACCGCGATGGACCGCGTTCTGGAGATCGACACCGCAGGCCGCTCGGCTCGCATCCAGGCAGGAGCCCTCGGCCCCGTGCTGGAAGAACAGCTGCGGCCCCACGGCCTGACCCTGCGCCACTTCCCGCAGAGCTTCGAGTTCTCCTCCCTCGGCGGCTGGCTGGCCACCCGGGCCGGCGGCCACTACGCCACCGGCCGCACCCACATCGACGACTTCGTGCAGTCCCTGCGGGTGGTCACACCCGCCGGAGCCGGTACGTCCTGGCGCCTGCCCGCCTCCGGCGCCGGTCCGTCGCCCGACCGGCTCTTCCTCGGATCCGAGGGCGCGCTCGGCGTCATCACCGAGGCATGGATGCGCTTGCAGGAACGCCCCCGCCACAAAGCCTCCGCGTCCGTGGCCTTCACCGACTTCCACCGCGCGCTGGACGCCGTGCGCGCCATCGCCCAGTCCGACCTCGCCCCGGCCAACTGCCGCCTGCTCGACGCCGGCGAAGCCCTCCTCTCCGGCGCCTCCCACGACGGCTCCTCCGTCCTGGTCCTGGGCTTCGAATCCGCCACCGGACCCGTCGGCGACCGCCTCGCGAGCGCGGTGGACCTGGCCCGCGCCCACAGCGGCCGAGCCGAGACGCCCCCGGCGGGCCGCGACGCCTCGGCCGGCTCGGCCGTGAGCGCCTGGCGTTCGGCGTTCCTGCGCATGCCCTACCTGCGTGACGGCCTGGCCCGCATGGGCGCCGTCGTCGAGACCTTCGAGACCGCCGCCACCTGGGACAGGATCCCCGCCCTGATCGACGCCGTCCGTACCGAGGTGGGCGCCGCCGCCCTGAAGACCACAGGACACCCGGCCACCGTCAACTGCCGCCTGACCCACGTCTACCCCGACGGGGCCGCCCCCTACTTCACCGTGGCCGTCGCCGGCCGCCCCGGCGACGAGGTCGAGGTCTGGGACGACATCAAGGCCGTCGCCGGCGAGGTCCTGCACCGCCACCGTGCCACGATCACGCACCACCACGCCGTCGGCCGCGACCACCGCGCCGGCTACGACCTCCAGCGCCCGGAGCCCTTCGCGCTGGCACTGCGCGCGGCCAAGGACGCCCTGGACCCCCACCGGATCCTGAACCCCGGCGTCCTGCTCGACTGACCACACCGGGTGGTGGGACGGCGGTGGGGCCGTGCTGCCCCGTGTGCTTCGCCTTCGTGGGGCGGGGGCCACGAAGGCGGGTGCGGGGTCCCCGACTCGGCGGCCGGCCCTGCCCCCGACGCCGCGGTTCGCCGTCGTGCGTCCGCCCCGGACGTCGGAGTGGCCCGGAGGAGGGCGGGCGGCGTGGTTCCCGCATCTTCCGGCGCCACTTCCTATGGTCGGCGCAGGTACGGCAGCGGGCCGGCCGCTCAGACCCGATGGGGAGTCATGGTACGTACGGCGGTCGGGCCCGGAACGGTGACGTTCGCGCCCTCGAAGGGGCGTGCCACGCGCCGGTGGATCCGTCGGCTCGCTGCCGCGGCAAGCCTCGCGGCGCTGTGCGCGCTGCCCGTGACGGCGGCGGGCGCGACCCCGCCGCAGGACGGCCGGACCTCCGCGCACGCGCCCCTGTCCGTGTCCGACTACGGCGGCAACCGGGTCGTCGCCCTGCCCACGCGGGGCGGCGATCAGACATCCGTGCCCTTCGAGGGGCTCGTACGGCCGACGGGCATGGTCTGGGACGCGTCGGGCCGCCTCTACGTGTCGGACACCGGCAACAACCGCGTGGTCAAGATCGCGGAGGGCGGCGGCCAGACCACCGTCCCCACCACCGGTCTCAGCGATCCGCTCGGCCTCGCGCTCGACGGCTGCGGCGGCCTGTACATCGCCGACGGCTTCAACGACCGGGTGGTCCGCGTCCAGGAGACGGGTGGTGGTCAGACCACCCTCCCGGCCACCGGCCTGAGCACGCCGACGGGCCTCGCCTTCCCGCCGAAGGGCCTCGCCTTCCCGACGACGGGCACCCGCCCCTGAAACACCACGATCCGGCGCCTCCGGGCCGCGCGCGGGAGCGGGCCCGGCGCGGCAGCGCGGAGGAAGGGGCAGGTCCGTCCCGGTGCCGCAGGCGGTGCACGTGTCGTCGAGGGTGAGGACCTGCGACAGGGTTTCAGTCCCGGGCGTTCAGCTCCGCGACGATCGAAGCCGGTGCGTGGCCGCTGCTGTCGGACACCCGGTGGAAGTCGACCGAGACGAAGTTCGGGTCGCGGCCACCGGCCGCCGGGCGGCACTGCCGGTCGATGCGGTCGCGCAGCTTGGTCCCGTTGTCGAGGGCGGCGTTGATGACCGTGGGCACGTTCCGGTGGTGGCTCATGGTGAAGAGCCGCCGGAAACCGGGCTCCTGACGGTCCAACGGCACGTCGGACCACCGGCTGACGCAGGAGAGGTCGTTGCCGAGGTCTCCGAGGCTCCAGAAGTTGCTGACGGTCCAGGCCTTGTCGTACATGACACCGAGGTACTCGCGGTCGGGTGCGTCGCTGAAGATCAGCAGACGCTTCCCGGAGCCGACGAGGTCGGTCATCCTCGGCCACCCCAGCTGGCGCACGTTCCACGCGTCGGGCCGGAAGAGCAGCTGGTCGAGGCCGCGTACCCGGCCGAGCGAGTTGCCGAGCTGCTGGGCGCCGACGTAGTCCTCCAGGAAGACGGTCACGACTTCCTGGGGGTTCGCCGCGAGGAAGTCCACCACGGTCTGCATGCTGCTCTGGAAGGACTGCCGGGGCAGCGCGTACGTGGCTCCGGCGAAGGTCTTGCACTCGCCGTGGCAGAGGTGGACGTCGCTCGGATAGCAGTCGCTGCCGAAGCTGATGACGCAGAGCCACGTGCTGTGCTCGTACCAATGGGTGTCCAGGCTGAGGCCGCGTACCCCGTTGTCGAGCTGATGGCGCAGGGACTCGGACTGCGACACGGAACTCCATCGGGAGTCCTCGTAGTTGGTGAACGCGTTGTGGGTGCCGAGGAAGGAGACCTCGTCGAGCCTCCGGTCGCCCCAGCGTGCCCGGGCCTGGGCCACGGCCGCGCCGTTCGCGTCCGACGTCGCCGAGAGGGCGCGGGCGGGGGCGTCGGGCTGCGCGGCACTGGCCACGGCGGGTACTCCGACGAGGCTCACCAGGAGGAGCAGGACCACGGCGAGTGGTCCGGCCCTCAGGGGGGAGGCGGTCCCTACCGGGCGCATTCGTAACCGCGGGTCCGCATCGAGGCGGGTCTCCCGAATTGGCATGTTCATGCTCGACATGTACTCGCTCCCACCGGCGCGGCGCAAGACTCCGTCAGTGACCGAGCTCGTGGTGCAGTCCGTGGGACACCAGCGAGACCGCGATGACCGACACCGTGTTCACCGAGTTCGCGATGACGGAGGCGGGATGGACGGAATGCGCCGGCGGATGGCAAAGGCCCAGCCCGCCCGCTTCGACTCCCGCTGCGGATGCTCGCGGCGCGCGATGCGGATAGTGTCGACGGGCACGCCGTGACCGAGGAGGTGTTCCGCGCGCGACGCGGCGACGACAGCGCCGGTTCGCCGTGAAGCGGCCCCGGGCTACGACTCGCTGTGCTTCCGCATCCTCACCTGGTCAAGGAGCGTGGTCGATGTGGCCCGCAACCGCCGTCTGATCCTCAGCTCGCCGTCCGAGGTCTGGAACCTGCTGTCCGACGGCCATCGCTACGGGGAATGGGTGACGGGCACCCAGCAGGTCCTCGCGGCGGACACGCACTGGCCCCAGGTGGGCGCACGCCTGCGCGTCCGGGTCGGCGTGGGTCCCCTCACCCTCGACGACACGTGCGTCGTCCGCATCTGCGATCCGGGGCACCGCCTGGAGCTGGAGGCAAGGGCCCATCCGTTCGGCGCGGCACGCATCGCCATGAACCTGATCCCCTGGGGCGACAACACGCTGTTCATCCTGGACTGGCATCCGCTCCGCGGTCCTGGTACCCGGATGCACGGACTGCCCGTCGACTACATCGTCGCGGTCCGCAACGGCATGATGCTGACCAAGTTGTCACGGATCGCGGTGCGCGAGCACGACGAAGTCGTCAGCCGCCTCACTCAGGACGCACGCGGCTGAGAGACGCCGGCCCGACGACGCGGTGAGCCTCCCGCCGGGCGCGGCCCGATGGATCCCGGCCTGGCAGAGCGGGCCCGTCAGAGCAAGCCCGTCAGGACACCACCCGAGACCGGTCCGGTGCCTCCCCGCGGTCACCCCTTGCCGTGCTGCACGATCACCACGGGATCCTCGATGAGCCGCACGGTCGGAGCCGGCTCGGGCACCGGACGCTTCCACACGCCGTCCGCGTCCGCGACCTCGTCCAACTCCCAGTTCCGGCAGGTCCCGTCGAGTGCCAGCGGGTAGAGGGTGAGCGTGCCGTCCCGAGCGAGGTGCATCCGGAGGAAGCCCTTGTGGTCGTCGAGGGACTGCCCGGACATCTGCCAGTCGGCGACCAGGCCCCGGTTCGTCCACAGCACCCACAGGGCGAACAGCTGGGAGCCGAGGGAAGCGCCCGTCACGGCGGCGACGACCAGCAGGATCGCCAGGAACGCGAAGCCGTTCCAGGAGGACGGGACCGACCGGGCGATGGCGACGGTGACGGACAGGGCCGCGGCGGCGACCGCCGCCTGGAACAGCACGGCCACGACCGGACCGGACGGCGCCCTGGGGCGCCGTTCGCGCAGCAGCCCTCTCCACCAGCCGATCACGAAGGGCAGGACGAAGAGGGCGGCACTCGTGCAGAGCAGGCCGAGCAGGTCGTCGGCACCGGCGCTCCGCAGGGCCCCGACGGGATTGTGCCGGCCTTCGGCCAGCGCGAACGCGCCGCTCATGATCAGGACGAGCACCATCTGCACCGCTCCGGCCAGCACGGCGAATCCGGGGTTCCGCCGCGGGAGCCAGTACCGCGACCAGGGCTTGGCGATCGCGCGGGCGAGCGAGCGGGACTCCGCCGCGTCCGGATACGTGTGCTGGGCGAGGGCGAACGCCGTCGGCGGCCGGTCCTTCTTCTGCATGCGCGAGGTGGCCGGCGGCAGGGGCAGGGCCTTCGGGAGCCTGTGGGTGGACGAGAGGAACGCCCCGCCCAGGCCGCACGTCACCATCTGGCGCCGCCGGGGGTCCGGGGGCAGGTCGTCGTCGGTTCCGGCCCGGTCGTCGGGCAGCCGCTCCGCGTAGCGGGCGTAGTGGTGCTTGTCGCCGGTGAGCCACAGCCGGATCGAGGCGCCCGTCTCCTCCTGCTTCCGGGTGGTCCGGTCGAAGCGGGACCGTACGATGTTGCGGTCGAACCAGTGCAGGGAGTTGAAGGCGTCGGGTCTCTCGTCACTCCTCACCCAGGTGGGTTCGGCCGAGCAGACGATGACGCTGTCACCCGGACACAGCCGCGGCGAGAGGTGGGTCTCGAAGTAGCGGCGCTGCGGCTCGTCGAAGTAGGTGCCGAGCTGGCTGTCCAGCCCGACGAGCCACCAGTGCTGCGGCAGTTCCACGGCGAAGTAGCTCCGGGTCTGTCGGGTCTGCCAGCCGCCGATCACGCTTTCCTGGGCGAACATCCGCAGGAACGCGGTGAGTCCGTCGTACCAGTCGTGGTTGCCCGGCAGCGCGACCAGGAGCGGCTCGTCCGGCGCCGACGGGAGCGCCGCGCGGTAGGGCCCTTTCATCCGGTCCTCGTAGGCGGTCGCCGACGCCACCGGGTACACCTGGTCCCCGCCGAGGACGAGCAGCGAGCCACGGGGGAGCGGGCCGGGCCCGTCGACGGCGAGTCGGTCCGCCCCCAGGGCGGACGCCACCGATGCCGTCGCCTCGAATCCGTCGCCGAGGTCCGCGACGAAGTCGATCCAGATCTCCTCGGCGTCCGGATTCGCCAACGGCGCCCGCAGGAGACCGGCCTCCAGCGCGCCCTGGATCTCGCGCTTGTCCGAGTAGTCGGCGAAGACGGCGGCCAGGCAGACCTTGACCGCCGTACGCGCCAGCTCCTTCGGCGCGAGCCAGCGCACCGGCTCCTGAGGGGTGAACCGGAGCGCCTCCGCCTGTCTGCGCAGCTCATGGAAGTCCACGTCGGCTCCTCCTCGGTCACAGCGGGGACCAGGGCAGGACGTTCTGCGCGTACACGTCCCACAGCTTGCCGAGGAAGAACTGCCCGAACCGTCCCAGGGTCGTCACCCTGCCGGGCAGCGTCGGGGCTTCGACCCGGAAGGTGGTGAGTTGCTTCAGGAAGTCGGCGGGGCGGATGTGAACGGTTCCCGCGGCCACCGACTCGGCTCCGGACTCCTCGTCGGCGTCGACGTGACCGCGGAGGACGCGCGTGTAGAGGACGGAGGTGTCCTTCCAGATCCCACGACGGGAGTCCTCGCTGACGTCCTTGTACCCGCTGAGGGTGAGCCGGTGACCGGCCCGGTCGCTGAAGAACAGGCGGTAGCGCATCCGCAGGTGCTGCGGGTCGGAGTGCTCCACGAACAGCTGGAAGGTTCCGCGCTCGACCGGAAGGCGCCCGCCCAGCTCTTGGCAGCGGACCTCTCCGCGCAGCTCGGCCTCGTGCTCCGGGCCGGCGAGGAAGCGGTCCATTCCCCTGATGTCGACGGTCAGGTGCAGGGCGATGTCAGCGGCGGCTCCGCCCGCCGACGAGGCCGCCTTCCGGGCGTCGCCCTCCCCGAAGACGACACGGCCGACCATGCGTTCGGTGAAGCGCATGCGGGTCGGGTCGTCGGGAAGGTCCGGAGGTCCACCCGGCTTCCAGGGGATCCCCTGGTCCGTGCACCAGCGGCGTGCATGCTCGACTCCGAGTTCCACGGCCTGGGCGAAACGGTCCCGGCTGAAGTTGACGAGGTAGTTCAAGGGGACCTCGCCGCTCAGCAGCCGCACCTCGATCGGGCGCCCGAACTCTCCCTCCTCCCCGTCGCGGATGGCGGCGTTGCTGGCCTCGATCCGGCGCAGCCAGTGCTGCAGCCGCCCGTTGGCCGTCGTCTCGATGATGTGGAAGTAGTTGGCCACGAAGCCGTTGCGCCAGCGGTGTCGTCGGCTGACCGTCCAGATGATCCACAGTTCGTCGCAGCCCCGCCGGATCGCCTCCTCGACGTTCGCGTCGGTCAGATAGACCGGGTCGATGTACGTCTGCCCGTCGATCACGACCGGGGGGAACCACATGGGCAGCGCCACCCCGGCACAGAACCGGTCCTCGTCCATGCGGTCGGCGGTCACCGGCTCCAGTTCGTTGGCACTGAAGTTGTAGAGGTTGAAGGTGGCTTCACGGTCGGTGGCCCGGATCCGCTCCCAGTCCAGCCCCCAGTCCGGGAAGACGCGACGCCGGTAGCCGTCCAGGGTGAAGAGGGAACGGGCGTAGGGCCCCTTCGGCAGCTCGCGCCAGTTCGGGGTGACGCCCTTCAGCGGAGAGAGCGTGCGCCAGTTGTCCGCGATCTCGCGCCCGGACATCCCTTGGCAGTACATCGCGAGGTTGAACACACCCCCACTGGCGCCGTCGGCGTGGTCGAACGTCAACTCTGCTTCGTCGAGGAGGACCTGGAGGACGCCGGCCTGGTAGGCCACCTTCAGCCCGCCGCCGGCGAGGAGCAGGGATCTGCGCGGGGATCCGCTGGGGGGCGTGGTGCCCTGTCCGGTCGTCATGAGGGGCCCTCGGGATTCTGCCGGTGGTCCTCGACGATGCGGGCGGCCGACCGGTCGGCCAGCGCCGCGATGGTGAGCGAGGGGTTCGGGCCGACGGGGCCGGGCAGCACCGAGCCGTCGGCGATCGACAGTCCCGGGTAGCCGTACACGCGGCCGAAGGAATCCACCACGCCTTCCCGTGCGGTGTGCCCCATCGGAGCGCCGCCCACGGGATGCACGGTGATGAGGCGGTTGAGCAGCCACAGGGGATTCGCTGCGTAGCATCCGCCGAGACTGCGGGACGCGCGCTCCATGGTCTCGTTCATCTGGTCGAAGTACTGATCGGACGCGGCCAGTTTCCAGTCGAGGTCCAGATGCCCGTCCCGGAGGAACATCCGGCCGTTGGGGACGTCCCTTCCCATGCCGAGCAGCGGTAGGGACGTCGCGGTGAACAGCCCCTTGCCCATGGCGTCACCGAGCTGTCGTCCCACACGGCTGCGTGCGGTTCCGGTCAGCTGCGACCACCCTCGGCGCAGCAGGAACCTCGCGACCCGGTTGGACATCGTGAGGACGTTGTGCTCGACGAGCCAGTTGAGGAACTCCGGGTACCCGGCGTCCTCGATGTAGAACCCCCGGTCCCTCTCACCGCTTCCCTTGCGGTCCACCCGCATCGCACTCGTGATGACCGGTCCGAAACTCGGCTCCATCAGGTGCGGCACCGTTTCCCCGGGCCGGTCCTGACGTCTCTCCCGTGCTTTGAGCACCAGCCCGAGGAAGTCCCCGTTCCCGGAGAAATGCGTACCCAGCGTCGGGCTGAGCGCGGGGAAGGCGCTGCGGTTCCGCAACAGCAGATAGGTCGTGCCGAGGGTGCCGGCGGAGAGGACCAGCCGCCTGGCCCTGACGGTCCGCAGCACGGGAGGAGCTGACGGATCCTCGTCCCCGGCTGCGCGGTGCTCGATGTACGAGACCTGGAAGCCCTCTCGGACCGGTTCGAACGAGCGGACCTCGCAGAGGGTTCGGATGTCAGCCCCGAGCCGGTGCGCGGCGCTGAGGTAGGTGAAGTCCAGACTGTTCTTGCTGCCGGAGTTGCAGCCCAGGTCGCATTCGCCGACGAGCCTGCACGCATAGCGCGGGCTGTGGTGCAGATTGTCCTCACCGCCGTCGAGGGGGGCGCCGGGCACCGGGGGATCTCCGAAGGAGACGGCCAGCAGCGGAAGTTCCCACGGAAGACCCAGCCGCTCGGCCGCCCGGCGCATGGCGAGGGTCTTGGGCGTGCTCCGGTAGGGCTCCACGTCGAAGGGGTACTTCCGCGCGCCCAGCATGGTCTCGACGGATTGGTAGTGCGGATCGAGGGCCTCACGGGTGACGGGCCAGTTCTCGTAGCCGCCGTCGAACGGCTCGTTCACGAACCAGCTCTCCGGCTTGCGGATCAGCACGTTCGCGTAGATCAACGACCCCCCGCCCAGCCCGCTGGACACGAGCGCGTCCATCTTCGAGAAGCTCCACATGTCGTACATCCCGTACAACCGGGAATCCGGGTCCCAGAAGTTCTTGGCCGCCTCGTGAGGGCTGCGGGGGAAGGACCCCGGCGGGAACGGCTTCCCCCTTTCGAGGACGCATACGCTCAGGTCGGCGTCGGCCAAGCGATACGCCGTCACGGACCCGCCGAAACCCGAACCGACGACGACGGCATCGAAAACGTCCACGCTCGCCACCTCTGGAGATCGGAGCCGGAACAGCTGCCTCGACTTCCCCCTCGGCTGCGGCTGCCGCACGCGCGACCTCTCTCCATGGTTCACCCGCGTGTGGTGAAGCGCATGTCGAAGCGTCGGTCGTCACCGGTCAGGGTGTTCGTGCGCCGACGGGGTGAGGACGGCGCCGTCGGAGCCGACCGGAGCCGGGTCGCCGGACACCGCACGGAGGGTACCCGTCGTCAGGAGGGGGACTGCCCACCGACGCCCTGGAGGTCGGCCTGTTGGGCGATGGCCCGACGGCCCGGATCGGTGAAGGCCCGCTCGACCGAGTTCCGCAGAAGGGCCAACTGCTTCTGGATCGGAGGGTGCTGCTGCGGCGGCAGGGTGTCGAGCAGGCCATCGAGCATGGCCCGGAGCCTCCGGCAGACCTGCAGGGAGGAGCTTCCGTACTCCATGATCTCGCAGACGGCGAGCTGAAGGTAGGCGTCCCGGTCCCGCCCCGGCAGCACGAGCCGGGCGTTCCCGTGGGCATCGGCCAGCACGTAACGACCGGGGAGAGGCGTCCGGCCCACCACGTGCAGGAACGCCTCGATGTAATTGATCACCTGTACCGCGGTCGTCGGGTCGTTCACCGCCGGGGACAACGCCCGGATGGCGATGTCGACGAGGACCCGCAGGGCGAAGGCCGGGACCGCACCGGCCCGGACGGTGCGGACGTGTGTCACCGGGCCGTTGGAGGGCACGGCCTCGGCCCCGTGGGCAGCGGCGCCCCGGACCTCGGCCGCCCCGGCGTCGAGGACGGCCTCTCCCATCCGTTCGACCAGCTCCGCGATGGCCACCGGCCGGAGGTTGTGGGTGAACCGGTTGAGGTAGACGGGCAGAAGCACCAGGCTGACGGCCACCGCCGTGCCGGCCAGGGAGACCCCCGTGTCCGGAACCGAGTCGGACTCGATCTCCCGCAGCAGGGAGAAGGCGAACGAGAACGTCCCCGTGAAGGTCGCCAGAACCGCCTTCTGCAACCGGTCCCGGTACCAGAGGCGCATGTACCGGGGAGAGAGGGTGCCCGTGGCCTGCTGCACCACCAGCACGCCGATGGTGACGACGAACCCGAGCAGCGCCGCCATCGCGCCCACGATGGCGGTGAGCACACCGCTCGCGGTCGCGGCGGAGTGGTGCCAGTCGCCGGGCAGTCAGTCCGTGTCGTCGAAGGCCAGGGAGAGCTCGGCGAGAAGGATGCCGAGGACGATACCGAGCATCGGCACGATCCACAGGCTCGCCTTGACGTACTGCCGCAACCGGAACCTGTCCGCCCAGGACGTCATGACACCCACGCAACGCCCCTCGTCTCGGTCAGCGTCCCCTCCCGGATAACGACCGGCCGGAGCCCTCGTGACCGTGACCGCGGGTCAGGCGAGGACGTTGACGGCGCGGGCGACCACCAGGCCGAGAATCAACAGGGAGAGGAGGGACTGGACACCCATGATGATCTTGGCCCACGGCGCCAGGGGCATCACGTCGGTGGGGCTGAACGCGGTGGCGTTGGTGAGGGCGAGGTAGAGGTAGTCGACGAACTGGGGCCGCCAGTCCGCACGCGCCAGTTCGGGGTTGAGCTGCTGCGGGAAGGCGAGCGCGGGCGTTGCGGGCATGTGGTGGGCCCGCGCCGCCGCCCCGCCGCAGTCGAGCTCGAAGTAGAGCAGGGAGAAGGTCAGGACCGTGCAGGCCCACACCGTGCCGCCGCTCTGCAGCAGGCTGGTGGCGGAGGCGGTCTCCTTGCCGCCGTGGAGGATGTCGTCGACCAGCTGGACGGTGGACCAGACGGCGCTGAGCGCGAGAACGCCCACCAGGGCGATCGACATGCCGCGCAGTACCGTCGAGCGACGGTCGATCCGGCCCGGGTCGCCGGCGATGAGCGCGAGCAGAAGCAGTCCCTCGACGGCCGGGAGCAACCAGCGAGGCGCCAGACGGAGGTCGTCGGGAAGCAGGACGGTCAGCAGCATGGCCGCGACGACAGCCGCGGCCATGGGCCAGCGGCGCTCACCGACAGGCCCGTGCGGACTCGAACTCACGGTTGGCTCGGGGATGCGTCCGGTCACGGTGGCGGGCCCTTACGGTCGGGTGCGGAGTGGTTGTCGCCGTCCTGCCCTCGGAAGATATAGCGGTCCGGCGGACCGGCAGCGGATCTCGAGAGCGGGCACGCCCCCCGCGCGCATCGACTGCCGCCCGGAAGGAGAACGAGCCGCGGCCACCGCCCCGCCCGCGGGGCGGTGCCGGAGCGCTGCGCCGGCCTCCGGCGTAAGGTCGGGAGTGTGCAGCCGATCGACACCTCCGGCGCACCGGCCTCGCCCGCAGCACCCCGGCCCGCCGCGCCGCCGTCGTCGCTGTCGCCGTCGCGGGCGGGCGACTTCATGCAGTGCCCGCTGCTCTACCGGTTCCGGGTGATCGACCGGCTGCCGGAGAAGCCGAACGAGGCCGTGGCTCGGGGCATCCTGGTGCACGCGGTGCTGGAGCGGCTCTTCGACGTCCCGGCGGCGGAGCGCACGGCCGTCCGGGCCCGGGCCATGGTGGCGGGCGAGTGGGAGCGGCTGCTGGCGGCGCGGCCGGGGTTCGCGGAGTTGTTCGCGGGGGACGGCGGGGCGCCCGCATCGGAGCGGGTCGCGGAGTGGCTGGCCACGGCGGAGCAGCTGGTCGGGCGGTGGTTCACCCTGGAGGACCCGGCCCGGCTGGAGCCCGCGGAGCGGGAGTGGTTCGTCAAGACCACGCTGGACTCCGGGCTGAGGCTGCGCGGGATCATCGACCGGGTGGACGTGGCGCCGACCGGCGAGGTGCGGATCGTCGACTACAAGACCGGCCGGGCGCCCCCGCCCGAGTACGCGGCGGACGCGCTGTTCCAGCTGAAGTTCTACGCCCTGGTGCTGTGGCGGCTGCGCGGCACCGTGCCGCGCAGCCTGCGGCTGGTCTACCTGGGCAGCGGGGACGTGCTCACTTACGACCCGACGGAGGCTGATCTGCGGGCCGTGGAGCGCAAGGTGCTGGCGCTGTGGGACGCGATCGGGCGGGCGACGCGGACGGGCGACTGGCTCCCGAGCCCGAGCCGGCTGTGCGACTGGTGTCCCCATCGGGCGCTGTGCCCGGCTTGGGGCGGCACCCCGCCGCCTTATCCCCTGGCCGTCGCCGGGGACCCGGCCGCGGGGAAGGGCGAGCGCCCGGCCGCCGGCGCCGACTGAGACCGGAGACGTCCGGCAGCCGCGCGCATGCGGGAGGGCATTATACGCCTCCAGTCCGACATTTCCTTCTTTTCTGCATTTTTATTGCGAAAACGGGTGGATTGTCACCTGCCGGACGCCTAGTGTGGGTGCAGACAGTAATTCGAATACACATTCGATCCGAGCGACGGTCACGCGGGGGTACGTCCTGCCGGACGAGGACCGCGTCCCCTGCCGGCCGGGCCCACCCGGAACCGCTGTCCCAGACGCCAGGAGAACGGCGTGAACCTCACCCTCACCTTCACCACCGCCACCAAGGAACAGGCCAAGGCCCGCATCGCGCTCGCCGGCCCCACCGGGTCGGGCAAGACCTACACCGCCCTGGTCACCGCCGCCGGGCTCGGCGAGCGGGTCGCCCTGATCGACACCGAGCACGGCAGCGCCGCCAAGTACGCCGACGAGTTCGCCTTCGACACCCTCCCGCTCACGACGTTCCAGCCCACCACCCTCGTCGACGCGCTCGCGGTGGCCGCCCACGAGGGGTACGACGTCATGATCGTCGATTCCCTGAGTCACTTCTGGTCCGGCACCGGCGGGATGCTGGAGCAGGTCGACAACGCGGCCAAGCGCCTCGGGGCGGGCGGAAGCTTCGCCGGCTGGAAGGAGGCCCGCCCCCAGGAGCGGGCGATGATCGACGCCCTGCTCGCCTACCCCGGCCACCTCGTCGTCACCATGCGCACCAAGACCGAGTACGTCGTGGAGGCCGACGAGCGAGGCCGCAAGGTGCCGCGCAAGATCGGGCTCAAGCCCGAGCAGCGGGAAGGCATCGAGTACGAATTCGACATCGTCGGCGACCTCGACCACGAGAACACCCTGGTGGTCTCCAAGTCCCGGGCGAAGCCGCTGTCCGGGACGGTGCTCCACAGGCCGGGCCCGGAGTTCGCCGAGGCCGTCCTCGACTGGCTGGAGGCCGGCAAGCCCGCCCCCTCCGTCTCCGACTACGTCACGGCGGCCACCGCGCCGGGCGCCAGCCACGAGGAACTCCGCACCCTGTACGAGGAGGCCCGCCGGCACAACCTGCTCGGCGCCGCAGTCCTGGACGACACCGGTGAGACCCGCACGCTCGGCCAGCTGATAGTGCGTCACGGCACCGTGGCGGCCAGGAACAGGGTTGCCGAGGACGTCGAGTCCGGGGCCGGGACCAGGCGGGAGAACGGGACCAGGCGGGAGAACGGGACCAGGCGGGAGAACGGGACCGAGCGGAAGGACAAGTCCGCATGAGCCTCAAGGAGCACGCCACCCGGGTCGCCGTGCTCCGGGTGCTGCGCGACGCCGTCGACGCCGAGTACCGGACCGAGCGCCACGAGGTCCTCGAGGGGCTGCGCGCGGCCCGCGCCGAGCTGAACCTGAAGTCGGTCCGGGTGGCCCTGCCGGACGACACACCGGTCGCCACCCTCACCCTCGTCGACCCCCAACCGGCGGTCGTGGTCGCCGACGAAGAGGCCTTCACCGCCTGGGTGGCCGACAACCACCCCGGCGAGGTGGAGCTGCTGGTCCGGGTGCGCCCCGGCTGGCAGCGGCAGTTCCTCGCCCGGCTGACCTGCCTCGATCCGGTCGCCGACCCGTACACCGGCGAGGCGATCCCGGGGCTGGGGGTGCTGTCGGCCTCCGAACCGCGCTCGTTCAGCCTGCGCCCCCTGCCCGGCGGGCGGGAACGGATCGCCCGCGCCTTGCACACCGGCACGTTCGACCTGCGCCGTCTGCTCCCCCTCAAGGGGGGCGAGGAGCCATGACCGCTGTCGTCGCCCACCCCGACCGGGACACGCTCGGCACGGTGTGGTTCCTGGTCTCCCAAACCGGTCACCTCGATTGCGGCCGCTGGACGTTCGAGGACGACAAGCGGCTGCGGTGCGCCTGCGGGGCCGTCCTGTACGTGTACCAGCAGCCGACGGATGCGGCGGGAAGCGCACCGGCGGCAGCCGGGACGTTCCCCCGCGGAAGGGAAGAGCGCATGCTGCCGGCCGAGACGGCCCAGCTCGTCGCCCTGGTCGCGGCGATGTGTCCGTCGATGCACCTGGAAGACACCACGACGGACGCCTGGCACCTGCTGCTCGCCGACCTGGACGTCGCCGACGTACGGGCGGCCGTGACCCGCCTGGGCAGGCAGCGGTCCCGTATCGCCGCCGCCGACATCCGCGCCGAGGTGCGCGCGATCCGGGAGGAGCGGCTCGCCCGCAACCCGCTGCCACTCCCGGACAGCGACCCCGACGACCCGCGCCGCTATCGTGCGGAACTCCTCGAACTGGTGACCGCGATCGCCTCGGGACGGCGAGTTCAGCGCGTACCCGCCGCTCCGGGCAGTCCGCCCTCCCACCTCACCGGCTCGAAGCGCGACCCGCGCGTCCGCTCCCTCCGCGTGCCCTGCCCCTGGTGCGGGGCCGCCGCAGGCAGGCCCTGCACCGTCCCCCGGCTCGGAACCCCGCTGAGGAGGGCCCCTGCCCACCAGGCACGGCTCCTTGCAGCCGGGCTCGCCGAGCCCGGGCCGAGGCAGGAGGGGGAAGCGAGGCGAACCCGAACAGGCACGGGTGAGGAATCACCCGTCGCACGAGAGGAAAGCCGCCATGGCCGGTGAAACCGTCATCACCGTCGTCGGCAACCTGACCGACGACCCCGAGCTGCGCCTCACCCCGTCCGGCGACACGGTCGCGCACTTCACCGTCGCGTCCACGCCCCGCACCTTCGACCGGCAGAGCAACGAATGGCGGGACGCCGAGACGCTGTTCCTGCGCTGCTCGGTCTGGCGGCAGGAGGCGGAGCACGCCGCCGAGTCCCTGACCCGCGGCACCCGCGTCATCGTCCAAGGGCGGCTGCGCCAGCGGACGTACGAGACCCGGGAGGGCGAGAGGCGGACCGTCGTCGAGCTGGAGGCCGACGAGATCGGCCCGTCGCTGCGGTTCGCCGCCGTGACGATCACCAAACCCCCGCACACCGGCGTCCCCGCCGGTTCCCGCGGCGGCCCCCGTCCTCCCGCCGAGGAACTGTTCACCCGGCCCGACGGCGGCGAGCGGCCGGTCCCCGCCGAGGGCGGACGACATGCCCCCCGCGAGGAGACGGAGCCCTTCTGACGGGCCGGCGCACCCGTGCGCCGGCCGCACCACCCACCACACCCCTTCGAGGTGGACCCCATGAAGGAACAGGACCGCGAGGAAGCACTCGAGCTCGCCCTCGCCCAGATCGAAAAACGGTTCGGCGCGGGCTCGGTGATGCGCCTGGGCGATGAGCCGGAGGCCCCCGTCGAGGTCATCCCCACCGGCTCGATCGCCCTGGATCTCGCCCTCGGCGTCGGCGGCCTGCCGGGCGGCCGCGTGGTGGAGATCTACGGCCCGGAGTCCTCCGGCAAGACGACCCTGGCCCTGCACGCCATGGCCAACGCGCAGAAGGCAGGCGGGACCGCGGCGTTCATCGACGCCGAGTACGGCCTCGACCTCGAATACGCCAAGCGGCTCGGCGTCGACACCGACGCCCTGCTGGTCTGCCAGCCGGACAACGGCGAGCAGGCCCTGCAGATCGCCGACACCCTCATCCACTCCGGCGCCCTGGGCCTCATCGTCGTCGACTCCGTCGCCGCGCTGGTGCCGCGCGCGGAGATCGAGGGCGAGATGGGCGACCCGCACGTCGGCCTGCAGGCCCGGCTGATGAGCCAGGCGCTCCGGAAGATCGCCGGCGCGCTGAGCCACTCCGGAACAACGTTGATCTTCATCAACCAGCTGCGCGAGAAGATCGGTGTGGTCTTCGGCTCGCCGGAGACCACACCCGGCGGCCGGGCGCTGAAGTTCTACGCCTCGGTCCGCCTGGACATCCGCCGGATCGAGACCCTCAAGGAGGGCACCGAGCCGGTGGGCAACCGCACCCGCGTCAAGGTGGCCAAGAACAAGGTCGCCCCGCCGTTCAGGCAGGCCGAGTTCGACATCCTCTACGGCCGGGGCATCAGCCGCGAGGGCGAGCTGATCGACCTGGGCGTGGAGCAAGGCCTCGTCCGCAAGTCCGGCGCCTGGTACACGTACGAGGGCGACCGGCTCGGCCAGGGCAAGGAGAACGCCCGCACCTTCCTCAGGGAGCACCCCGACCTCACCGACGAGATCGAGAAGAAGACCAGGGAGGAACTGGGCATCGGGACGAAGCCGGAGGCCCCGGCGGCGGAGCCCTGGGCGGATACGGCTAACCGAGTGGCCGCAGCCGGCACCGTGCCGTTCGACTCGGCCGCGGCCGGTCGGCGCTCCACCGGGCCTACCTCATCGGCCCCGAGCGGTCCGGTCCCCCGAGTCCTCCTCGACGGCACCCCGGCCGGGCCGTGAAGACCGGCCCGCCGCCCCCTCACCCCGGCGCGAGGCGAACGCCGGTGAACCGGGGCGGCACCATGCTCCCCAGCGCCGCCACACCCCGGGACGAGACGCCGACCCCGGGCAGGACCGCCACCGGCCGGCCCACTGCGGCCGAGCCGGTCCACCAGCCGGTCGCAGCCCCCGCCGACGGCGAGGACCGGGCCACCGAGGCGGCGTTGCGCCCCAAGGACCTGGACGGGTTCATCGGCCAAGTACGGGTCCGCGAGCAGCTCGACCTCGTCCTCAGGGCCGCGCGGCAGCGGAGCGCCACCGCCGACCACGTGCTGCTCTCCGGTGCCCCGGGGCTCGGCAAGACCACCCTGGCGATGATCATCGCCGCGGAGATGGGGGCCCCGCTGCGCATCACCTCCGGCCCCGCCATCCAGCACCCCGGGGACCTGGCGGCGGTCCTGGCCTCGCTCACCGGGGGCGAGGTCCTCTTCCTCGACGAGATCCACCGCATGTCCCGGCCCGCCGAGGAGATGCTCTACCTGGCGATGGAGGACTTCCGCGTCGACATCGTCGTCGGCACCGGCCTCGACGCGACCGCCATGTCCCTCGAGCTGCCGCCGTTCACCCTCGTCGGCGCCACCGTCCGGGCCGGCCTGCTGCTCCCGCCGCTGCGCGACCGCTTCGGCTTCACCGCCCACATGGAGTTCTACGACCCGGCCGAACTGGAGCGCGTCATCCAGCGCTCCGCCCGGCTGCTGGAGGTGGAGGTCGAGCCCGCGGGCGCCACCGAGATCGCCGGCCGCTCCCGCGGCACGCCCCGCATCGCCAATCGGCTGCTGCGCCGGGTGCGGGACTACGCCGAGGTCACCGCGGACGGAGCGGTCACCCGCCGGATCGCGTCCGCGGCCCTGGGGGTCTACGAGGTCGACAGCCGTGGCCTGGACCGCTTGGACCGGGCCGTGCTGCACGCCCTGCTGAAACTGTTCGGCGGCGGACCGGTCGGTCTGTCCACCCTCGCGGTCGCCGTGGGGGAGGAGCGGGAGACGGTGGAGGAGGTCGCCGAGCCGTTCCTGGTTCGGGAGGGGCTGCTGGCCCGGACGCCCCGGGGGCGGGTCGCGACGCCCGCCGCCTGGGCCCACCTCGGGCTCGTACCGCCGCCCGGGCCGTCCTGGACCGCGTCTCCGGGACACCGGAACGGCGATTCCGGACAGGACGACCCAACCGGAGGCCGCACCGGACGGACCACCTCCCCGGCCGCCCCCGAGCACCGGCACCGGCCCCCGCCACGGTGAGACCCATGGCTGCCCGTAGGACAACCCGGAGGCCCGGCCGTCCTGCCGCTGCGCCGAGTGCGGCCGGCAGGCGCCCGGACGGTAGCCGCCGACCTCGGACGCCGGACTTCCCGGGCTGTCAGTCGCCCGCGGCACCCGGCGCCGTCCGGGCCGCGGCCGCCCTCCGACCCCTGCGGCGCGAGCGCGGACGACCCGGCGCCGTGCCCGTCGACAGCTGGAACGTGACCGCCACGCGGGCACCGCCCAGGGGGCCGCGCGTGATGCGGACGGCGCCCCGGGCGGCGAGGGCCGCGCGACGGGCGATGTCGAGCCCGAGGCCGGTGGAGCCCGTACTCCCGCCGCGGGCGAGGGCCCCGTCCGGGTCGGCGATGCCGGGGCCGGCGTCGTGAACGGTCAGTTCCACGGTGTGGGCGGTGCGGCACACGGAGACTTCCAGGGCGGTGCCCCGGGAGGTGTACCGGAAGACGTTGCCCACGAGCGCGTCCACGACGGCCGTGATGTCCGCTTCGGGGAGGCAGACGGGGGTCGTCTCGTCCGTGATCTGCAGTGTGCAGGGACGGTCCTGCTGATCCGCGAGCACGGCCCAGAAGGCCGCGCGCCGACGGACGACGTCGGCGACCTCGCAGTGGTCCCCGCCCTCCCGCGGCCCGTCGGGCGGCTCCTCGCCCCGCAGGGCCCGGCCCATCGGGCCGACGGCGAGCGGCGTGCGAGCCTCGGCGATGATCGCGTTGAGTTCCCGCTCCAGTTCGGCGACGGCCGTCTGGATGCGTCCGGTGTCGGCGCTCGGCGCGATCCGCTCGACCGCCAGGTACAGGGCGGTCAGGGGGGTGCGGAGCCGGTGGGACAGGTCCGCGACCAGTTCCCGTTCGACGGCGAGCAGGTCCGTCATGCGGTCGGCCATGGTGTTGAAGGCCGTGCCCGCCTCCTTCAGTTCCGGTGGCCCCTTCGGCTGGACACGGGTGTCGAGGTTGCCCGTGCCGAGCCGGCGTGACGCCTCGGCCAGCCGCTTCGCCGCCGTGACGACGGCGGAGCCGAGGCGGTCGGCGACCAGGACGGAGCCGCCGAGCAGGACGACCGCCAGACCGGCCATGACGCTCCACGACAGGACGACGCCGCGGGTCAGGTCGTCGTCGGGGACGAAGTTCTCCACCACCGCGACCCGGTCCTGGGGCAGGATCACCGGCTGCAGGTAGATCCAGCCGCCGGGCACGTCCCGGGAGATGGACTCGCGTTCCTCCTCGGCCCGGCCCAGCAGATCCGGCGGAGCGTGCCCCGTGCCGCCGACCGTGCTGTGGTCCGGCAGATGGATGACCATGTGCTCGGCCGCGCGCAGCCCCGCCCCCGCCTCGCGCAGTTCGGCCGCGTCCGTGGTGAGGGCCAGGATCGGCGCCATCGCCGCCGCGCTCTGCTCGGCCGCCGTGATGCTCTGCTCGCGGGCGAGCGACATCACGAGCAGCCCCAGCGGGATCAGGAACGACAGCGCCACCATGGAGGTGACGGCCAGGGCCACTCCCGCCAGGGAGCGCCTCACCGCGGGGCCCCTGGCTCGGCGCGGCGTCTTCGGGGCCCTCGGTTCACGGGTGCAGCGCTCCAACGGGTAGCCGTGCGCCCAGCGCCACGGTCGGGGGATACGGCTCCGGGGTCCGAGCCGACGGGCCGCCGGAGGGGCTCCCGGTACGACGTCCTCCGGGAGCGGCGCATGCCGTCACCGGCCCCGTCATCCGGGACGACGGGCCGTCAGGAGGCGGCGAACGACAGGCCGTGCTCGCCGGTGCTCAGGGACACCGCCCGGTCGGCCACCGGGATCGTACACCCCTCGGTCGAACTGCAGCTCGCATAGCCGATCAGCACTTTCGCCTCGCCTGGAGCGGTCGCCCGGATCGGCAGCGTGACCGTGACGGGGCCGTCGGGATAGACGGGCACGGCGGCGCGCACACCCGGCACCGTGATGCTCTTGACCGGCTTGTCCACCGTCATCTCACCGGCGGCGGCGACCGAACCGACGGGACGGACCCCGGTCGGCCGCCCCACCCCTTCCATGCCTTCGGCGGGGAGCGCGGTGCTGTAGAGGTGGAAGCCGGCCTCGTCGGGCGTGAACGTGGCGACCAGGGTCCCCGCGTCGGACTTCCAGTCGGCCACGCTCAGCCGGACGGTGACGCCGTTCTCGTTGAACTCCGTCACGGCGGCGGCGTGCGACGGCGCGGACTCCTGGCCGCAGCCGGTCAGCGGGACGGCGGCCAGCAGTGCGGCCGCGGCCCAGGCGCGGCGCGTGCGTGCGGCGCGGGGGAGGCGGGGGGCCGGGTGGGGAGAGGTCATGGGGTGTCTCATGTCGTCTTTCCGGATCTTTCTCGTGTTTCGGGGAGGTGGGCCGCACGCCGGGGGCGCGACCGGCCCTCTTGGGTACGGGGGAGTGGAGCCGTCCGGTGCGCAGGGGGAGTCGGGCTCCGCCGGGCGCGTGGCGCCGGTTGGGGAGTCGAGCCCTTCCGGGCGCGTGGCGCCGGTACTCGGGTACCGGCGCTCACAGGGCCGCGGTCGTTCCCTGCAGCCGTACCTGCAACGCGTACACCAGGTCGGTCCACAGGCCGGTGACCAGCAGGACGCCGACGAGGACCAGGAGTGCGCCGCCGGCCCGCATGACGGTCCCGTGGTGGTTCCTGACCCAGCGGAAGGCGCGCAGGGCCCGCTGGAAGGCGAGTGCGGTGAGCAGGAAGGGCGCGCCCAGCCCCGCGCAGTAGCAGACCATGAGGAGGGCGCCGCGCCCGGCGCTGGCCTCGTTCCAGGCCAGGGCCTGCACGGCGGCCAGGGTCGGCCCGATGCAGGGGGTCCAGCCCACGCCGAAGACGACGCCCAGCAGGGGCGCGCCGGCCAGGCCGAAGGAGGGCCGGCGGCTGCTGCGCAGCTCGCGCTGGGTGAAGCCGGGCAGCCAGCCCCCGAACGCGAGGCCCATGACGATGGTGAACAGGCCCAGGACCAGGGTGATGCCGTCCTGGTAGGCGAGCAGGTTGCGCCCGACGAAGCCGAACAGGGCGCCCCCGGACACCAGGACGCCGCTGAAACCCAGGACGAACAGCGCCGCTCCGGCGACCATCCGCCCGCGCCGCCCGCCGTCCGCCTCGGCGAGGTCGGACACCGACAGGCTGGTGACGTAGCTCAGGTAGCCCGGCACGAGCGGCAGGACGCACGGGGAGAGGAAGGACACCAGGCCCGCGGCCACGGCCACCGGCACGGCGAGGAGCAGGGTGCCCGACACCGCGCCGGCGGCCGGCCCGGCGGCGAGCGCCGCCCACGTGGGGCCGGTCACGCGTCCTCCCCGGCGACCCGGTCCACGAGGGGCTCCAGCCGCGCGCGGGTGACCGGACCGGAGACGGCGACGGCGATCCGGCCCCGCCGGTCGATGACCAGTGTGGACGGGATGGCCTGCGGGTTGAGCAGCGCGGGCGGGAAGGCCAGCAGCAGCTTTCCGTCGGGATCGTGGATGCTCGGGTACCGCAGACCGTAGGTCCTCTCGAACTCCCGGGCCGGCCCGGTGGAACGGTCGCGGACGTTGACGCCCAGGACCTCCACGCCGCGCGGCGCCGCCGCACCGCGCAGCGCCTCCAGGTCGGCGGCCTCGGCGCGGCAGGGGGCGCACCAGGAGCCCCACACGTTCAGGACGACGACCTTGCCGCGGTACGAGCGCAGCGCCAGGTCCTTGCCCGCGAGGTCCCGGCCCGAGGTGTCGGGCGCTGCGGTGCGTTCGGCGACCGGCAGGACCGTCGCGGTCCCGGCGGTGCCGGCTCCCGGCGCGCCGCCGTCCGACCCGGCCGCGGCACTTCCGCCGCACCCGGTGGCCGCGAGGGCGAGGAGAAGCAGGGCGACCGCCGCCGACGCGCCGCGTCTGTGGCCGCGGGCCGTCATCAGGCCCACTTCCGCAGGAACGCGCCGAGGCCCGTCTCGGTCAGCTCGGGGTTGCCGGTCGAGTGCGTCTCGGTCACGACCTTGCCGTTGCCGTCGAGGACGACCAGGACGGGCATCTTGTACGCGCCCCCGCCGGTGCAGTAGTCGCGCAGGAGGTCGAAGGCCGAGGAGTCCTGACTGCCGATGTCGACCTTGACCACGTGGTACGAGGCGTCCAGGAGCGCCCCCACGCCGCTCGTGGCGAGCACCCGGTCGGCGGCCTTGCAGTTGCCGCACCAGTTGGCGCCGAAGTCGATCAGCACCTTCTTGCCGTCGGCCTTGGCGGCGGCGACCGCGGCCTTGACGGCCCCACGGGCGTCCGCACCGGTCGGGTAGCCGCTGGTGAAGCCCGAGGAGCCGGCGACGGGAGCGCTCTTCTTCACGGCGGGCTCGGCCGGGGCGGGAGCGGCCGTCGTCCTGGCGGGGCGAGGGGCGGCCTCGGTCGTCGCCGCGGGGCGCTCGGCCACGGGCGAGGAGGCGGAAGGGCTCGGCCGGGTCGGCGGGACCGACGTCGCCGCGGCGGTGGGGGAGGCGGACGCCGTCGCCGCCTCCATGGGCGCCGGGGCGCCGGTTCCCTGGTCGGCGGGCGCGTCCGGGGCCGCCGCCACGGACACGTTCTGCGCCGCGTCGTCCTTCGAGCCGCCCACTCCGCAGGCCGTGGCGACGGCGGCGGAGGCGACCGTGAGGGAGACGGCCGAGAAGCGGACGAGGCCCTGGATGCCGGCGGTGCGTTGTTTGCGCCGGTGTGCGGCCATGACGGATCAACCCCTTGTGTCGGTGAACTCTCCGGGGCCTGGAGGCGGCCGATGCCGGAGCGGGTGCAGGAAGCGGCCCGGCGTCCTGTCCGCCGGGGCCGGAGCGATCGTCCTGACCGACCGTGAGCCTAGGTGCCGAGAACACGTCCCGGACCGTCCTGATGCCACCCATCAGGCACGCTTAAGGAACTGCTCAGGTTCGTGACCGCAAGCCCTTCACCAGGGGTTCTCCGGCCGTCCGCGGCGCCTGCCGGAGAACTCACAACCGGGTCTCGCGCACGCTGGCCCGCGCCGTCGGCACGACGGTCGCCGTGATCTGCGAACGGTGGTCGTCGCTGGTGAAGACGACCACCAGCGTGCCGGGATCGCTCTGGCTGGTGCTCGTACGGAACCCCGGATCGGGGACGGCCGAGACGAAGCACACGCTGTCGCGGCCGTACTGGACGGTGACCTTGCCCCCCTCGGAGGGAACCGTGTGCAGCCCGGGGCCGCCGCTGCACTTCGAGGCCGACGGCCGGGGCGTGGACGTGACGGGAGCCCGCGTGGCCGAGGGCGACGGCGAGGGCGTACGGGTGGTCGGCGGCGGGGACGAGGGGGACGCGGGCGTGGTGGGCGCCTTCGGCGCGGTCGCGACGGACGAGGCCGGCACCCCGACGAGGACGGACGGGGAGGGGTACACCGCCTGGACCGACCGCGCGGCGGGCGGGGTCGGTCGGGTCAGGCCGATGACGAAGTGCACCGTGAGCATCACCGCGGTGACGCTGGCCGCGGTGCACGACAGCCATATGAGGAGATAGCGCAGGAGGCGTGGCACCGCATCAGTGTGGCCGACGCCCACCGCACCACCCACCCCGCCCTCGCCCACGGAGAGGCGCACGCGTCCCGTACGGGCCGACGCGACCGGCGGCCCGACCTGGCGACCGCCCCGAGCCGCTCCCGAACCTGAGCTGTTGCTTAGGTCCTTCTGAGCGCATCCCTCAGACGGCGTTCTCGCGGCTTCGGCACGCCTACGCTCCCGTCTCGGCGCCGGCGGACCCTCTCCGCCGCACGGAACCCGCCCGAGCCGACGCGGACCCGGGCCGGCCCCGCCACCGCACCCGTACACCCCCTGGAGGAAACCGAGATGAGTCACCGAGCCGCCCACGGACGTCGTGGACACCGCGCCCCGCGTCGCCCGCGCGTCACGGCCGCCGTGGCGGGCCTCAGTACCCTGGCCGTCGCCGCCGTCTGCCTGGCGGGCGCCGAGCTCGCCGGCTCCGCGCAGGACAAGGCCGAATCCGTCGCCCAGGGCGGCGGCCCGTCCGACCCGACGCCGACCACCACGCCGCCGCCCGCCCCGACATCCCCGTCCGCCACCCCGCGCACGCCGACGACCGCCTCCACCCCGCCGACGACGCCCTCGGCCACCCCGCCGCCCTCGGTCACCGCCCAGGCGGCGAGACCCTCCGCGTCGTCGAGCGCGCACAAGCCCAGGCCCGCGCCCCCCGGCCACCAAGAAGCCGCCGGCCACCGCCCCCGACAGCGGGACGCGCCCCGTGGGCAGCAGCGAAGCCCAGGAGGTCGTACGCCTCGTGAACGTCGAGCGCGCAGCGGCGGGCTGCAAGGCCCTGACGGTCGACGCGGACCTCACCGAGGCGGCTCAGGACTACACCGACGACATGGCCGCCACCGGCAACTTCTCCCACACGGGAACCGACGGCTCCCAGCCGCAGGATCGCATCGAGGCGGCCGGATACACCTGGTCACGATCCGGCGAGAACATAGCCAAGGGACAGGCCGACGCGGCCGCCGTCATGGACGCCTGGATGCACAGCCCCGGCCACCGCGCCAACATCCTCAACTGCGACTTCACCGAGATCGGCGTCGGCGTCAGTACCGACGGAGGCCCTTGGTGGACCCAGGACTTCGGCACCCCCTCCTGAGCCCCTCCTCAGTGCGGCGCCACCAGCTTGATGCCCACCCCGCGCACGGTGCGCAGATAGCGCGGTGCCGAGGCCCGCTCACCGAGCTTGCGGCGCAGCGCGGACACGTGCACGTCGATGGTCTGGTCCTCGATGTAGGCCTCCTGCCAGACCTCCGCGAGCAGCCGGTGCCGGGACACCACCGTGCCGGCGTGCCGGGCGAGAAAGGCCAGCAGGTCGAACTCCCGGCGCGTGAGAACCAGTTCACGCCCCGCCAGATAGGCCGAACGCGCCGGCGGATCCACGGTCAGCTCACCGACCGTCACCAGGCTCGACGGATCGGCGGGCGGGGCCTGTCCGGCGACTGCGGCGGGCACCGCGGTGCGCCGCAGCACCGCCGAGAGCCGGGCAAGGAGCTGTGCACCGGAGAACGGCTTGACGAGGTAGTCGTCGGCGCCCGCGTTCAGGAGCTTGACGATCTCGCGCTCGTCGTCGCGGGCGGTCGCGACCACCACGGGCACGTTCGATATCCCGCGGATCATGCGCAGCGCGTCGCCGCCGTCGAGATCGGGCAGGCCGAGGTCCAGCACCACCGCGTCCAGCGAGCCCTGCGCGACCTCGCGCAGCGCGCCGAACCCGTCGCCCGTGCTGCGCACCGCATGGCCGTGCTCCGCGAGGATCTCCATCAACGAGGCACGGATGCTGGGGTCGTCTTCGACCACGAGTACGCAGGGCATGGCGGACACCCTACAACCGGCCGTCCGCCATCCGGACAGCCCTCACCAGGCCCGATTCCGGGCGCGGGGCCTCCCGGACCACGGGTGATCCCGTGGACCGCTGCCCCGCGCGCCCCCGTACCGGAGAAGGCGTCCGGATCCCGCAGGCATGACCCCTCCTGAGCGGGCAACCGCAGGAAGGCGCCCGAAGAGAGGGAGTCGTGCCGTACGCCGGTCTCCTCCCCCCCCGTCTCCTCAGGAACGGGGCACGCAGGGGGCGCAGCAGGCCGGTGCGGGCTCGACGCAGACGACGACGGAATCGGTGTTGTCGGACGGGTCGGGGTCCTTCTCGACGGCCGTGACGGTGGCCGTGTTGGTCAGACGGGCGGCCCTGGTGGCCTTCGCCCGCAGGACGAGGGTGGCGCGGGCCCCGACGGCCAGTTCGCCGACGGACCACTGTCCGGTCTCCGGAACGTGGGCACCGGCGCTCGCGTCGGCGGACAGGAAGACGAGCCCGTTCGGGAGCCGGTCGGCGACGGTCACACCGGTCGCCGGGCTGGGACCGGCGTTGTGGACGGTCAGCCGGTAGGTCACGGTCTGCCCGACGGTCACGGTGGTTGCGTCGGCCGCCTTGACCACGTCCAGGTCGGCCGCCGGCCTGACCTCGGTCACGGCCTCGTCGGACGTGGACGTCAGCGGCTCGGGGGTGGCGCCGAGCCGGTTCTCGTACGCGGCGACGGCGGTGTTGACCACCCGCGTGCCCGCCGTCTCCAGGCCGAGGACCACCCGGTACTCGACGGTGGTCCCCTCCGGCAGCGCGGCCGTGTCGGCCAGACTGCCGCCCTGGGACGCGGAGGCTCCGATCCCGAGCCGGAAGACGACCGTGTCGCTCTCGGCGTCGTACGCGGCCTGGTCGTCACCCGCCCGATCCGTCTTCACGCCGGAGTTCGGCCCGTCGACGACCCGGAGGGAACCGGGCACGTACGTCGTCCCCGGCGGCAGCACGTCCGTCAGCGTCAGCCGCTCGGCGGCCCCACCCCCCTCGTTCCTGGCCGTGATGCGGTACGTCACGACATCACCGACGTCCAACGGCCCTTCCGGCACCGCGGTCTTGGTGAGCACCACGAGCGGAGCCGTACCGAAGAACACGCCGTCCAGGAAGTTGCCGATCCCCCGGTTGCCGCCGGCGGCCGACACCGATCGGAACGCGAAACGCGTGGTGCCCTGCCCGGCCGGCACCGTGTACGTGCCCGTGTAGTACCCCCACGCCGTGTTCCCGTCCGTGAAGGAGCGCTGCTCGACCAGGCTCCCCGGCGCCCCGATGTCCAGCGCCATCGTGTCCTGCCCCTGCCGGCCCCGGTGGTAGAGCCGCCAGTACAGCTTCGTGCCCGGCGTGGTCGGCAGGTCCTGGTAGAGCGTGGACACCTGATTGGCGTTCAGCTCGGCGAACTGCTCGCCCTCCGCGGACGGCACGCCGTTGAATCCCGAATGCCACAGCTCGACCATGTGGTCCGTGGCTGTGGTCAGCCAGCCCGGAACATGCCGCGGCGCCTGCGTCTGCGACGCGTCCGGCAGAAACGCCATGTCGGTCACGGCCGGCTGTTCGAAACTCCCGTTCACGAGAGCGACCCGCAGTGGGACGGAAGGAGGTGTGCTCATGGTGCCGTCTCCGATCGTTCGACGGTGCGCGAGAGACCCCGCAGCCCCCGGACACGGGGCGAGGGGGTCGGAACACCCCGTAGCTCAGCGGCCCCCTCCGCCCCGGGTACAGCCGTGGCGGAGGTGTCCCGGCCAGCACCGAACTGAGGGTTTACCCGCCCCCTCGCGCGCCTGACGGCCTCGCCGCCCCTTGTTCGGCCCCACCGGTGACCCCGTCGGACACCTCAGGCCCACCGCCCTCGCGCGTACCTCCCGCACTGACCGGATGACATGGCTCTCTGGCGTTCGCACGCCACCCGGAAGGTTGAATCACGGGTCGCCAGGTTGACGAACTTGTGTGGCCGGCCGCGTCATCCGCCGTTCAGCTGATATTGATGTGGTAGTTGAACTTCGGACTCCGGTCACCGCTTCCGCCTTCGGCGAGATCCTTCTTGAGGGTGATGCTCGTGGTTCGACTGTCCCCGAGATATCCCCCCTTCTTCTGCGCCCACCACAGGCGTAGTTGTGCTCCCACCCGGAGGTTGACGCTGGACTCGCTATAACTGTTGCCGACACCACCTGCGCTGGTGCCCCAGGTGCCCTGTTGATTGCACCCGACGGGCCACCGTCCGTTCGTTTTCCTGACGTTCTTCCAGGCGTTCAACTGGCTCTGGATGCTGCCGATTTCTCTCATGAGGTCTGCCTGATCGTTCTCGCTGAGGCCCCGCTTGTACTCGGCCAGTGGGTCCGGAGGCGGTGGTGCGGAATCACCCCGTACCCGGCGTTCGAACTCCGCCTTGTCGCCGTGGGCGGGAAGGTAATGGGCATTGACCGCATTGGCGATGGCGGTGTCGTCCCGCTTGAAGATCTTGCGCCGCGGGTTGCCCGCCCCCAGAAAGGCAGTCACGGCAGCCGCGACTGCCTGGTCCACAGACACTCCGGCCGGCGCCTGCATCATGCGCTGAACTGCGGGCGAGGGGGTGCCTCCGTGCTGCTGGGCCGTGTCGCCCGTCGGCACCGCACGCTGGACCGCGCCGGACATCACCCGGGTCGCGTTGGCCTCGGCCTCGCGTTCGAAGCGGTCGGAGGGGTCGGAGACCTTGAGGCCGGCGCCGTTGTCGGTGCCGGCGACGGGGCCCCGGCGCTGCTGGATGACGTGGGTCAGCTCGTGGGCGAGGGTGTGCTTGTCGGCGCCGCCGTCGCCGATGACGACGTGGCTTCCTGAGGTGTAGGCGCGAGCGCCGACTTCGGCGGCGGAGGCCCGGGCGGCGGCGTCGTCGTGGATGCGGACGTCGGAGAAGTCGCTGCCGAGGCGGGCTTCCATGTCGGTGCGGGTGGCGTCGTCGAGCGGCCGACCGCCTCCGCGCAGCACGTCGTGCACGGCGGAGCGCTGCACCGAGGGCTGGTCGGTTTGCTGGTGGCCGCAGCCGGCGCCGTGCTGGTGCTGGTCCTGTGCCCAGGGGTGGCCCGCCGCGCGGAGCATCTGGACCACGGCGGCGTTGCCCGCGGTGGCCTGGAGGGCGAGGAGTGACTGCGTCCCGTCCAGGCGGCCCGCGTCCGGCGCCTTCGCGGGGATGCGGGCAGGTGCCCGACTGACACCGGACCTGTCCTGCGGGGGAGTAGGTTCAAGCGGGCGCATCGGGACCTTCCAGGTCGGACAAGGGTATCTCTCCACGAATACATGCCGCCTCCCCGGCCGCGCCAGGTACGCGAGGGCAGAGAGCAGTGACTGTTCGGGTGGTCGGACGGGTCCGCGGAGCGCTGACAGCAGCCCACATCCGCAGGCGCGTGGCGCCCCGACTCGCCAAGGCCCTCAGCGTGCCAACTCCCGCCGTACGCAACCCGGGCTCGGCGTGGACCGAGCTGCCCCGGCCCGTGCGCGCCGGCATCGAACCGGTCGGACACGTCCGCCTCGGCTACGCCCGCGCCTCGACCGCCCGGCAGGCCCTCGACGTCGGGGGCGTGCCCTTGACCAGTGGGATATCAGGGCCTGACTGTCGTGCAGGTTCGCCGCCAACTCGTCCGGCGCCAGCCGTTCAACGATCCCCATCACGGCCGCGAGGGGCTCGCGCGCCCTCGCGTCGACGGCCCGTCAGCCGCCCAGGATCTGGTCGTTCGGATCGAAGGTGTGGTCGTCGACCGGCAAGCTGTCGAGGATGCCGGAGTGGATCTCGCCGGTGAGCACGGACAGGATGAACCGGGCGCTGGGCGCGGGGTGGTACTCCCACTCCGGTCCACGGCCCGCGTTCGCCAGGACGGTCCAGTCCTCGGGGCGCACGTCCTCGCCGGTGAGCCAGTAGAGGTAGGCGCCGGTCCCCTCGATGTACGCGAAGGGGAGCAGCCCGGCCCCGTCGCCCTCCAGCTGCTCGGGACGCGGCTCCGGGCCGATCTCCCACAGCCGGGCCAGCACCTCGGCGCGCTCCGCCTTCATGGCCAGGAGGTCGTAGTCGGGGTCGGCGCAGTCGGGCTCCAGGATCCGGATCGTCTCGTCGAAGACGCCCCCGCCGTAGGTGTCGACGAGGTCTTTGAAGTCCTCCGGCAGGGCGCTGCCCAGGCGGGCCTCGA
The DNA here is from genome assembly GCF_044754405.1 of Streptomyces sp. NPDC093089. Classification (NCBI taxonomy): domain Bacteria; kingdom Bacillati; phylum Actinomycetota; class Actinomycetes; order Kitasatosporales; family Streptomycetaceae; genus Streptomyces; species Streptomyces sp. NPDC093089. Next base: position 208,989 of record NZ_JBIVPA010000003.1, read on the forward strand.
CCTCGGGCCAGGCCCGCGGCTGACGCTCCGCCGGTGACGGGACGATGCGGGTGAGCTGTTCCACGTCAGGGTGCATCAGCGGTGTCTCCGGGAGAGGCCACAGGGCTTGGGGACGTTCAGGATAGTGAGGTGACCGGTCGGGGACGCGCCTTCATGACCGGGCTGTTGGCGTTGCGGTGCATGGCCACGAAGTCGCGGGTGTCCTTGTTGGAGCCTCCGATCTGGGCACCGAGCAGGTGGGTCTTGTTCCAGCCCTTGTACTCCTGGTGGCCGACGACGTCGGCCTGCGCGCCCACCCACGACTGCACGGACAGCGTCACCGTGCGGGGGTCCTCGGCGGCGGCGTACGGGGAGGCCTGGCGGGTCATGTCCGCCGCGCCGCAGCCGGTGAGTTGTCAGCACGGCGGTCGCGAGAGCGGCGAGACGTGTGCGAGCCGTCTCAGGCCCCCTTTCCGGTGAGCTCACGGCGTTCCGTCGGCCGGGTCACCCGGTCCAGTGCCAGACCGAGGCAGACGATCGCCGCACCGGCGACCAGACCGGTCGCCGGGTCGCCCCGGGCGAGACCGAAGACCGCGTCGTAGCCGAGCGCGCCGCCGCCCACGAGGCCGCCGATGACGATCACGGCGAGGACGAGCACGACCCCCTGGTTCACGGCGAGCAGCAGCGCGGGCCGGGCAAAGCGCAGGGGGCCAGACCCCGAGCACGCCGATCACGTCCATCGCGAGGACGGCGGTCGCCGCGGTGCGCCAGGTACCGATGAGCAGGGCGAGCGCGCCGACGCACAGGAGGACCGTCCACCAGGGCAACCACTGAAGCCCTCGCCCCTTCGGTGGATGCTGCCGCGCCTGCCCGAGGGAAGCGGCAGGGGCGGCGGTCGGGTCGGGGGCAGACTCCTGGAACGGCTCCGACCCTCACTGTCAGACCCATCCCGTAGAACGGGGCTCATCGCAGTCGAGTCGTGAACCAGGACTCCTTTCCGTGCCGACGGGTAAACGACGGCAAGACCGAAGTCCGGGGACGACCTGACGGCGCCGTCCTCCGCCGAACTCAGGAGATCGCCCCGCCATGAGCACGACCCTCACGCCGCGCCGCGCGCCGTCCTTCGGAGACCGGATCGCCGACGCGGTCCTGGACGCCGCATACGAGACGCAGCGGCTGTACGGGCACGGCGCGTTCGGTGTTCCCTGCCCCACGTGCGGAGTGCCGGCCGGGACGCTGTGCCTGGCCCGCCGCAGCGTGCACGCCGAGCGGCGCGGGGCGTACCGGCAGGCCCTGGAGGGTCGCACGCTCGTCCCGCTGCTCGTCGCGGCCGGCCGCTGACATCGTGCGGCACGGTGGTGGTACGGCCCTGACCAGTGGGCACCACGGACGTCGACCACGACGGCTACCCGGACCGGACGGACCACCCGAAGCCCGCCGCGCGCGGCATCGAGGCGTGTGGGCTCGGCAAGGACGACCACCGGGCCACGTCCAAGACCGCCCGCGTGCCACGTGCAACGCAGGATTCGCACGTGCCCCGTACCCGGGAGCGCCGTGCGGGAGTCGGCAGCGAGCCGAAACCCCCTGAGGACGGGCCGGCGAAGTCCCCGGCGCGTGGGTACGGATGGGGACTCTTTCCGCCTGGCGCTCGTCGCGGTGTGCCCGCCCTACGGGGATCAGCCGCCCCCGCTGCTCCGCTGCCGGGTGGCAGGCGCAAGGGGTTTTCTCGGTCCGGTCGATCCGCTCCGGTTCGGGCCCCGATTTCACGGCGTACGGCTTCTCGGTGTCGGGACTTCGACGGGACCCCTCGGTGGAGAGCCCCGCAAGCCGCGCATCCGCCCGCGCCGTGCGGCGGCGGCCTGGACCGGATCGAGCGCGCTGCGGTCGCGACCGCAGGGAAGGATGATGGGGGCATGGAAGGGCTACCGTTCACTCCTCCCGCCGGGGTGGACGAAGGCGGGCGCCTCGGCCCGCCCCCGGCCGGCTTCGCCCTGCTCGCCGCGGATGGAGTGCTCGTCGGGTGGAGCCGTGAGGCCGAGGCCCTACTGGGGTATCCGGCTTCGGAGGTACTGGGACGCCGGGCGGTGGACCTGATCGCACCCTCGCACGCCGATCGCGACGGATCGGAGGAGCCGGGGTCGGATCAGCGGCTGCGGCTCGGTGGGACACGCAGTGCCGTCGTGGACGTGCGCCACCGCAGCGGAGACACCGTACGTGTGGCAGTGGCTCTGCATCCTCTCACCCCTGCCTCCGACGGGGTCTCTTCCGGCCAGGCCCCCTCCGCCGTCCTCATGGCGGCTGAGCTGGAGGGGCTTCGCTGGTGGGAGACCCGACAGGCGATGCTGCAGGGGCTCGTAACCCAGTCGCCGGTGACACTGACCATCTACGGTCCCGGCGCGCGCCTCTTGTGGGCCAACGCCTCCAGTGTCCGGGAACTCGGTGGCGACCTCACGGCGCTGCTCGGCCGCTCCATGGCCGAACTCTTTCCCGGTGATGTCCTCACCACCCAGCACCTGGCGCCGCCGGAGGAATTCGTCCGACAGATCCTCGAGACCGGTGAGCCGGTCATCGACGTGCATTTCCGAGGGCGCTCCCCGGCCGACCCGCGGCGTGAGCACGTGTGGTCCTCGTCCTATTTCCGACTGCTGGACGGCCGGGGAGAACCGGTGGGCGTGTGCGAACAGTCCATTGACGTCACCGACCACTACCGTGCGCAGGAGCGCCTCGCGCTCCTCGCTGAGGCCGGCGCGAGGATCGGGTCGACGCTCGACCCGTCCGGGACGGCAGCGGAGCTCGCCGAGGTCGCCGTGCCGCAGTACGCCGACGCCGTGCTCGTCGACGTGGCGGCAGAAGTGCTCGAGGGAGAGGAACCGAAGCCCGTCACGGCATGGGACCTCGTACGCGTGGCGGATTCCGACGCGGGACCTTCCCAGGTGGGTGCGGGGGTCGTGTACGCCGCCGGATCATCGCAGGCCGAGAGCCTGGCCAGGGGCCGGTCGACCACGGACGCCGTGGTCGCGCCGACACGGCTGTACGTCCCGCTGATCGTGCGGGGGACGCCATTGGGCCTCGTCACCTTCGTGCGGGGCGAGGGCTCGGAACCCTTCGACGACGGTGATCGGGCAATGGCCGAGGAACTGGCGTCGCGGACCGCCGTGTGCATCGACAACGCCCGGCGGTACCGCCGGGAGCACACCGCCGCGTTCGTGCTCCAGCGCAGCCTGCTGCCCCGATCGCTGCCCGAGCTGAGCGCGGTCGAGGCGGCGAGCCGCTACCTGCCGGCCGACAGCCACCTCGGTGCCGGCGGCGACTGGTTCGACGTCATTCCGCTTTCAGGGGCACGCGTCGGACTCGTCGTGGGGGACGTCGTCGGCCACGGACTGGGGGCCGCTGCCACCATGGGGCGATTGCGCGCGATGGTGCGCACCCTGGCCGAGCTGGACCTCGCGCCCGACGAACTCCTGGCCCGGCTGAACGATCAAGTCGGCAAGGACGCGTCGGAACAGAACGGGAAAAGCGCGGACGGCAGTGGCGCCGTCGGAGCGACGTGCGTCTACGGGATCTACGATCCGGCTTCCCGGACGAGCACCTGGGCGGCGGCGGGACACCCGCCGCCGGCTGTGGTGCAGCCGCACGGCCCCGTCAACTTCCTTCGTCTGCCGCCGGGGCCTCCTCTGGGCGTGGGACGGCTTCCGTACGAGGGCGCGGAAGTGGAGCTCGCCGAGGGAAGCCTGGTCGTCCTGTTCACCGACGGCCTCGTGGAGGCCCGGGGGAAGGGCACCGATGTGGGGTTGGACCGGTTGGCGGCCGTACTCGGCGAGCAGCGAGGATCGTCGTCCGATCGATTGTGCGCCCAGATCGTCGCGGAGCTGGCATCGGGCCAGGTGCAGGACGACGCGACGCTCCTCGTCGTGCGCACCCGTGCGCTGGGGGCACGCCAGGTGGCGACCTGGGAGCTGCCCGCGGACCCCGCCCTCGTCGCACGCGCACGTGCGGCGGCCGCGGAACAGCTCGGGCGGTGGGGACTGGACGATCTGGTCTTCACCACGGAACTGGTGGTCAGCGAACTGGTCACCAACGCGATCCGCCATGCCTCCGGCCCGATCGGCCTGCGGTTGATCCGGGACCGTTCTCTCATCTGCGAGGTCTCCGACTCGCAGCACACCTCACCGCATGCCCGTTACGCCGGCAGCGACGAGGAGGGCGGACGCGGACTGTTCATGGTCGCCCAGCTCACCGACCACTGGGGGACGCGCTACATGCCGGCAGGGAAAACGATCTGGGCGGAACAGGCCTTGCCCGTGGCTTGACGGCCTCCCGCGTCCGCCCGGACCCGGGGCGGTGCCGCCCTGAGCGGCGTGGGAACTCACGGCCTCTCCGTGCGTACGGCTCATGAAGTGTGCAGGCGTACGGCCAAGGCGGCGATGTCATCGTCGAGGCTGCCTCTGCTGTGACGGAGGAGGTCGTGGTGCAGGGCCGTGAGCAGATCACGGGGAGGTGTGAGGAGCTGTCGACGCATCCACTCCGTCAACGGGAAGAACTCACCGTCCCGGGCGCGGGTTTCGGCGATCCCGTCCGTGTAGAGGAGGAGAAGCTCGCCGGGAGCGAAGTCGAAGGCGTCCGCACGGTACTGGTCACCGATCAACTCCGCCAGGCTGAGCAGGGGCGATGGGGCGGACGGCTCGAGGACGCGCACGTTTTTCAGGCTGTGGACCAACGGTGGGGGATGTCCGCAGTTGACGATGGTGATGCGGTTGCTCTGATGCGGGATCTCGACGAGCAGCGCGGTGGCGAAGCGTTCCATCGGTGCTTCGGGCGGATGGGCGGCGTTGTGCCGGGCGCAGCTGGCGTCCAGCCTGCGGGCGACGTCGGTCATGGAGGCCTCGCCGTGTGCCGCCTCCCGGAAGGCGTTGACGATCGCTGCGGCCGCCCCCACTGCCGGCAGGCCTTTGCCTCGCACGTCGCCTATGAGCAGCCGTACCCCGTACGGCGTATCGATCACCTCGTAGAAATCCCCGCCGATGCGGGCTTCCGCGGCGGCCGCGAGGTACAGCGATTCGATCTCGACGTTCCGGAAACGGTGCGGTAGGGGCCGCAGCACCACCTGCTGGGCCGCGTCGGCGACGAGCCGTACCTGAAAGAGAGTGCGCTCCCGCTGAAGCCGGACATGGCTTCCGTATGCGGCGGCCACGGTGACCGCGACGATCCCCCCACATGTCCACCACGTCCCCAGATCGGGGAAGACGAAGCTGAGGCCGATCATCAGAAGGAGGCAGACGGTCCCGAGCAGGACGGTCGGAAGGACCGGCCACATGGCGGCGGCCAGAGCCGGCGCAGCGGGCAGGAGGCGGCTGAAGGCCATCTCCGGCGGGGTGGCGTAGGCCAAGCAGGCGATCACGACGGTCAGAATCACCGGCGACAGCCGCACGAGCCTGCCGTAGCCGTGGCTTCGACGGAGCCGCGGCTGTCCGGACTCGATCATGAATCCCAGAGTATCCGCGCGGGGCCCGCTCAGCGACGTGACGAGCGGGCCCCGCGCGTGACAGAGCACGCCTGCCGCCTCGCGAGGGCGCGACCGCGTCATTCGTCAGTGACTCGTAGGGCCCGGGAAACGTCACGGAGGGTGAAAACCGAAGGGCAACGGTATCCCTTCTGCCGCGCCGGGCCCGTGGACGGACGGAGGGCTTGGTGCTCAGCCCGGCCCTCTCGGGCCTCGAACCGGGGAGCGGTCGCGTGCCCGAAGGGAGCAGTCGGGTCGCACGGGTGTCGTCAGGGCGAGGGCACCGGCACAGCCGCGGCGCCCGATCACGGGGGGGCTATCGCACGGGGCGACGCCCAGTACGCCGAAATCGGAAGGCCCCCAAGGCCAGCGCGGCGACAAATACCAGCACGCCGATCACCAGGAGATGGAAAAGCCCGTCAGCAACCGCACCTACGATGCCAAGGACGATCGCAGCCATAATGAGCAACAGTACCCAGACCATCACGGCTTCTTCCCACTGATCAGCGCCTGGCCAGACGCCGCTCGCCGCCGGCGCCGGGTCGGTACTCCAGTTCGTAGTGCGCGAAGACATCCGGTTCTCGCTCGGCCGGCAGCACGCCGTCCGTGTCGATGGCCGGTGCGTCTTTCACCAAGGACTTGTCGAAGGGGACCTTCAGGTAGCCGGGACCGACCGTGGCTTCGGCGAGGGGAACGAACACCAGCCGGTGCCGCGTAGGAAGGCCGACGGTCACCGTCGCGAACGACGGTTCGTCGGTTGCGGTGTCCACGTAGACCGACTCGAGCGTGCCGATCTTCTTCCCGTCCGCGTCGACGACGTCGTGCTCGCGCCACTCCCGGATATCGGCGATCTGGACCATCGATCAGCCTCCCTTCGCTGCCCGGACTCCATCATGTGGCCGAATGCGACATTTCGCCTCACCGTCCGGGTGTCGAGCACCCGTACGAGGACCGTGAGGAAGCCGGCGTCACCGTCGTGGAGCTCCCGGAGCTCCCGGAGCTCGCCGGTCGGCCCAAGCGCCGACCGGCGCCTGCTCTGAAGCACCGACCTGAACCCGTGGCGTACGGCGCTCACAGCGCCGGACCGGAGGATGGGCACCGGCACGCCGCACACCCTCATCCCCGGACCCGGGGTTCCGGCGAAGGGCGCCGCCCTCGGGCGTAGCGGCGGCCGATGGGCTCGGCGCTCAGGCCGTGCAGCACGATGCTGACCATGACGGTGATCACCATCACCCGCAAGATGAAGTCACCGCCACCGGAGTCACGCAGTTCGACGGCGGCGAGGAGCCCGAAGACCACCGAGGCCACTCCTCTGGGCCCCATCCACCCCAGGAACAGCCGGTCGGACAAGGACAGATCCGTACCGATGAGGGCGACCGTCACGGGCACCAGGCGTACCAGGGTGCAGGCGAGGAGGGCGTAGAGGACGACGGACAGGTGGAAGCCGTCCCAGAACTCGTCGCTGACCAACTGGCCGAAGAGGAACCACAGGGCGAGGGTCGACAGGGTGACCAGGTCGTCCGTCATCCGCACGGTGCCCTCGGGGAGATGCCGCATCGCCGGGGCGACGCAGACGCCGGCGACGAACGAGGCGACGAAGCCGTTGCCGCCCAGGAAGACCGACAGGGAGTACGCGGCGAGGGGCACGCTCAGCACCGCGAGTCTCGCCGCGGTGGGCAGGGTCCAGCCCTTCGCCCAGGACCGGCGGAGCAGCCATCCGGCCAGGTAGCCGACGAGCGATCCGGATCCGACGGCCCAGCCCGCCGCTCCGACCGCGTCGAGGAGCGCCTCGGCGTAGTCGGAGCCCACCGTGTGGTACTCGGCTGCGGCGGCGACGCAGATGAGGAACGCCGGCGAGACGATCCCATCACTGAGGCCGCCCTCGACGTTGAGCACCTCCCGGAGACGCGCCGGGATGCGTTCGTCCCGCACGAGGGCCGCGGCGGGCGCCAGATCGAGGGGGACGACGACCGTCGCCAGGGTCGCGAGCACCCATCCGGGCCGGTCGGGGAAGAAGGCGAGCGCGGACAGGAAGGCGGCGCCCAGGGTCAGCGGCAACGCGGCGCCCAGGAGACGGGCGACGACGCTCCTCTCCCGCCGGATGCCTCCCGCCGGAACCTCGGTCGCGTCGACGAAGAGCAGCAGGGCGAGGACGACCTCCACGGCGCGTTCGAAGCCGGCCAGGTCGCCGAAGTCGAACACGAGCGGCGGGTCCGAGCCGCTGGTGAGGGCGATGCCCGCCACCATCATGGCGATCGGTGCGGTGATGCTCCACAGCGCGAGCCTGCGCGACAGGACGCACCAGGTGAACAGAATGCCCGCGATGACGGTGACGGCAAGCAAGACATCCGCGCTTTCGGGGAGGCTCGGTCCCGGCGGGTTCGTCCCGGCGTTGCAGCGTAAGGCGCAGGCCGCGCCGTCCCGTGACAGCACGCCGACGGCGTCCCTCCTGGGGCACTGTCCGCCGAGGAACCGGCGGTGCCCGCCAGGGACCCCGTCACACGGACGGTTCCGTCTCCTGTCCGCGTGACGGGAGGGTGCCGGTGCCGAACGCGCGGCGGTAGGCGGCGGGCGAGACACCGAAGGCCGTACGCATGTGCGCGCGCAGGGAGTTGCCGGAGCCGAGGCCCGCGCGGTGGGCGACGAGGTCGATCGGAAGGTCGGTCGTCTCGAGGAGTTGCCTGGCCAGCTCCAGACGTTGTGCCGTGAGCCACTGCACCGGGGTCACCCCGACCTCGTCGCGGAACCGCCGGGTGAAGGACCGCAGGCTCATCCTGGCGTGCTCGGCGAGCCGGGCCAGGGTGATGGGCTCGGCGAGGTGTTCCAGGGCCCAGGCGCGGGTGGCGGTGGTGCTGGCCAGGGTGGGCTCCGGCACGGGCCGGTCGATGAACTGGGCCTGCCCGCCGTCCCGCCAGGGAGGCACCACACACATGCGGGCCGCGCGGTTGGCGACCGAGGCACCGTGGTCGCGGCGGATCATGTACAGGCACAGGTCGACCCCCGCGGCCACGCCCGCGGAGGTCAGCACGTCGCCGTCGTCGACGAAGAGCACGTCCTCGTCCACCTTGACCTGGGGATAGGTCCGGCGGAACTCCGGGGCCAGGTTCCAGTGCGTGGTGGCCGGCCGGCCGTCGAGGAGCCCGGCGGCGGCGAGCACGTACGACCCGGTGCAGATGGACACGAGTCGGGTGCCGGGCCGGATGCCGTCGATGGCCGCGGCGACCTCGGGCGGCAGCGGGCCGCCACGGCCGAGCTCGGGCATGGCGTGGGTGGGCGGGAGGACCACGGTGTCGGCGGCGGCGAGCGCCTCGGGACCGGCCGAGGGCTGCACGGTGAACCCGGCGTCGCTGAGGACCGGGGCACCGTCGGCCGTACAGACCGTGACCTCGTACAGGGGGCGGCCGTCGGCGTCCTCGGCGCTGCCGAAGACCCGGGAGGGGATGCCGAGCTCGAACGGGGGCACCCCGGGCAGCGCGAGGACGGCGATCCGGTGGGGTGGTGCCGGTGTCACTTCGCGAGCGGCGGCCCCCGTCGCCGGTTCCGATGTCTCCCTCATGGCCAGATCCTGTCACATGCTGGCCAAACGGCCAACACTGCGCGGGACCGCGATACCGGATCGTGGACGCATCGCCGCCGGAACGGTCCGGGGGCGTACCGATCGAGACGGAAACGAGGCGGACAGCATGCGTGCGGTGGTCGTGGAGCAGTGGGGCGGACCCGAGAACCTGGTCGAGCGTGAGATGGAGCGCCCCGAGCCCGGTCTGGGCGAAGTCCTGGTGCGGGTCCACGCGGCCGGAGTGAACCCCGTGGACTGGAAGACCAGGGCCGGCGGGGCCCTCATCGAGTGGGGCCCCGTTCCGGCCGTCGGGTGGGACGTCTCCGGCACGGTGGAGGCCGCCGGCCCCGGCGTGGGGATCTTCCGCCCCGGCGACGAGGTCTTCGGCATGCCGCTCTTCCCCCGGCAGGCGGGCGGATACGCCGAGTACGTGGTGGCCCCGGCACGGCACCTCGCCCCCAAGCCCGCCTCCCTGACCCATGTGGAGGCCGCGGCGCTCCCGCTGGCGGCGCTCACCGCCTGGCAGTCCCTCGTCGACGCGGCGGACGTCCGCCCCGGTGAGCGGGTGCTGGTGCACGCGGCGGCCGGCGGAGTCGGGCACCTTGCCGTGCAGATCGCCAAGGCCCGCGGAGCCTACGTCATCGGCACGGCGAGCGCGGGCAAGCACGACCTGGTGCGCGAGCTGGGCGCGGACGAGGTGATCGACTACCGCGAGACGCGCTTCGAGGACGTCGTCTCCGACATGGACGTCGTCCTGGACGGTATCGGCGGAGAGACGGCGGAACGCTCCCTGAAGGTGCTCCGAGACGGGGGCAGGCTGATCACCCTGCCGGGCCCGGACGACGTCCCCGCCGCGCGGGACGGTGTACGGGCGGCCTGGGTCCTGGTGGAGCCCGACCACCTCGGCCTGCGCGAGATCGCGGCCCTGGTGGAGCAGGGGCGGCTGCGGCCGGTGGTCGACCTCGTCGTGCCGCTCGCCGAGGCGTCGAAGGCCCACGCGATCGGCGAACAGGGCCGCACCACGGGCAAGATCGTTCTATCGGTCGTCTGAACCACGGGACGCGGCTGGTCGCTCCGAACCGGCCAAGGCGCCACGCCCGGGCACGGGGCCGCCGTGCGGAACGACCGACGGCGCCCGGGGAGGAACCCGGTCCGTGCCCGGTCCGGGAGCGAGGACCGAACGACCGGATCGACCACTTGGTGCGATGGGGCCGAGTCGGGTGGTGATGCGTCCGGCATTGCTTGGATCGGCGATTTCCGTACGGGTGGGCAGACTTGAGAAGCTGACGAGCTCGTGCACGGTAGGCGGTGAGACGTCGAACCATGGGTGGTCGATCATGGTCGGGTGGTGGTGACCATGACTTGTGCAGCGATCGTCAGCAGCCGTCGGATCACGGGCCTGTCGGCCGACGTGATCGCTGAACTCGTCCCGAGAATGGGTCCGTTACGGCATGAGCTTCACCAGGAGAAGTTGGTCTCCCGGCCGCGGAAGCGGGCCGTGGGAGCCGGCGCGAAGCACCGGCTGGTGTTCGTCGACCGGCTCCTGGCCACGCTCGTCCCTCTCCGTCACGGAGTCACCCATGACGTGCCGGCCTGCTGGTTCGGCGTGGACCGTTCCACCATCACCCGGGCCATCGGCGAGGTGCGGCCCCTGCTCGCCGAGCAGGGGTGCACGATCAGCCCCGGCGTCCGGCTGCGGACACCGGCCGAAGTGATCGACCACCTCGGTGCCAGTGGGCAGACCGGCATCATCGACGGCACTGAGATCCGGGCCCGCCGTCCGGTCGCCGGGCGCAAGGACCGGGACGAATCCATCTCCGGGAAGAACAAGCAGAACGCCGTCAAGACCATGGTCCTCACCGACCGGAACGGAAGGGTGCTGTTCAGCAGTCCGGCCGCGCCAGGCAGCTGCGCGGACCTCACCCATGCCCGCCAGTCAGGGCTGGTCAAGCTCCTGGCGGACGGTCCAGGCCGTCGCCGGCCTGGTCTCCCACCAGCAGACCGCAGACCTGACGCCTGCACGACAGATGTGAACACCAAGCCTCGCTGGGAACCCCGACGTCTCACTGCCTACCATGCACGAGCTCGTTAGGTCGACCATCTGCATCCAGGCATCCAGGCATCCAGGCATCCAGGCATCCAGGCATCGTGGCCGAGGGGCGTACCCGCTCCGCTTTGCGACCCCCCGTGGCACATCTGTGTCCCAGGCGGCCTCGTACGCGTGGGCTCGCCCGCCACGCCACTCCACCCAGCGCGGATCATCGAGGAGCGCCTCCGCCTCCTCCAGTGCGGCCCGGCGGCCGGTCAGCGATCTTCTGCCGCAACCGGGCGCGCCCGACCACCGGGCACGACTCCAGCGGGCTGCGGTGCGCAAGCGCCCGGCGCTGCTGCGGATTCGCAGCGGTCCGCAGCCACCCCGCCGGCACGGCGACCTCTGCTCGGTGGCCTTCTCCCATGGCACACCGGGCAGCCACAGCAGCCGGAACCCTCGCAGCAGCCCGTACTCGCGACTTGCACGGTCAGGTCGCTGCAGTCGTTCAGCGCCAGGTCTCGCAGGTGGGCGGTGACCGGTTCGACCTCGTCGTCATGGGCGTTCACGACGACGTACGGCGGGTGAACTCCCCGAGCAGGGAACACAGCCCCCACCCGGGGAAGCTCGGCCCGGCCCTCCATCAGCTCATGCCGCAGTTCCCCGTGTTCTCCTCGTCGGTCAGCTCGTCCAGCACGCTGGCCAACGAGGGAGGTCGGTGCGGATGACTGAGCACCGGCGCCGGGTCATCCCAGGTCGGCCGCCCTTGTCGAGGATGTGAAGAGGCATCGAAGCGAATCGATGATCCGGGTCCAGGGCGTCGTCTCTCGTGCTCCCGGAAGTGACGCGAAGGACGGGTGTTCCGGCGGGCTTGGCTACGGCCCGTGGCACGGAGTCATGCGGGCTTGGCTACGGCCCCGTGGCACGGAGTCACGCCGGCGGCGGATCCGCCGTACAGGAGGGGCACAGCCCGCGGTAGACGATCTCGACGTCGGACACCGCGAAGCCGAAACGCTCCTGCGCGGGCAGGCCGGCCATCGGGTCGCCGACCGGGCGGACGTCGCGGATGAGTCCGCAGCCGGAGCACACGAGGTGCTGGTGGGGGCGGTGCGCGTTCGGGTCGTAGCGCTTGGCCCGCCCGTGCGCGGAGAGTTCCGCGACCTCGCCGAGGGCGACCAGCTCGCCCAGGGTGTTGTAGACGCTGGCCCGGGAGATCTCGGGCAGTCGCCGGGCCGCGCGGGCGTGGACCTCGTCGGCGGTGAGGTGCACGTGCTCGCCGTCGAGGACCTCCGCGACGACACGCCGCTGGGAGGTCATGCGCCAACCGCGCCCCCGCAGCCGCTGCAGCAGGTCACTCATCTACGTTCACCAGTTCGGTTTCGGCGGGACAAAGGATTCGGCGGGACCGGTCACGGGGCCGAAAAGGGAGCTACAGGGTACCCGGCGGTGATACGCGCCGGGCATTTCCTCACCGGCGGGAGCGATATCGATGATCCTACGATCTTTTCCTTCTCGCCCTTTCCTGCCCGGTCCGAGCGGGAAAGTTTCTTGGGTGGGGAAGCCCTGCGTGTTCTCTCCACCGGGCGGTCCGCGGTGCGCGACCATACGGACGCCGTCAAGAGCGAGCAGCCATATGGAAGCACCGAGACAGGAAGAAGGACGGACGTGTCCGGCAGTGAAAGCGAGAACCCCGCAATTCCCTCCCCCACCCCCGCGCCCGCTCGTCCCAGGGCGAACCGGGACTGGTGGCCGAACCAGTTGGACCTCCAGGTTCTCCACCGGAACTCGCCCCAGGCCGATCCGATGGGCGAGGACTTCGACTACGCGGAAGCGTTCGCGACCCTGGACGTCGACGCGCTGAAGCGCGACGTCTTCGAGGTGATGACGACGTCGCAGGACTGGTGGCCCGCCGACTACGGCCACTACGGGCCGCTCTTCATCCGGATGAGCTGGCATGCGGCGGGAACGTACCGCATCGCCGACGGCCGCGGCGGCGGCGGTTCCGGCGCGCAGCGTTTCGCCCCTCTCAACAGCTGGCCGGACAACGCGAGTCTGGACAAGGCGCGGCGGCTGCTCTGGCCGGTGAAGCAGAAGTACGGGGAAAAGATCTCCTGGGCCGACCTTCTGGTTTTCGCCGGCAACTGCGCCATGGAGTCCATGGGGTTCAAGACGTTCGGATTCGGTTTCGGCCGGGAGGACATCTGGGAACCGGAGGAGGTCTTCTGGGGTCCCGAGGACACCTGGCTCGGAGACGAGCGCTACAGCGGTGACCGAGAACTCGCCGGCCCCTTCGGGGCGGTGCAGATGGGTCTGATCTACGTCAATCCCGAAGGCCCCAACGGAAATCCGGATCCCCTCGCCGCCGCCCGGGACATTCGCGAGACGTTCGGGCGCATGGCGATGAACGACGAGGAGACGGTCGCGCTCATCGTCGGCGGCCACACCTTCGGAAAGTGCCACGGTGCGGTGGACCCCGAGTACGTCGGTCCGGAACCGGAGGCCGGCCCGCTGGAGCAGCAGGGCCTCGGCTGGCACAACTCGTTCGGCAGCGGCAAGGGCGTCGACACGATCACCAGCGGGCTCGAGGGCGCGTGGACGAGCGAGCCGACGAAGTGGGACAACGGGTACCTGGACAACCTGTTCGCCTACGACTGGGAGCTGACGACGAGCCCGGCCGGAGCGCAGCAGTGGACCCCCAAGGACCCCGCGGCGCAGGGCACGGTGCCGGACGCGCACGATCCCGGCAGGCGGCACGCCCCGATGATGCTGACGACGGACCTCGCGTTGAAGCTGGATCCCGTCTACGCCCCGATCTCGAAGAGCTTCCACGAGAACCCGGACAAGCTCGCCGACGCGTTCGCCAGGGCCTGGTACAAGCTGCTGCACCGGGACATGGGCCCGGTCTCGCGCTATCTCGGCCCGTGGATTCCCGAACCGCAGCTGTGGCAGGACCCGGTGCCGCCGGTCGACCACGAGCTGGTGACGGCCGGGGACGTCGCCGCCCTCAAGGACCGGATCCTCTCCTCCGGGCTGACCGTTTCCCAACTGGCCGCCACGGCCTGGGCGTCGGCGGCCAGCTTCCGCGGCACCGACAAGCGGGGCGGTGCGAACGGCGCCCGGCTCCGGCTCGCGCCGCAGAAGGACTGGGAGGTCAACGCCCTGCCCGAGGTGGCCGAGACCGTGCGGACCCTCGAAGGGATCCAGCAGGACTTCAACGGTTCCCAGAGCGGCGGCACCAAGATCTCGCTCGCCGACCTGATCGTCCTGGGCGGCTGCGCGGCGGTCGAGCAGGCCGCGAAGAACGCCGGGCACGACATCACGGTCCCGTTCGCGCCGGGACGCACGGACGCCACGCAGGAACAGACGGATGTGGAGTCGTTCGCCGTGCTGGAGCCGCGGGCCGACGGGTTCCGCAACTACCTGTCGGCGGGTGAGAAGCTGTCGCCGGAAACGCTGCTGCTGGACCGTGCCGGCATGCTGAACCTGACGGCGCCCGAGATGACGGTGCTGGTCGGCGGTATGCGCGCCCTCAACACCGGCTTCAAGCGGTCCGCGCACGGTGTGTTCACCGACCGGCCGGAGACCCTGACCAACGACTTCTTCGTCAACCTGCTCGACATGGGTACGCAGTGGAAGGCGTCGGCCACGGACGAGAACGTGTTCGAGGGGCGCGTCTCCGGCGCGGAGGGCGGCGAACCGAAGTGGACCGCCACCGCCGCGGACCTGGTCTTCGGTGCGAACTCCCAACTGCGGGCCATCTCGGAGGTCTACGCGGCCAAGGACGCGCGGGAGAAGTTCGTCCGTGACTTCGTCGCGGCCTGGGACAAGGTCATGAACCTCGACCGGTTCGACCTCGCCTGACGCGACGTCCCCCGCCGACCACGACCGGATGTCCACGGTGCACCGGACGGCCGGCTGTTCCGGAACCGGGCCGGCAACTACGTGGACCCAGCGGCCGATGGCACGACATGGGCGCGGGCGCGGAAGCGCGTGCTGACACGAAGGGAGCTCACCTCTGGGCTGGCCAAGAGGCCCTACCCTCTCCGGCACGCCGGCATCTCGTTCCGGCTGTACTCCGGTGTGGACCCGGCCGAGTGTGCTCGCCGCGCGGGTCAGAGCATCGGGGTCCTCTTCCGGCACTACGCCAAGTTCCTGGACGGCGTGCGGGAGCAGGCCAACCGCCTCATCGAGCAGTCGATGGAGGAGCGGGACCGCGTCAGCCGGGGCCGGGCGCCTGCGCGGTGAGGCCGGAGTCTGGTTTGTGACTGGTCCGGAAGTGCTGGTCCGGAGTGGGATACCGGTGGGATGAAATGGGATTTTCGGCGTAAACGCGACCCCTTCCTGCATGGGGCGAGCGAGAGGCGCCTGGCCGGCAGAAGTCCAGGTCAGGCGCCTCTTCTTGTGCGCCTAGAAGAACCGAGCTTCTTCGGCGAGTACGACACCAGCATGTTCTTCGTCTGCTGCTGCTGGTGGTGCAGCAGTCGCGTCCATGCTCATCAGCGAGAATGGTGCAGCTGGCGGTTCGGATGAAGGGGCTGGTCCGGGAATGGTCCGGATCTTGGCGCGATCGCCGGTCTCTTCGGATTCCCGCGGGACGGGAGCGTGCCACCTGCGGGATCATTCGTGCCTGGTGACCGGGCAGGAGGCAGACGGAGGCACCGGAGTGCACAAGTACGCATCGGGGGGCGGTTGGCAGGGTTCGGCGGACGCCGGTGCACGCCCGGTGCACAACGCGTGATGCGCGTGCCGTTCACGAGCCTCCGGGGAGCCCCGTGCGCCCTACCGGTGCCCACGGGGCGACGGAAAGGATGAGCGCACCGCACATGAACCAGGTGATCCGCACCCCTGTCCTCGGTCAGGTGGACATGCGGGCGGAAGGAGTTCACGGTGTTGCTTCTCATCTCCCCGGACGGTGTCGAGGAAGCCCTCGACTGTGCGAAGGCCGCGGAACACCTCGACATCGTCGATGTCAAGAAGCCCGACGAGGGCTCGCTGGGCGCCAACTTCCCCTGGGTCATCCGGGAGATCCGCGACGCGGTGCCGGCGGACAAGCCGGTGTCCGCGACCGTGGGGGACGTGCCGTACAAGCCTGGCACGGTGGCGCAAGCCGCGCTCGGCGCGGTCGTCTCCGGCGCCACGTACATCAAGGTCGGCCTGTACGGATGCACGACTCCCGAGCAGGGCGTCGAGGTCATGAGGGCGGTCGTCCGCGCGGTGAAGGACCACCGCCCCGAAGCGCTCGTCGTCGCCTCGGGCTACGCCGACGCCCACCGCATCGGCTGCGTCAACCCGCTCGCCCTGCCCGACATCGCCGCCCGCGCCGGTGCCGACGCGGCCATGCTGGACACCGCGATCAAGGACGGCACGCGGCTCTTCGACCACGTCCCGCCCGACGCCTGCGCCGAGTTCGTCCGGCGCGCCCACGCCTCCGGTCTGCTCGCCGCCCTCGCGGGCAGCGTCAAGCAGGCCGATCTCGGTCCGCTGACCCGCATCGGCACGGACATCGTGGGCGTGCGGGGAGCTGTCTGCGCGGGCGGTGACCGCAATGCCGGGAGGATCCAGCCGCACCTGGTCGCCGCCTTCCGGGCGGAGATGGACCGGCAGGCCCGGGAGCACGCTGTCGGCACCTCGGCCGTGAACTGACCACCGGGATGCCGACACCAGAAGCCGGCCGCGTACCTGGGCGTCGTGCCGCACGCCTCGCCGTCCTCGACCCGGCCACCGGGAAGGCCTTCGACGCGGCCCCCGACCAGCGGCCGGACGAGCTGGACGACGTGGTCGCCCGGGCCCAGCGGGCCTGGCACGTCTGGCGCACCGACCCCGCAGTCCGCACTACCGCCCTGCGCGCCGCTGCCGACGCCGTGGAAACAGCCGGCGACGACCTCGCCCGACTCCTCACACGGGAACAGGGCAAGCCCCTGGCCGAGTCGTGCGCCGAAATCGTCCGTACGGCGGCCCGGCTGCGCTACTTCGCAGACCTGGCCCCCAGGACCCGCCGGATCGACGACGGTCGACCCGTGCGCAGCGAGGTCCGCTGGCGGCCCGTCGGGCCCGTCGCCGCGATCGTGCCGTGGAACTTCCCGCTCCAGCTCGCGGCGGCGAAGTTCGCGCCCGCGCTCGCGGCCGGCAACACCGTGGTCCTCAAACCGTCCCCGCACACCCCGCTCGCCACCCGGCTGCTCTGCTCCGTCCTCGCCTCCGTCCTGCCCGAGGACGTCCTGAGTGTCGTCACCGGTCGCGAACCCCTCGGTGCCCGCCTCGCCGCCCACCCCGGCATCCGTCACGTCACCTTCACCGGCTCGGTGCCCACCGGTCGGGCCGTCGCCGAGGCCGCGTCGGCCTCGCTCGCCCGGGTCACCCTGGAACTGGGCGGCAACGACGCCGCCGTCCTCCTGGACGACGTCGACGTGGAGCGGATCGCGGACCGGCTGTTCTGGGCCGCGTTCCGCAACTGCGGGCAGGTCTGCATGGCGGTCAAACGCGTCTACGCCCCCGCCCGGCTCCACACCGAGGTCGTCGAAGCCCTCGCCCAGCGCGCGAAGGCCGTCGCGGTCGGATCCGGACTCGACCCGGACACCCGGATCGGTCCGGTCAACAACGCACCACAGCTGGCCAGGGTCGAGCAGGTCACGCGACAGGCCCTGGCAGCCGGCGCCCGGGCCGCGGCCGGCGGCCACCGACTCGACGGAGCGGGCTACTTCTTCGCTCCCACGATCCTCACCGACGTCCCACCCGACAGCCCGGTGGTGACCGAGGAACAGTTCGGACCGGTCCTGCCGGTCCTGCCGTACCGGGACCTCCACGAGGCTGTCGACGCGGCCAACGGCACCGGCTTCGGACTGGGTGGATCCGTATGGGGCACCGATCTCGACCGGGCCGAGGCAGTGGCCGACCGGCTCGAATGCGGCACGGCCTGGATCAACCACCACGCCGAACTCTCCCTCGCCCAGCCCTTCGCGGGCGTCAAGAGCAGCGGCGTCGGTGTCGCGGGCGGACCGTGGGGCCTCTACGGCAACCTCAGGCCGTTCGTCGTGCACCGCCCGCGGGAGGAGGAAACGTGACGAGGAGGTTCCAGGCGGCCGTACTGCGCTCGTACGAGGACCCGTTCACGGTAGAGGAAGTGGCCCTTCGCACGGAGCCCGGCCCCAGCGAGATCCTGGTCGAGATCGCGGGAGCCGGGATGTGCCGTACCGACCTCGCGGTACGGCGATCGGCCGGCCGCAGCCCGCTGCCCGCGGTCCTCGGCCACGAGGGATCCGGGGTCGTGGTGGCGACGGGCGGCGGCCCCGGCATCGCACTCGGCGTCGGCGACCACGTCGTGCTGAGCTTCGACTCCTGCGGACACTGCCGGAACTGCCGCGCCGCCGCCCCCGCCTACTGTGACTCCTTCGCCTCCCTCAACCTCTTCGGCGGGCGCGAGGAGGAACCACCGCGCCTCACCGACGCGGCCGGAAAAGCGTTGGCTCCCCGCTGGTTCGGCCAGTCCTCCTTCGCCGCGTACGCGCTCGTCCCGGCCCGCAACGCCGTCCGGGTCGACCCCGCCCTGCCGCTCGAACTGCTCGGGCCCCTCGGCTGCGGCTTCCTCACCGGTGCAGGAGCCGTACTGAACACCTTCGCCGCAGGACCCGGCGACACCCTCGCGGTCCTCGGCGCGGGAGCGGTGGGCCTCGCCGCCGTGATGGCGGCCACTGCCGCCGGCGTGCGGACCGTGGCCGTCGACCGGCATCCCGAGCGGCTGGACCTGGCCGAACGGTTCGGCGCGACCCCGCTGCCCGCCGGATCGCACGGACTGCCCGAGCGGATCCGCCGACTGACCGACGGCGGAGCCCAGTACGCCCTGGACACCACGGCCTCGGCCCCGCTCATCAACGACGCGCTCCACGCACTGCGCCCCACCGGCACCCTCGGCCTCGTGGCACGCCTCCACACCCCGCTACCGCTCGAACCCGGCACGCTCGACCGAGGCCGGTGCATCCGCCACATCTGCGAAGGCGACGCGGTACCGGGACTGCTGATACCCCGGCTGACCGGCCTGTGGCAAGCCGGCCGCTTCCCCTTCGACCAGCTGGTCCGCACCTACCCGCTGGCCGACATCAACGAGGCCGAACGCGACTGCGACGCCGGCCGCGTGGTCAAACCCGTCCTGCTGCCGGAAAGAAGAGACCGATGAGCGAAACCTTCCCCACCAGGGAGTCCTCCCATTCCACCACCGGGGGAGACACGGCCGCCGCGTCGACCCGGCAGGCCGACGCGGAAGGCGTGGACGGAGGTGTGGGGCTGACCGCCCTCCTGGTCGCCGCGGCCCGGGCGATCGAGACCCACCGCCACGACAGCCTGGCCCAGGACGTCTACGCCGAACACTTCGTACGGGCGGCCCCTGCGTGCGCGGACTGGCCGGTACGCATCGGGCAGGTCCCGGAGGGGGACGACAACCCGCTGTGGGGCAGGTTCGCCCGCTACTTCGGGCTGCGGACCCGGGTCCTCGACGACTTCGTCCTCGGGTCGGTCCTCGACGGTTTCCGTCAAGTGGTCCTGCTGGGCGCGGGACTGGACACGCGTGCCTTCCGGCTGGACCTTCCGTCCGACTGCGTGGTCTTCGAGATCGACAGGGCGGGTGTGCTGGCCTTCAAGCACCAGGTGCTCACGGACCTGTCGGCCGCGCCGAGGGTGAAGCGCGTCCCCGTACCGGTCGACCTACGCGCGGACTGGGTCACCGCGCTGACCTCCACCGGCTTCGACCCGGCCGTACCGAGTGTCTGGCTGGCCGAGGGGCTGCTGTTCTACCTGCCGAGCCCCGCCGAGACGTACCTCATCGACGCGGTGGACCGGCTGACCACCGGGGGCGGCGCCCTGGCCTTCGAGGCCAAGCTGGAGAAGGACCTGCTGGCCTACCGCGACAGCGCGATCTACACGGCCACGCGGGAACAGATCGGCATCGACCTGCTCGACCTCTTCGACCTGGGACCGCGCCCCGACTCGGCGGGCCACCTGACGGCCAAGGGCTGGTCCACGTCGATGCGCACGCCCTTCGACTACACCCGCCGGCACGGACGCGGCCCCCTCCCCGAGCCGAACGACGCCTTGGAGGGGAACCGGTGGGTCTTCGCCCGAAAGCCCGGGCCGTGACGCCCTTCGGGCCGGCGGTGCCCCGGGGCGGCCGACTCCGCCCCGGGCACTCGCGACGCGGCCGTGTCACATGGCCGGGGCGCCCACCAGCCGGTCGCCGGGAATCCCGGCCAGGTCCGGTGCGTAGTAGTCCTCGATGCCGGCGGCCCACGTGGCCACGGTGATGCGGTCCTCGGCGTCCGGGGCGAAGGCGTCGAAGAGCGCGTGGATGTTCGCCTCCTCGAAGCCGATCGCCGTCATCAGCGACACGAAGAGCGGGCGCTCGATCAGGCCGTCCCCGTCCGGGTCGCCGAGTGCGGAGAGAGCCTCGGCGAACTCGGTGACCGTGGGGCCGAAGCGCTTGGGGTCGAGTACGAAGGGGCGGAACTCGTCGACGGTGATCACGCCGTCACCGTTGGCGTCCAGCTCGGTGGCCAGCGTCGTCCACCAGCGGCGGAACGCGGTCCGGATGGCCTCCTTGGCTCCCGCGTCCGATGCGACCGCCGCCTCCAGAACGCGTCCCGTCATGAGGTCGAAGTCGCCGGAGTCGATGACTCCGTTGCCGTTGGCGTCGAAGAGGGAGAAGACCAGCTCGACCCGCTTGGCGGCCTCAGTACGCATGTTCGTCACCTGTCTCGTGCGGCCCGTCGGTCCCGGGCCTGGCTTGATGAGTGCTTCTACGTAACCGTGCTGGGGGGAGTGCCGTGACGGTGAGGCGGTCGCCGTTACCGGAAGGAGTGAGTTCACCGACAATCAGTCCCGGCGGCTCGGACCGGTCACCTGTGATCCAGGGTGATGCCTCCGCGTCATTTACGGGAGGAGGCGTGCTTGCTGGCAGCGTTTCCACTGGTGAGCCGGCCCTTCGTGGGGTCGGGGTGTGGCTACGCGCCGTTTCGGAGGGGTCTCTGGGCGAGTGCGCCTACGTCGCGGCCTTGCGCGTTCGCGCCCGTGACACCTCGCGGATCTCGTCCTCGACCGGTTGTGCGCTGTCGTGCCAACCCCTGGGCGCAGGAGGCCAACGCGGTCGGTCGGGTCGCTCGTAGCGTGAAGAAGTGCCGAGCCGCGGAGGTGGCGGGCACGTTACCGACTGCTTCGAGAGGACCCCTCATGTTCGACTCCATGGCACAGGCCCACCGGCCGACCGGCACCAACTCCTGTACCCGTTCCCCGGGAACGGACCCGGCCACCCGGCGTGACCGGCTTCTCCGGCTGGGCGCGCCGTCCGCTGCGGCGACCGGGCTGACGGCGACCGTCGCGCTGGCCGCCTTCACATTCCTCGTGGTGCACCTGTCCGGGGTTCGCCGGCCAGGTGCCGAACGGACTTGACGCGCCTTGCGTCACTCGGGGTCCGCGGTCTGCCAGTCGAGGCCGGGGCCTTCCGTGTGCCGTCTGGTTTTGAGGTCCGTGGCGCCTTCCGTCACGAGTGTCGGGTCCGGTGACGACGGGTCACCGAGCACGGATGTCGACGGCAGTGCGCTACCAGGCTTTGGCCGGAACCCCACGGAGAGCAGTCGCTTTACCGGATTTCCTCGGCAACGCGCAAGGGATTCGACAAGGAATTCCCCGTCGGCGCACTAGACTGGCGGGCTGTTTGGCGCCGGATCGGAACAACCCGGGCAGACCCGGGCTCCACCGGCGACCCGGACGTTCCGGGAGCGAGACGCGAGGGCCGATGTCAGCCACACCTGAGCGCGGTGAACTCACTCTGCTCGACAACGGGGAGACGCACGAAGAGTCCGGCAAAGCGGCCCGGTTCTCCGCCGGGCCCGCCGCCCCGCCCCGTACGCTCGTCGACATCCTCGACGCGACCGTCCTGGCGTACCCCGACGAACTCGCCCTAGACGACGGCTCCGCCCAGCTGACCTATCACGCGCTGGCAGCCGAGGTCGAGCGGCGGCGCCGCGCCCTCGCCGCAGCCGGGGTCGGGCTCGGCGACCGGGTCGGCGTACGCGTGCCCTCCGGGACCAACGAGCTGTACGTGGCCATCCTCGCCGTGCTCGCCGCGGGGGCCGCCTACGTGCCGGTCGACGCCGAGGACCCGGACGAGCGGGCCGACCTGGTCTTCGGCGAGGCCGGGGTGCGCGCGGTGCTCGGCGCCGGACAGTCCGTCGAGGTCACCGGGGACCCCGAGCCCGGCCACGCCCCCGCTGCCCGCCCCGGGCCTGAGCACGATGCGTGGATCATCTTCACCTCAGGCTCCACCGGCATGCCCAAGGGCGTCGCCGTCGGCCACCGCAGCGCCGCCGCCTTCGTGGACGCCGAGGCCGCGCTCTTCCTCAGCGAGGAACCGATCGGACCCGGCGACCGGGTCATGGCCGGGCTGTCGGTCGCGTTCGACGCCTCCTGCGAGGAGATGTGGCTGGCCTGGCGCCACGGGGCCTGCCTCGTGCCCGTCCCGCGCTCCCAGGTACGCAGTGGCGCCGACCTCGGTCCCTGGCTGGTGGAACAGGAGATCACGGTGGTCTCCACCGTGCCGACCCTGGCCGCGCTCTGGGAGCCGGAGGACCTGGGCGAGGTCCGGTTGCTGATCTTCGGTGGGGAGGCCTGCCCGCCCGAACTGACCCAGCGCCTGGTGACCGAGGGGCGCGAGGTCTGGAACACGTACGGTCCCACCGAGGCCACCGTCGTCGCCTGCGCTTCGCTCCTGACCGGTGGGGAACCGATCCGCATCGGTCTTCCGCTGAACGGATGGGAAATGGCAGTCGTCGACGAGTCCGGCGAGCCGGTGCCCATGGGCGGCAGCGGCCAGCTCGTGATCGGCGGCGTCGGCCTGGCCCGCTACCTCGACCCCGCGAAGGACGCCGAGAAGTACGCCCCGCTCGCCTCCCTCGGCTGGCACCGCGCCTACCGCAGCGGCGACCTCGTCCGCGCGGAGCCGGAGGGGCTCGTCTTCCTCGGCCGGGGCGACGAGCAGATCAAACTCGGTGGACGCCGCATCGAACTGGGCGAGGTGGACGCGGCGCTCCAGGCCCTGCCCGGCGTCGCCGGAGCGGCCGCCGCCGTCCGCACCGCGCGCAGCGGCAACCAGCTCCTTGTCGGCTACCTCGTCACAAAGGAGGGATGGGACCATGCCGCGGCGGTCGAGCGGCTGCGCGCCGAGCTGCCGGCGGCCCTCGTGCCGCTCCTCGCGCCGGTCGACGACCTGCCGACCCGTACCTCCGGGAAGGTGGACCGGAACGCGCTGCCCTGGCCGGTGCCCGACCTGGAGTCCACCGGCTCCGCCGAGCAGCTCTACGGCACCGAGGCCTGGCTCGCCGAGCGGTGGAGCGAGACCCTGGGCGTGACGGTCACCCGTGCCGACGACGACTTCTTCGCGATCGGCGGTGGCAGCCTTGCCGCCGCCCAGCTCACCACGCGGCTGCGCGCCCGCTACCCGAGCGCAGCCGTGGTCGACATCTACCAGCAACCCACCCTGCGCAAGCTCGCCCGCCACCTCGAGCAGTCCGTACAGGTCGGCGGCGCGGCCCGGACCGTCGCTCCCGTCCCGCTCCGGTTCCAGGTGACACAGTCGCTGCTCCTGCTCCCGCTGTTCACTCTGGTCGGACTGCGCTGGACGGTGGCGCTCCTCGCCCTGGGCAACGTCCTGCACCGGTTCGGGTCCTACCCCTGGGCGCCCACCGCCTCCTGGTGGCTCGTCGCCGTCGGCGCCACCCTGCTCTACAGCCCGCCCGGCCGGCTGGCCCTCGCGGCCGGCGGCGCACGCATCCTGCTGCGCGGGGTCGAGCCGGGACGCTACCCGCGCGGCGGAAGTGTGCACCTGCGGCTGTGGACGGCCGAACGACTGGCCGACCATGTCGGCGCGACCTCCCTCACCGGGGCCTGGCTGGAACGCTACGCACGGGCCCTCGGTGCCAAGATCGGCCCGGAAGTCGACCTGCACTCCCTGCCTCCGGTGACCGGCATGCTCAAGCTCGGACGCGGCTGCGCCGTGGAGTCCGAGGTGGATCTGAACGGGCACTGGCTGGACGGGGACCGGCTGGAGATCGGCCCGGTCAAGGTCGGCGCGGGCGCGGTCGTCGGCACCCGCAGCGTGCTCTTCCCGGGCGCGCGGGTCGGCAAGCGGGCCGAGGTGGCCCCGGGTTCCGCCGTGACCGGGCAGATCCCGACCGGTCAGCGCTGGGCCGGAGTACCGGCCGTAAAGCTCGGCAAGTCCAAGCGGAACTGGCCCAAGGAGCGCCCGCCGCGTGCCTTCCGCTGGCGCGCCGTGTACGGAGCGACCGGCTTCTGTCTCCCACTCCTGACCGTGCTCGCCGCCCTGCCGGCGCTGCTCGTCGTCAGCCTGTTCGTACCCGCGGACGCCCGGCTCGCCGAGGCCCTGCGCAGCGCGCTGACGGCCGTGGTGCCAGGAGCGCTCGCCTTCGGGTTCGTGTACGCGCTGCTCCTGCTCGTCTCGGTGCGTCTGCTCAGCCTCGGGCTGCGGACCGGGACCCATCCGACGCACAGCCGGGTCGGCTGGCAGGCCTGGACCGTCACGCAGTTGATGGACCTCTCCCGGGAGACCCTGTTCCCGTTGTACGCGGGGCTGGTCACTCCCGTGTGGCTACGGCTGCTCGGCATGAAGATCGGCCGGGGCGCCGAGGTGTCCACAGTGCTCGCGCTCCCGAGCCTGACGACCGTGGGTGACGGCGCTTTCCTCGCCGACGACACCCTGACCGCTCCTTGCGAACTGGGCGGAGGCTGGGTCCGCATCGGACATTCCGAGATCGGCCGCCGGGCGTTTCTCGGCAACTCCGGAATGACCGCGCCGGGCCGTAGCGTGCCCGACGAGGGGCTGGTCGGCGTCCTGTCAGCCACTCCGAAGAAGGCCAAGAAGGGCAGTTCCTACCTGGGCCTGCCGCCGGTCAAGCTGCCGCGATCCGCGGCCGGCGCGGATCGGAGCCGTACCTACGACCCGCCCGCCCATCTGCTGTGGGCCCGGGGCCTGGTGGAGCTGTGCCGGCTCGTCCCGGTGTTCTGCTCGGCCGCGCTCTCCGTCCTGACCGCGGCCGCGTTGTGCGCCCTGGTCGCGACGAGTGGCGTCGGGGCGGTGGGGGCCGCGGCGCTGTCCGGAGTGGTCCTGCTCGCCGCCGGGGCGACCGCCGGGGTGGTCTCCGTGGCCGGGAAATGGCTGCTGGTGGGCCGGCACCGAACGGGGGAGCACCCGTTGTGGAGCGGCTTCGTCTGGCGCAACGAACTGTCCGACACGTTCGTCGAGGTCCTGGCCGTGCCCTGGCTCGCCGGTTCGGTGCCGGGGACGCCGGTCCTCACCCTGTGGCTGCGTGCTCTGGGGGCCCGGATCGGCCGGGGCGTGTGGTGCGAGAGCCACTGGCTTCCCGAGACCGACCTGGTGCGGCTGGGCGACGCCGTCACCGTGAACCGCGGCAGTGTGTTGCAGACCCATCTCTTCCACGACCGGATCTTGAGGACGGATACTGTGGTCCTCCGCGAAGGCGCCACCCTGGGCCCGAACGGCATCGTCCTGCCCGGAAGCACGGTCGGGGCCCGCAGCACACTGGGACCCGCCTCTCTCGTGATGGCCGGGGAATCCGTCCCCGCCGACACCCGCTGGCTGGGCAATCCGATCGAGGCGTGGCGGTCCTGAAGGGGCTACGGCGTACGAGCACAGTGCAGGGAGCGGAAGCGGCAGTGAGCGGCCAGAGGACAACGGCGTCGGACTCGTACTTCCCGGCCAGCGGCGATCCCCGATACCGCGTGCACCGGTACGAAATCGCCCTGGACTACCGCCCCGGCCCCAACCGGCTGGCCGGAACGGCCCGGCTCAGCGCGATCGTCGGCCGGGCGCAGCTCACCGAGTTCGCCCTCGACCTGGCCGAGTTCAAGGTCGGCCGGGTCCAGGTGAACGGCCGGGTGCCCCGCTACACCCACCGGGGCGGCAAACTGCGCATCCGGCCGGCCAAGCCCCTCGCCGCCGGCGTCGCCTTCACCGTGGAGGTGCACTGGTCGGGCAACCCCAGGCCGGTACGCAGCCCCTGGGGCGGCCTCGGCTGGGAGGAGCTGTCCGACGGCGCGCTCGTCGCGAGCCAGCCGGTCGGCGCGCCTTCCTGGTACCCGTGCAACGACCGGCCCGCCGACAAAGCCTCCTACCTGCTCTCGGTCAACACCCCTTCTGCGTACGCGGTGGTGGCCGGCGGCCGGCTGCTGACGCGGACGACCAAGGCCTCCACGACCACCTGGGTGTACGAGCAGACCGCCCCGACCTCCAGCTACCTGGTCGGCCTGTCCATCGGCATGTACCAGACCGTGCTGCTCGGCGACCCCGGACTCGGCGGTGTTCCGCAGAGCGCCCACGTACCGGCGCATCTGCTGCCGAAGTTCTCCCGGGACTTCGCCCGGCAGCCTGCGATGATGCAGCTCTTCGAGGAACTGTTCGGCCCCTACCCCCTGGGCGAGTACGCGGTCGTCGTCGCCGACGAGGACCTGGACGTGCCGGTGGAGGCCCAGGGGCTGGCCCTGTTCGGAGCCAACCATGTGGACGGCGTGCGGGGTTCGGAGCGGCTCATCGCCCATGAGCTCGCGCACCAGTGGTTCGGCAACAGCGTGACCATCGCCGACTGGCGACACATCTGGCTGAACGAGGGCTTCGCGAAGTACGCCGAATGGCTCTGGTCGGAGCGCTCCGGTGGTCGCACCGCGCATGAACTGGCACTTGCCGCACACCGATTGCTGGCCGCGCAGCCGCAGGACCTGGTGCTGGCCGACCCCGGCCGCAAGCTGATGTTCGACGACCGCCTGTACCAGCGTGGGGGCCTGGCGTTGCACGCGATCCGCTGCGCGCTGGGTGACGGGGCGTTCTTCCGCATGCTGCGCGACTGGGCCGGCGTGAACCGCCACGGCGTGGTGACCACCGCGGGCTTCGCCGCCCATGTGGCCCGCTACGCGGCCGCCCCGCTGGACGGCCTGCTCTCGTCCTGGCTCCATGAGCCCTCCCTCCCCCCGCTGCCCGCCCCGCCGATCCCGGCCCGCCCCGGGAATCCGCCCACGATCGGCGGGCCGAGAGGAGTGTGAGACGAGCCGAGTCGAGGACGCCGGGGGTGGAGACCGCCTCCACGTGGCGCCCGTCGGGCCGACGAGGCCGGTGGGATTCCGGGTCTTCCGGCCGCGCGGCGTTTCCGCGCGGTCGCCCTTCGTCCTTTACGTCCACGGAGGACGGTGGATGCTCGGGGACGCGCACACCCACGCCCGGCTCATCGGTGAACCGGCGCGCGGAGCGGGGATCACGGCAGGCGTCCCCGAATGCAGTCGCACCCCCGAGGCGCGACACCCCGTCCCGATCGAGGAGTGTCACGCCCTGCTGACACGGACCGTCGATAACGCCGAGCGGCTGGGCCTGGACGCGGACCGGGTCGCGGTCGCCGGTGACTGCGCCGGGGCGACTCTGGCGACCACACTCGCGAGGGTGGCGAAGGAGAGCGGCGGTCCCGGCATCCAGGCGCAACTGCTCTGCTACCCGTTGACCGACGCCCGTTGCGCCACCCCCTCCCAGCGGCGCTTCGCCACCGGACACCTGCTCACCCGAGCAGCCCTGCGTGAGTACTGGCTGATCTTCGCGGGCGGCGCAGTACTGCTCGACGAGCCGATGGTGTCGCCCCTGAGGGCGAGCCTTGAGCAGCTCAGCGGCCTGCCGTCCGTACTGGTCGTCACCGCGGAGGCCGATGTGGCGCGCGACGATGCCGAGGAGTACGCGGAGCGAATCCGGGGATCGGGCGTCGACGTGACGACCGTACGGTTCCAGGGCACGGTGCATGACTTCGTGTCGCTCGAAGCCCTCCGCGACAGCGTCCCCGCTCGCGCGGCCGTACGGATGGGTGGGGCCTTTCTCCAGAAGCACCTGAACGGTGAACGGCCCGGCTCACCGTCGGGTCCGTCGTCGGACCAGTCGACCGACTGATGCGTGGGCACGGGAGCGACAGCAGGCTGATGCCATGCCGAGCGAGATGAGAAGGCCTCCCGAGAGCGATGACCGGCGGCGGGGCGCAGCCGTCATGACACCGAGCGGACGCGTGCTGTCGACCAGGACGGTCCCGCTCCACGAGAGTCTCGACTACTGGCACGGCGCTGTCCTCGCGCAGCTCGTGGGCATGGACATTGCCACGGACGGCGGCACCTGCGACGCCGAGATGCGTGCCGACCGCCTCGGCGGCCTGCGCGTCACCACGGTCGAGTGCGACCTCGGAACGGTCCACCGGTCACCCCGGTACATCGCCCGCGGGGACGGTCGGGAGGTCTTCGTCGCCGTCCTCGCCAGCGGCCGCGCCCACGTGGAACAGGACGGCCGCACCATGGAGATGCGCCCCGGTGACGCCGCCTTCTTCGAGACTGTCCGCCCGTTCCGTACCCATTTTCCCTATCGCTTTCAGCTGGACATCTTCGCCGTGTCTCGTGACCGTCCCGGTCTGTCCGAGGCTGAGCTGCACCGGATCACGGCGCGGACGCTGCGCCCGACTCAGGGACTCACGGCCTCGTCTCCCCGTTCCTGAGTCGCCTGGCGAACATCCGGCGGGCGTACGAGCAGCCGGTCGCCGATCAGCTCGCCGACAACGCCGTGGACCTGCTGTCCGTCGTGGCGACCGAGCAGCTGGGCCGACACTCGAGGGAACTGCCCGGTGCCGAGCGGGTCCTGCTGCTGAGTGTGCAGCGGTTCATCCGCTGGAACCTGGAGTCCCCGGGCCTCACACCAGGGACCGTCGCCAGGGCCCACGGCATCTCGGTCCGCACCTGCACCGCCTGTTTCAGGCCGAAGGCACCTCGATGGGCCGCTGGACGCGCGGGCTGTGCCTCCAGGGGTGCCGGCGGGAGTTGTCGGGCGTCCTCCAGGGCGCGGGAGGGGCCTCGGGCGCCGGGGCGACTCCGGGGGCGGTCGCGCGCAGCTGGGGCTCCACCGGACCGGCCGCTTTCGCGCGGGCCTTCCGACGGGAGTACGGCATGTCACCCACCGAGTGGCTGCGGGGCGAATGGTCCCGGCACTCCCCGCAGGGACCGCGGTGACATGACGGGACGCTCACACCTGGCGCCCACCCCGGCGCACCTGGTCTTCTCGACCGGGACGATGCCTCCCGAGGACCGGTCGGCCGCCTGGCGGCGTGCCCTGTCGGAGTGCTACGTCCCCGTGGAAGCCGGCATAGGAGCGGCTCCGGAGGAGTGGCCGCCTCTCTCACCGCGTACCGGACGGGCGCACTCCAGATCGCTGCCGAGACGTCGGGCGAGACGCCGGCGCTGCTGCTCCCGCTCGTGCACGGCCTCGTACGGGAGGCTCTCGGCCACGCTTCCCCGTACGGGCGCGAGGACCTCGCCCGTACCGTCGTGGGTCTCCTCGCCGCGTTGGCGGCGCACCAGGCGGCCGCTGCCCATCGGCAGGGGGATGCACCGTGCCCCACCTCCACGATCGAGCGGATCAAGGCCACGGCCGGGGCCCGGCTCGGCGGGCCTGAGCTGTCACCGCGCGTGCTCGCCGAGGAGCACCACATCTCCCCGCGCCATCTCCACGGGCTCTTCCAGGCCGAGGGCACCACGTTCGGCCGCCGGGTACGCGGGCGCCGCCTTTCGGGATGCCGTGCGGAGCTCGCACGCACCGACAGGGACCACCTCCCGGTGTCCGTGGTGGCCGCCCGATGGGGGTTCACCAGCCCAGCCCACTTCAGCAAGGCGTTCCGGGCGGCGTACGGGGAGCCGCCGAGCCGTTGGCGTGAGAGCGCCCGCGCCCGGCGGAACTCCGCGACGCCCTGACGGTGACCTGGTAACGGAGTCAGTCGAGCAGAATGGCGCGCAGGTTCGGTACGAGGTGCCGGATATCGGCGCAGCGTGGAGACGTGCACGGGGGACCGGCACCCACCCCGCTGCCCTGCGGCCGGGAGGCAGCAGTCGGATCTCTCTGGGATCCTGGCCGTGAAGCGTGCGCCGGGCACACAGCGAGGAGACGCAATGTCCGGAGAGTTCGAGTCCAGCGTCGAGGTCGACCGCCCGGTGGAGGAAGTCTTCGCCTACCTCGTCGACGGCCGCAACGATCCCGAGTTCAGCCCCAGGGTCCTGGAGATCACGAAGACTCCGGACGGCCCTACCACTGTCGGGACGGTCTTCCGCAGCACCGTGAAGGACGCCGGGATGAAGACCTCCCGCGAGTTCCGCATCACCAGCCTGGACGTGCCACGCACGATCCGCTGGAGTGAGCAGAGCAAGAACCTCATCACGGCCGAGGGAGGCTATGACCTCGAACCGCTGTCTGACGGCCGCACCCGGGTGCGGATCTTCAACGTGCTCGAAGGCCACGGACTTGGCCGAATCCTGCTGGGACCGGCGCTTCGCGCGGCTCGTAAAGATGCTCCCGACTTCGGTCTCCGGATCAAGGCCGCCGTCGAGCGGTCCTGACCCAGCGGCGGCCCGAGGCCGCGTGACATGCAGCTCCTGGAGCGAGGGTTCGCCCTCGAACGGTTCTTGTCGATGGGGATGTGAACCCGGCGACCAGTTCCGGTTTGGGCAGTGGTGGGCGAGATCGGACGAGCGTCCGCCCGACTGATGACCGTGCCGGAGGTGAACATCGCCGCTGTGAGGCCGACGCCCGGCGGCCGCCCACGAGTCGATCCCTGACGGACGTAAACGACTCACCAGGAGTAAGCCATGGGCCTCATCCAGATCGAACTGTTCGCGACCCTCGACCTCGTCGCGCAGGCGCCCGGCGGCCCGGATGAGGACCCCGTGGGCTTCCCGTTCGGCGGCTGGCAGGCGCCCCTGCTGGACGAGGTCGCCGGGGCGCAGATCCTGGCCGCGTACGAAGGCACGGATGCTCTCCTGCTCGGCCGGCGGACGTACGACATCTTCGCCGCCTACTGGCCGCACCAGGAGGGGGGCGAGGACAACGAAATCGCCACGCTCTTCAACAGGGTGCCGAAGTACGTGGCCTCGCGCGGAACGCCCGACCTCTCGTGGGCCGGGTCCACGCATCTCGGCCCGGACCTCGCCGACGCCGTGCGCGAGATCCGAGACCGGCACGAGCACGTGAAGGTCGTCGGGAGCCTGAACCTCGTGCAGACCCTTCTGCGCGAGAAGCTGTTCGACCGTCTCGACCTCTGGCTGCACCCCATCGTGCTCGGAGTGGGGAAGACGGTGTTCGACGCTGGCGCGGTGCCCAGCAACCTCACACTCCTCGCACCTCCGGTAGCCAGCCCGAAGGGCACCGTGTTCCTGCGCTACGGGCTTGCCGACGGCATGCCCGCCACGGGAGACATGAGCGCACCCGATCGCGGTGTTGGAAGCGACGACTGAAGCCCCTTGGATCCGTGTACGGCGAGGGGCGCCTGACGCATGTTTCACCAGGTCAGAAGCCCCATTCCCTGCCTCTGGAAGAATCCGGGCTTCTTCGGCGAGTAGCTGACCAGCAGATTCTTCGTCTGCTGGTGGTACAACATCGGCATGTGCCTGATCAGCGGAAACGATCGCCAGCGGGCATGAAGTCAGCCATGTGGTCCGGGAATGGTCCGGTTTCCGGTCGCGGCAGGGTGTTGCCCGCCGATGCCCTGGTGGTCGGCCTGCTCCGCGATGGCCCGGCGGGCGGGGTCGGCGAACTCGCGCTCGATCGCCTCCTGCAGGAGGAGCGACTGCGTGCGCACGGAGGAGTGCTGCGACGGCGGCAGGGCGTCGAGCAGGCCGTCGAGCATGGCCCGGAGCCTGCGGCAGATCTGCACGGACGAACCGCCGTAGTCACGGATCTCGCAGACGGCGAGCTCGAGGTAGTTGTCCCAGTCCCGGCCCGGGAGCACCAGCCGGGCGTCCCCGTCGCGATCGGCCAGTACGTAACGTCCGGGCAGCCGCGCGCCGCCGACCGTGTGCAGGAACCACTCGATGTAGTTGAGGACCTGCACCGCGGTCGTCGGGTCGTTCACCGCGGGAGAGAGGGCCCTGATCGCGATGTCCACGAGGACCCGGAGCGCGAAGGCGGGATCCTGTTCGATCGTGCGCTCGGCCCCGAGGGCGACGAAACTGTTCACCCGTTCCGGGTCGGGTCTGGACGTGCCCCCACGGACCTCCACCAGCACGGTTCCGGGCGGTACGAAGTCCCCGATCAGCCGGGTCACCACGAAGACGCAGTCGTGGCGGGCCGCCTCCGCGATCAGACCGCGCACGTCGAAGGCCTGAATGGCCCCGCCGCGCACGGTACGGATCTGCAGCACCGAACCGTCGGACGGTACGGCTCCGTCTCCGCGGGGCGCGGCGCCCCGGATCGCCGCGGCGCCTTCGGTGAAGACGGTCTCTCCCATGCGGGCGACCAACTCCGCGATGGCCACCGGCCGGAGACTGTGGGTGAACCGGTTGAGGTAGACGAGCAGGAGTACCAGGCTCACGGCCACCGCCGCGCCGGCCAGGGTGACCCCGAGGTCGGGGACCGATGCGGATTCGATGCTGCGCAGCAGGGAGAAGGCGAATGAGAACGTCCCCGTGAAGGTCGCCAGAACCGCCTTCTGCAGCCGGTCCCGGTACCACAGGCGCATGTACCGGGGGGAAAGGGTTCCCGTGGCCTGCTGCACCACCAGCACGCCGATCGTGACGACGAACCCGAGCAGCGCCACCATCGCGCCCACGATGGCGGTGAGCACGCCGCTCGCGGTCGCGGCGGAGTAGTGCCAGCCGCTCGGCGGCCAGTCCGCGCTGTCGACGGCGAGGGCGGCCTCGGCGAGAAGGGCGCCGAGGACGAGACCGATCATCGGCACGATCCACAGGCTGGCCTTGACGTACTGCCGCAACCTGAACCTGTCCGCCCAGGACGTCATGACACCCATGCCCAGGCCCTTCGCGGGAGGAGGAGGTGCGCTCGAGGCACGACCGACGCCGGGTTCCCTCGACGGGTTCCCTCCCTCTCACGGTAGGGCGATTCCCGGCCCCGCGCGCAGCGGACACGGAAAGCCGTGGACCCGCTTGCACCGGACGCAGACGCTGGACTGCGAAAGGACGGGCGTAGCAGTGGCATCCGCCAGACGGGGCACTTCGTCAGCGTCGCCGAACGCTCCAGGCACCATCGATTCAGCGGCTCGGTAGCTTCGTGACCAGGTGCCCTCGCACACGGATGCCCTTAGGCGCCCCTGCGATGCCGTTCGGCGATGGTCCGAGGCGAGGAGAGCAGCGTGTCCCTACCTGTCACTGCGGGAGTGGACGGCTCTCAAGGAAGCACGGCGGCGTTGGACTGGGCCGCCGCCGAGGCGGAACTGCGCGACGGTGGTCTACGGCTGGTGTACGCCACACGGTGGGCGGAGCATCAGCTGGGGGCGATGAAGGTGTCGCACGAAGACCGTGCCGGCGCGGCGGAGAGCGTGCTCGCCGTTACCGGGCGACACGTCGGTTCTCGGCATCCGGACCTCGCCCTGACCGCCGACGAGGTCGAGGACGCCCCCGTCAGCGTGTTGCTCGCCGCTGCCGAGGCGGAGCTGCTCGTCGTGGGCTCTCACGGGTTGGGTAGCGTCCGCGGCTTCATCATCGGTTCCGTGGGACAGGAGGTCGTCGCCGAAGCAGAGCGCCCGGTGGTTCTCGTTCGGTGGTGCACTGCAGGCCTTCGAACGACCCTAGGTTCTGAGCTGCGGCCCTTCGGCGCGGGTGGTGACCGGCGTGCCCTTGCGGTCGATCCGGTCACCGAAGTGACCGAAGACGACGCCACCGAGCTGTCGGGACGGGAAGCCGACCCAGAAGGTCGCGAAGGAGGCGAGCACGCCCGCGGCCGGCGACACCCCGGGGTCGTACAGGGCTGAGCCTTGTACGGGGGCGCTCACCCCTGTACGGCTCGGCCGTGTACGGCGCCCCGGCCCCGTACAGCCCCGTCGCCCGCAGCCTTGTCCTCAGGCGGTGTACGAAGGCGGAGTCCGCCACGCAGGGCCAGACCGCCGCCGAGCGCGATCAGGTGCGCCTCCGGGCCGAGGGCGGCACCGAGCGGGAGGCTGGCGAACGCCGCGATGATCACCCCGGGCAAGGCGCTGGCCGAGGCCTCGCCGGCGTGCAGGCCGTACGTCGGGACGTGGCCGCCAGCGCCGGCAGATGGGTCACCAGCAGGCCCACGACGATTCCGGCCACGGCGAGCAGGGGCAGCGGCCACCAGGCCGGTGGAGTGTCCCAGCCCAGTGCCCTCGGCAGGTCCGCCCACATCACGTGTTCGAGGTCGTGCAGGCCGGCGAGGAACCAGAAGGCAGCCAGCGAGAGGGGGACGCCGATGAGCGCGCTGAACACCAGGACCTTGCGATGGGCGGGCTTCCGCAGGAGGTCCCGCAATCGGTCGGCCTCCACGGGCTCTTCGGAGGGGGCCGCGGTGGACAGGGCTTCCACGGAGCGCAGCCGCGGGTACGGCGATCCGATGATGCTGACGGCTTGAAGGGCCAGCAGTGCGCCGATCGCCATGATCCCCAGGACCAGCACGGTGCCCGTGTGTTGGTCGAGGTCTCTGTCGAGGGGCAGCAGGAAGTAGGCCGTGGTGGCCGCCGTCACCACGGCCGCTGAACGCAGGAGGGGCAGGAGCAGGCGAACGCGCCGGGGACGGATCCGGCGGCCCTGTTCGCCTTCCCGCGGTGCGCTCACGGGGACCGAGGCTCCTTCCCGGCGACGAACCCGGCCACGCCGAGCGTCGTTGGCACCGGCCAGGGCTGGGCTTCCATACGGATCTCCTGCAGAGCGGTCCGCGGGTGGCCGCGAGCGGCGGAGCGTCCGTCGCCCGCCCAGCAAAGGTGCTCTCGCCGGGTCTCGCGACCGGAGCGACGCCGCATGTCCTCGTCCGGCGGCCGATGCGTCGTGTGGCGCCACCGAAGGACTTCGGCCCGATCGCGCTTGAGGATCTTCCCCGTGGCGTTGGTGGGCAGGACATCGAGGAACTCCGCCGGACGGGGTACTTGCGGCCCGCCGTCCGCTCCTTGCGCCGGCCGGTCAGCGCGTCCTTGGACGGCGTCGTTCCCAGAGCGAGCACCAGCATCACGACGTGCCGGGCCGCCGGTGCGGAACCAGCCGTCGCCGTCGTCGCGGAATGGTGCCCGCCACTGGGCGGCCAGCCCGTGCTGTCGGCGGTGAGGGCGAGCTCGGCGGGAAGGGTGCCGAGGACGAGACCGATCATCGGCACGATGCGCAGGCCGGCCCTGACGTATTGCCTCGCAGCCATCTGAATCTGGCTTCCCGAGCCGGCGCAGCGGCGGTCCCCGCCGGCTCCGGGCGGCGCCCTCGCCAGGACGGGCAGACACGGTCGGCCTAAGCTGATCGGGTGCCGCTCCGGTCCACTCCGTCCGGGGAGTGACGGTGCCCCGATTGTGGTCGACGGGGGCTGAAAGGGGTCCACCATGGACGACTATCCCCTGATCGAGGACCACGGTCTCATCGGTGATCTGCAGACCGCGGCCCTCGTGACGACCGATGCGACGATCGACTGGTTCTGCTGTCCGCGGTTCGACTCGCCCAGCGTTTTCGGCGCCTTGCTCGACCGGAACAAGGGCGGCCACTTCACCGTGCGGCCTGTCGCCGACACGTACACGACGAAGCAGCTCTATCATCCGGACACCGCCGTCCTGGTGACGCGCTTCATGACCGAGGCCGGGGCGGGGGAGGTCGTGGACTTCATGCCGGTGACCGGAACCACCGCGACCGACCGGCACCGCATCGTCCGCATGCTCCGCTGCGTACGGGGCAGCATGACGTTCGAAGGGGAGATCGCCCCGCGCTTCGACTACGGCCGCAAGCCGCACGAACTGCACATCTCCGAGCGTGGCGCCCTGTTCCGCTCGGAGGACCTGGACCTGGCCGTCCACGCCGTCCGTGAGCCGGAGGAAGAGCGGCTGCTGGCCATCCTCCCGGGCGACAACGACGACCTGCGCTTCTCCTTGAGCCTGCGGGCGGGGCAGCAGCGCGGCCTGGTCATGGAATCCGCCCCCGACGGGCCTCCGCGCGAGGTGCGCCTGGAGGAGTTCGAGCGCCTCTTCCACGAGACGGTCCGCTTCTGGCGCTCCTGGCTGGGACAGTCCACCTACTCCGGCCGTTGGCGGGAGGCGGTGGAACGGTCGGCCATCACGCTGAAGCTCATGACCTACGCGCCGACCGGCGCCCTGGTCGCCGCACCCACGGCGGGGCTCCCCGAGCAACTGGGCGGGGAGCGCAACTGGGACTACCGGTTCACCTGGATCCGGGACGCCTCGTTCTCGGTGTACGCCCTGCTGGGGATGGGATTCAAGGAAGAGGCGTCCGCGTTCATCAACTGGCTGCACGCGCGGGTGAAGCAGGAGGTCGGCCAGGAGAACGGTTCCGGGCCGCTGAACATCATGTACCGGGTCGACGGCTCGGCGGACCTGGTCGAGGAGACCCTCGGCCACTGGGAGGGGTACCGCGGCTCCGCTCCGGTCCGCATCGGCAACGGAGCGGCGACGCAGCTCCAGTTGGACATCTACGGCGAGGCCCTCGACAGCATCTACTTCGCACACGAGCACGGCATGCACCTCGACCACGGTGGCTGGAAGGCCCTGCACACCCTGCTCGACTGGCTGGTCGACCACTGGGACCAGCCCGGCGAAGGTCTCTGGGAGACGCGCGGGGGCCGGAAGGACTTCACCTACGGTCGCGTCATGTCCTGGGTGGCCTTCGACCGCGCCCTGCGGATCGCCTACGACGACGGTCGTCCCGCGGCCGGCGGACGCTGGGTCGACGCACGGGACGAGATCTACGCGCAGGTGTACGACCGCGGCTGGGACCCGGGGAAGCAGGCCTTCGTACAGCACTACGGCGACGACGTGCTCGACTCGTCGCTGCTGCGCATGCCGACGGTCGGCTTCATCACCCCCGACGACCCGATGTGGAAGTCCACCCTGGACGCGATGGAGCGCGAACTGGTCAGTGACAGCCTCGTCTACCGCTACAACCCCGAGGCGTCGCCCGACGGGCTGCGCGGTTCCGAGGGAACCTTCTCCCTGTGCACGTTCATGTACGTCGACGCCCTGGCCCGGGCCGGACGCACCGACATGGCCAGGCTGGTGCTGGAGAAGATGCTCACCTACGCCAACCACCTGGGGCTGTACTCCGAGGAGATCGACCTGACGGGACGGCAGTTGGGCAACTTTCCCCAGGCCTTCACCCATCTGGCCCTCATCGACGCAGCGATCACCCTGGACTCGATGCTCCGAGAGCCGCGGCGCGCCGGACCGTAGGCCGTGGGGCCCTCAGGGCGATGCTGCGGTCGTCGCGGGCCCGAGGAGGACGACGGTGTCACCCTCCTGCGGCACGGTCTCCCGTCTCTCCGTGACGGGATCCAGCCGGTGGTCCGCCCGCACCACGAAGAGCGTGTCGTACTCCGGCGGCAGCGGGGCGGCGGCCGGCTGCACCACGAACCGGGCACCCCGTCCGTAGCGTTCCGCGAGGACGTGCCGGACCAGGGAGCGGCCGAAGAGGATGTCGCCGCCGGTGTAGGGAGCGACCACGCCGTGGCTGTCGTGCGGTGGCCCCACCCGGTAGACGGGACCCTCGACGTTGTCCTGCATCACGATCGAGGCGAGCGCGTTGAAGTCGTCGTCGTCGGTGGCCAGGAAGACGGCCGTCACGCCCTCCAGACGAGCCCCGGGGTTGATGGCCGTGGCCAGCAGATCGCCCTTGGCGAGGTCGAGGCCCGCCTGTTTGATCTCCTCGCGTTCTTCGTCGAGTCCCGCCCACATCAGCACGTCGAGGCCGGCGGATCTCAGGGCCCTGCCCAGGTCGACCACCCACGGCTCGCCGCCCACCAGGAGGACGCGCGTGCCCTCCGCTCTGACGACGCCCAGCCGTCTGGCCACCGGGGCCGCCGTCAGCGAGTACAGGAGAACGGTTCCCACGATCACCAGGAAGGTGACGGGAAGGATCTCCTCGGCCCCGGTGACCCCCCGCTGCACCAGGCCGGCGGAGAAGGCCGAGGCCGTCGCTGCCGCGACGATGCCGCGTGGGTCCATCCACCCGACGAAGGCACGCTCCCCCCGTGAGAGATCCGTGCGCGCCGCGGCGCCGAAGGCCACGATCGGCCGGACGACCAGGACGAGGATCGCGATCAGTCCGAGCCCAGGGAGGAGTACCGGCACCAGGGACGCCGGGGACACGGTGGAGGAGATGGAGATGAACAGCAGTCCGATGATCAGCTGGACCAGAGTCTCCAGGAAGGGCCGGCGCGAGGGCATGTCGAAGCCGCGGATGTTGGAGACGGCCAGTCCCGCCAGGATGGCGGCGATGAGCCCGGTGTCGTCCCGCACGACGTCACAGCCCGCCGATACGCCGATCACGATGGCGAGCTGTGCCAGCGTTCCGAGGGTCTCGCCGAGTCGCAGGGTGCGCAGGGTGAACCACAGCAGAGCGGTTCCCACGACTCCGCCCACCATCCCGACGGCGAGGCTGAGTGCGAACTGACCCAGCTGGTAACCCCGACCGATGTCGATGCGGTGTGACGAGGCGACCGCGTGGAAGGTGAGGGCGCCGAGGATGGCGCCGATCGGGTCGGTCAGCGTCCCTTCCCAGATCAGGATGCGCCGTACCTTGTCGCTCGGCCGCACGAAGTCGAGGATCGGCCCCACGACCGTGGGCCCGGAGACGACGAGGATCATGCCGAGCATCGCGGCCACGCGCAGGGGCATGTCGAACATCGCCGGTGCCACCGCGCCGGTGACGAGGAAGGTGAGCAGCACGCCGTACACGAGCAGCCTGCCCACGATCCCTCGGGTGTGGTGGGCGAGCTTGCGCAGGTCGAGTCCCAGCCCGGCGTCGTAGAGGATCACCGCGACGGACAGCGACACGAGGGCGGAGAAGTCCGGACCCAGCAGTCTGTCCGGGTGGACGACGTCGGTGATCGCGCCGGCGGCGAACCCGACGGGAAGCAGGATGATCAGGGCGGGGACGCGCAGCTTGCTGGCCAGGATCTGCGATCCGGTGGCGAGCACCACCGTCAGGGCGAGGCCGAGAAGGATCTCGTCGTCGGTCACAGCGGCTTCCTTCCTCGGAGTCCGGGCGTGAGGGGCGTCCAGGACGCGTGCGAACGGGCGATCAGAGGTCGGGTGCCGCGTCGTCACCCGTGGTGCCGCTCCCCTTGCGCAGCTCGGTGTCGGTGAGCTCTTCGAGCTCACCGTGGGTGTCGAGCCAGTAGAGGAGGACCACGGCCGGCATGACCACGACCAGGGCCACCAGGGTGACGATCGCCAGCCACGTCAGCGTGGCGGGCGCGCCTGCGGCGTCGGCCACGGTCAGCGAGGTCGGCAGCAGATAGGGGCGCTGGGCCATACCCCAGGCGACGACGGCCGACGCGACGACGCCGATCGCCGTGACACGCATCCAGGTGCTCGGAGGCCGTAGGAGCATCACCAGGGTGGCGAGGGCGGCTGCTCCGGCCAGGACGACGAAGAACAGCCCGAGGCCGTGGGTGAGTCCGTGCCACACGTAGGGGGCGTCCTCGTGGGTGACGAACGCGGTGACCACTGCCAGGACGGTGAGCGCGGCGAGACAGCTCAGCGCCCGCCGCCTGAAGTAGCCGACCAGATCGGGCGCGTCGAACCTGCGGGCGTCCCCGGTGAGGAACACCGCCCCGAGGAACGCCGTGGTGACGATGGCGACCAGCCCGAACACGAGCGACGTCGGGCTGGTCCAGATGTCGGCCGAGGCCTCGGTGCCGGGAGCCACGCGTTCCGACGCGACCCCGCCGACGGCGGCCCCGAGGAAGAACGGCGTGACGACGGACGCCACCGCGAACAGGGCACCGTACAACCGTCGGCCGGCGAGCCGTCGGGTCGGCTTGCGGAAGGCGAATCCGGCGCCCCGCAGGACCATGCCCACGACGGCCAGGGCGAGGGGGAGCCACATCGCGGAGAACACGGTCTGGAACAGGACGGGGAAACCGGTCCACATGATGACGAGGACGAAGATCAACCAGACGTTGTTGACCTCCCAGACGGGGGCCATGGCGTGGTCGATGAGCCACCGGGGCCGCCGGCCGCGTTCCGTCCCGCCGGCCGTCAGGTCCCAGAAGCCGGCCCCGTAGTCGGTACCACCGGCGCAGGCGTACGCGGTCACGGCCAGGAGCAGCACCACGGCGATGAGGTCGGCGGTCACGAGCGGTCACCCCCGGGCCGCCCGGCTCCGTCTCCGGTGGGAGGGGCGTCTCCCACGGGAAGGGGGGCTCGCGGCCCGTAGGGGAGGTCGTCCTCCGGCGGACGGCCCGTCCCTGCGGCGGCCTGCTGCCGGTCGGCGAGGCGCCACCGCGTGCGCATCTTCAGCAGGATGACGAGGAACGAGCCGAAGAGGAACACGTACACCGCCATCACCACGCCGAGCATGATCCACAGGGTGGTGGAGCGGGTCGAGGTCACGGCCTCGGCGACCCGCATGTTCTGGTACACGATCCAGGGCTGGCGTCCCACCTCAGTGGCGATCCAGCCGCATTCGACGGCCACCACGGAGGCCACGCCCGCACAGGCGGCCGCTCGGTAGAACCACGCCGAGGCGGGCAGTCGGCGGTGCCTCAACCAGACGAACCCGTACCAGAGGGCGAGCAGCACCAGCACGGATCCGATCAGGACCATGGTGTCGAAGGCCCAGTGGGCGATGGTCGCCTGGGTGGCCGTCGGCCGCTGGTCGGCCGGGACGGAGGTCAGTCCGACCACCTCGGTGTCCGGGCTGAACCCGGCAAGGACCGAGTCGAGCAGGGGGATCTTGATGCCGCCCGAGACGGTGCCGTCCTCCTGCAGGCGCCCGAAGAGGTACTCCGGTACCCGGGTGTCGGTCTTCCAGACGATCTCCATGGCTGCGAACTTCACCGGCTGCTTGTGGAACACCGACCTGGCGATGGAGTCGCCGAGGACGAACTGCACCGGGGTGGCGACGGCGGCGATGGTGAACGGAACGGCGAAGCCGAGCCGGTGGTAGCGGTCCCGGCGGCCGCGCAGCCAGCCCGTGGCGTAGACGCCGGCCACCATGAACCCGGCAGTGATGATCATCGCGACGACGAAGTGCCAGTACTGCGGGCCGAACATCGGCGTGAAGATCGCCTTCCAGACGTCCACGTCGACCGGATTGCCCTCGGAGTCGAGCGAGAAGCCCTGCGGCGTGTTCATCCACGCGTTGGCGGCCAGGATGCCGAACGCTCCGAGCAGCGCGGCGAACGGCAGGGGCAGCCCGAGGAGGAAATGCGTCCGCGGTTTCAGCCTCCGCCATCCGTACAGGTAGATGGCGATGAGCACGGCCTCCAGGAAGAAGGCCCAGGCCTCGACGCCGAATCCGACGCCGAAGACGTCACCCCACCGCCCCATCAGGCCGGGCCACAGCAGACCGAACTCGAACGAGAGCACCGTGCCGGTGACGATGCCGAGTGCGAACTGCACCGCCATGACGGCCGACCAGCGCCGTGCCAGGAGCAGTGCCGTGGCGTCCTTGTGGCGCAGTCCGCGGTAGTGCAT
The DNA here is from genome assembly GCF_044754405.1 of Streptomyces sp. NPDC093089. NCBI lineage: Bacteria > Bacillati > Actinomycetota > Actinomycetes > Kitasatosporales > Streptomycetaceae > Streptomyces > Streptomyces sp. NPDC093089. The sequence goes on from NZ_JBIVPA010000003.1 coordinate 250,550, forward strand.
GACCAGGGTGATGAAGGGGAAGGCCACGCCGAGCGGTACCAGGATGATGTGGGAGGCCAGGGTGAAGGCCATGAGTTCCCGGGCCGGCAGCAGTTGGGCCGGGGCATCCGCCAGCAGGTGGAGCGACGTGGACATGCAAGCCTTCGCTGTTCGTGGACGTGACAGGCCGGGAGACGGTCACCCGCCGGTGGCGAATCCGGGGAAGAGCGTCATGCCGCCGTCGACGTACAGCGTGGTCCCCACCACGTAGTCCATGAGGTCGGACGCGAGCGCGACGACGGCGTTCGCGATGTCCTCGGGGTCGCCGATGCGGTCGTACGGGATGAGCCGCAGCAGGTCCTTCTGCGCTTCCGGCGTCTCCCAGGCCGCGCGGTTGATCGGCGTCCTGATCGCTCCCGGGGCCACCGCGTTCACGCGGATCTTCTCGGGTGCGAGCTCCTGGGCCAGGGTCTGCATCATCATCTGCACGCCGCCCTTGGACGACGCGTAGTTCACGTGCCCCGCCCAGGGGATGACCTGGTGCACCGAACTCATGCAGATGATCTTCCCGGCGGCCTTGGACACCTCGGGGTTCACGCCCCGGCGCCGGAACTCCTTGGTCGCCTCCCGGGCGCACAGGAACTGACCGGTGAGATTCACGTCGATGACCTTCTGCCACTGGGCGAGGGTCATCTCCGTGAGCGCGGAGTCACGCTGCAGTCCCGCGTTGGCCACGAGGATGTCGATGGTGCCGAACTCCTTCACCATCCGGTCCGTCATGGCGACGACCTGGTCCTCCTGGGACACGTCGGCCTCGTAGGCCGCCGAGCGGACCCCGAACGAGGCGATCTCCTCGGCCACCTCCTCGGCGGCCTCGCGGCCCGCCACGTAGTTCACGACCACGTCGGCTCCGGCTCGGCCCAGGGCGATGGCCGTGGCCTTGCCGATGCCCGAATTGGCCCCGGTGACCAGAGCCTTCTGGCCGTGCAGCAAACGCGCCGGGATCACGCTCTGCGGCGCTCCCACCGTGGAATCCATGCCGTCCTGCCTCCTCGCTGCGCGGTCGCCCTGCGCCCGGGGCCGGGGTGGCCGGGCAGCTCACGCAATCACCCGATGAGGCGGTCGGCATCTCCTCCGCATCGTCTTTGGACCGTTGAGCCCAGCGTCTTCGTCCGGACGGACCACCTACGGGCCCGGCCGCGCCGATCTCATCCCAGCCGGACCTCCGAGGCGGCCGCCACCACCCGCTCAGGTGTGAGATGGCGGAGCGCGCCGCACCGGCCGTCCACCGCCGGCGGCGCCGCCCGGCTCCGGAGCCGCTCGTAGAGCGCCCGGAAATCGTGCGCGGTCATGTCGCCCGTCCTCGACGGACGGTGTCACGCGTACCCCCAAGGGCTCAGCCCCCAGCGGAGCACGTGGGTCGCGCCCGGCTGCAGGACGGTGAGGTCCGTGCCGCTCCGGAAGGCGTCCGGTGGACAGGACATCGCCTCCAAGGCGACTCCCCGTCGCCGGCGCTCGGGTTCGGCCAGGGTGTCGCCCGTGTACACCTGCACCCAGCGAGTGCCCTCGCCCAGCCACAGATCGACGCCCCGCCGCCCGGAGGGGTGCGCCAGCCGCACGATCGCCCGCCCGTCGGGATCGCGGTCGAGTCCGGTGAAGGCGGTGTCCAGTCGCAGGTCGCCGATGGGGCGGGCGGTGCGGAAGTCGTACGGGGTGCCCTCGACGGGCTCCTGGCCGATCGGCAGGCCCCTGTCGTCGGTACGCAGCAGGGTCCGGGCCGGAACGGTCAGCACGGCGCTGTCGACGAGTTCGGTGCCGACCGTGAGGTAGGGATGCTGGCCCACCCCGTAAGGCGCGGGATCGGTACCGGTGTTGGTGGCCCGGACCGCCGTCCCGAGCCCGTCGGCCCCCAGCCGGTACTCGACACGGACATCGAGGAGGAACGGATATCCGGGCTGGGGACAGAGCGTCGTGCCCAGCGTCACCGAGTCAGCGGTGCGGGCGAGCAGTTCCCACAGGGTCCAGCGAAGCAGTCCGTGGATCGCGTTGCCCTTCTCCACCTCGGTCAGGGGGAGTTGCAGATCCCTGCCGTCGAAGCGGTAGCGTCCGCCGCCCACGCGGTTCGGCCAGGGGACGAGCAGTTGCCCGCGCCCGCCCGTGACGGTGGACCCCGTGGAGAACCCGTCGAGCAGCGGTCGGCCGTTCACGACGTAGTCGCGCAGGGCGCCGCCCAGCTGGACCACTTCCGCGCTCTGCTCTTCCCGGACCAACCGCCACGACGCGCCCGTGAGGCTGGGGGACGCGGAAGAACTCTCGCGTACGACGGCGCGGACGGCCCGCTCCGGGCCCGGCCCGTCCGCCGGAACCCCGACACCGGAGTCCCGGCGCATCAGCGACAGCACGGCTGTGACGACGGCCTCCGGAGGCTGGTCGATCTCCACCACCACCGGGTGCTCGTCGGGCTCCGGCTCCTGGAGGACCGCGAGCTGGCTGTCCAGCAGGGCCGCCGGGAAGAAATGACCGTGCCGCGAGGCCAGCCGGGACTCCAGCCGCTCGCGCGAGCCGTGCAGGTACACCAGAACAGTGTCGGGCCGCCCTGCCAGCAGCTTGTCCCGGTAGTGACGCTTGAGCGCCGAGCAGGTGACGACGGCCCGCTGACCGGTCGCGGTCGCCCGGTCCATCCACTCCCTGATCGCTTCGAGCCACGGCTCCCGGTCGCTGTCCGTGAGGGCATGGCCGGCAGCCATCTTGGCGCGGTCGGCCTCGGAGTGGAACTCGTCCGCGTCCCGGTACGCCCAACCCAGCCGCTCGGCGAGAAGACGACCCACCGTGGACTTGCCCGACCCGGCGACGCCGACGACGAGAACCAGTCGCGGCGACCCATCTGTCGTTTCTTCGCGAGCCATGGTCTGACAGGCTCCTCCATGTCGTCTGCCCGCCGAGACGTCTCCGTCCGGCGGGTCGGATATCTCCAATCTGGCCCCCGTCGTCCCCCGGCGCATGTCGGTACCCGCGACCTGCCACGTCTTTCCGCCCGGAATCGCGTGGTTCACGACTGACAAGCCTTTGCCGTGGCGAGGACTTGCCGTCATGGGACGTTCACGACGGCGTTCCCCGGTCGACAGACCCATGCCATGGAATCCCCTTCCCGTCCTTCCGCTTTCCGGCGCAGACGCCGGGAGCTGATCGCGGCGGTCATCGCGGTGCCCCTGCCGGGCCTCGACGCTCGTCGTTCCGCAGGCACCCGCACAAGCCGCTCGGGCCAAGCCCACCGCTCCCGCCAAGCCCTCGGCGACCCACCAGGTCGCCCTGGTCACCGGGGACGTCGACACGGTCACCACGACCGCCGACGGCGAGCAGATCGCCGACGTCGACCGGCCCGACAGCGCCGTCGGCTCCACGACCTGACCCGGGACCACCCCGGCCAGGTGCCGGACCGCGCCCTGGTCTACAAGCCGAGCGAGCGTGACCTCGCCCGGATCGACGCCCGCTACTACGCGGCGGCGGGCGGCCGGCTCGCGGAAGGCCACCGGCCCGACTTCAGCCTCAGCCCGTCCTTCGGCATGCCCGAGCTCGAGTGGCACCCGGGCACCCGCACGGAGTGGGTGACCCCGGGCCAGGTCCGGAGGGATTTCCACACACAGGGCGTCGACGGACCGCCGCCGTGGTCGATGGTGTCGGGCGACAACACGTACGCCGAGGGCAGCACCACCCGCCTGGACCGGTTCGCCCCGGCGACCCGGCCCGCCCGGAGGGAGTCCTTCGGCGCCTACGACTCCCGCCGGCAGAACTGCATGACGTGGAACGTGCAGGCCTGGGCCTCCGCCGGCGACACCAGGCCGGGCTCGCGGACGGACGGATGCCGCTGTCTCAGTCTCCGACCGGTCCGGCCGACCGAGCCTGCCGCGTGCCGGAGTGTCGGGTACGGGGGTGCCCTCGCGCAGGTCACGAGATGCGGCTGCGGCCTTCTCGTGCCAGTGGCCGTGGCGCTCGGCGAGGGACACGGCCGAGACGCCGTGCAGGAGGACGCTGAGACCGACGGTGATCGCGACGACGCTCCCCAGCATTTCCACCCCGGGGACGGGATCCTCCACCACCAGCAGCGCCAGGACCACGGAGGCCGGACCACGCGGCCCGAACCAGCCGATGTACGCCACGGTCGGCAGCCGCAGCCCGCTCCCGGCGAGGGAGAGAGCCACCGGCAGCATCCTGACCACGGTGAGGCTGCGCACCGCGTACAGGACGATCCGCCAGCTCAAGTGCTCCAGCGCGGGGCCGAGCAGCACGGCTCCGAAGACGAGAAGACTGACCGCGGCCAGGAGTTCGCCGAGGTCCTCGGTGAATTCGGCCGTGTGGTCGGAGTTCTGCTTGTCGACCCCGGTCGAGTGCTGCCGCATGGCGAACCCGCAGGCGAACCCGGCGACCCACGCGGCGATGAAGCCGCTGCGGTCCGTCACCACGGCAAGTTCGTACGCCCCGGCCGCCACGGCCGGCAGATAGAGGCGACGCCATGCCCGAGTGATCCATCCCTTGGCCCTGGACCACTGCAGGAGTGCGCCGTCCAGCCATCCGACCAGCAATCCCAGCGCGGTGCTCAGGACCAGAGCCTGCCAGAAGACGCCGACCACTCCTTCCTCCGCGTACTGGGTGCCGGGGATGGCTGCCAGGAACAGGAGGAGGAAGGGCAGGACCATGCCGTCGTTCAGGCCGCTCTCGACATTCAGTCCGTGACGCGCGAGCGCCGGAACGCGAGGGTGGGTGATCGCCTGTCCTGCCGAGAGCGGCGTCGGTCGGGGCGAGAACGGCACCGACTGCGGCGCCTGCCCAAGCACCACTACTCATGCCCCAGACCTCCGGATGATCGCCCGTGGGCCCCCTTCTACAGGTCGGCGATCCCCGCTCTGCCGACGTCGACGGGGGACACGCCGGACAGCGCCGTGCGGAACGACGGGTCGACGTCGGCCCCGTAGACGTGTGCGAGCACGGCGTAGCCAAGACTCGCCGGTACGGTCCGCCCGGGCGTGCCGTCTCCCGGTGGAGCATGTCGATGACCACGGCGGGTACTCCTCCTCGGCCCTCTGGCCGACCAGAGCGATCTCTCCTCCCCCTGCACGTGGAAGGAGAGCTCCGACCGTGCCTAGTGCGACGTCCTGGAACACCGGCGACAACTTCAGCCCCGCCGTATCCGGGGCCACCGCCGAGACGACTCGCCAGTGGAACGGCTTCAAGGCCGAACTGCGCACCGCCTCCCCGGACCACCGACGCGGCGAGCAGATGACCTGCGCCCTCGTCCACGACAAGCCGACTTCGAGCTGCCCCTGAGCGACATGGCGAGGCTGCCATCCGCGGCTCAGGACGCCGGCAGTTCCTCCGCGGGCAGCCGGCCTGCGCGCACCGCGTCCACCAGGGCCTGGTGGTCTCGCTCGTTCTGGTCGGCGTACGCCTCCGCGAAGGTGGCGAGGGCTCGGTCGAACGAGTCGCCGCCGCCCAGATACGCGGCGATCGCGATGCGGTCGCCGGACCGCGCGTGCGCACGAGCCCGTGTGACCCCGCACAGTTCGCCGAACGCCTGCATGTCCTTCGGCCGCATCCTCTCCGGCACGGCGATGCCTTTCCAGTCGCGCAACTGGCGGACGTAGAAGTCGCGCTTCTTGCCGTCGATCCCGTCCACTCGCTCCCAGCCGAGGAAGATGTCGCTCGTGGCCTGCATCAGCCGCTGGCCCGACACCACCCGCTCGCCCTGGTTGCGGTACCGGCTCGCGCCGACGTGTGCGGCCAGCACGGAGGCGTCGGCCTCCTTGGCCTGGAGGAAGAGCGGGTCCTGGTCGTCCCGGCCGAGCAGGAGGAAGATCCAGCACCGGGTGCCGACGCTGCCGACGCCGACCACCTTGTGGGCGACGTCCGCCAGTCGGTAGTCCTCCAGGAGGGTGCGCCGGTCGGAAGCGAGAGTGCGGCCGTACCGCTCGATCAGGCCGCGGAACTGGCGCTCGAGCGTGGCGCGCTCGACGTCCGGCAGCAGGTCGCCGACCGGGACGAGCAGTGGGGGGTCCGCCGAGATCCTGGGCCGATCGTCGACCGTCTCGGTGAGCTCGTCGAAAGCCTGCAGGCTGTCGCGGGTACGGGCCTTCGCCAGCGCGTGGGCCAGGTTCCTCCGACCGTGCTTCGTCGCATGGAGCCGGCCCGCTGCCGGGGACTCGAGGAGGTCCGCATCGATCTTCGCGTACCAGACGTCGATGGTGCGCATCCCCGCGAAGCGGATCATGGCCTCGCGATACGAACGAACCGTCGAACGGACGATTCGGGCACGCTCGGTGTCGTCGAAGTCGTTCGCCCGCCCCGCGATGACGAAGCTCGCGGAGAGCCGCTTGACGTCCCACTCCCAGGGGCCCGGCTGTGTCTCGTCGAAGTCGTCGATGTCGAACATCAGCTGCCGCTCCGGTGAGGCGAGCAGGTGGAAGTTCAGAAGGTGGGCGTCCCCGCACAGCTGGGCCGTGAGTCCCGAGCGCGGGGTGCCGGCCAGGTCGGATGCCATGATCGCGGCAGCCCCCCGGTAGAAACGGAACGGGATTCCGTCATCCGGCCGTAGCGGATAGGCACGAGTTCGGCCACTCGTGCCGCGGACTGCGCCTCCAGGATCGCCAGGGGATCCGTCCTCCCGGGCGACGGCTTGTACACGGCGTGGCCCGACCGCGGCGAGCGGCGCCGGGCCTTCCTGCCGAGGGTCGCGCGTTCCTTGGGTGTGGCGTGGGCCGCCGCGCGCATCGCAGAGGTCGGGTTCTGAGGCATTGAGGACTCTCCTGCCTGGTGCTGTGGCTGTCCGGGATGTCCGGCACAGGGCAAGCGGGAGCCTGAACGGCTCGGCAGCCTCCTCCGACGTCGGGCCGCGCCCGGCGTCGATGCCGGGCGGGCCGTCCGCTCTCAGCCCGGGCCTCGATCTCGGCATCCGCGATGGCGACGGCGAGTGCCGTGGCGGAACTCCCTTCAACCCTAGGTCGCATCCCGGCCTCTCGCCTGGGAGGCACGGCAGCGGGCTCGCGCTGCGGTCCGGCGGCGGCCCCCCTGCCACCGCAGCTTGGCCGCCACGCCGATCAGCACGAGGTCGATCAGCGGGGACTCGATGTGCGGGATGTCGTCGACCGGTACGGCGAAGTAGTCGTGGGACAGGACGGCGAAATCCGCGAACCGTCCTTCGCCTAGGACGGCCTTGTGTTCCTCCTCGCCGGTGAGCCGCGCCCCGCCGAGGGTGTACAGCTCCAGGGCCTGCTCCCGGGAGATCGACTGGCGGGCGGGTGTAGGGCCGCCCCGCCGACGGTGCGGCCGGTGGCCAGTCAGCGCAGGGTGGGCGCGGACGTAGTCCGGAACGCGCAGGTGCCGGGTGTCGTACAGGGTTCGGAGGCGCTGTGCCGGTCGCCGAGCCGGGCCGTGATGAGAGCACGTAGCAGTTCGATGCCCGGCCGGCCTGCCGCTTCCATGCTGTCCATGGAAGCGGGGGCGGGGCGGGCCTGGTGACGGGCGATGCGCCGTAGGCAAGGGGCGGTGAGGTCGGCGAGCGGGTCCTCCGTCTCGTACACGCTGACCGACCCGGACTCGGTCGGCGGGAGCCTGTACGAGGGGCGCCTGCCCCGTCAGGGGCAGGCGCTGGCAGGGTCGTCGTGGACGAGAGCGCAGATCATCTGGGCGCCGCGCCGGTGATCGGGGTACGTCTTGAGCAGGTCGGCCTTGAAATCGTTCCACTGGCGCGTGATCTCGGCGGTTGCTCCGGCCGTGGCGTGCCGGAAGTTGTCGTCCGTCTCGGAGCGGGCTGATGTGGCGGTGTCCTTGTTCAGCGCGCGGTTGTGGGAGACGCGGCCTTCGCAGTCGGCGGGTTTGACACCCGTCGAATCGACATCGGTGTAGCAGCCTGTGGTGAGGTCGACGGGAATGAGGGCGCGTGCGTCCCGGGTCCAGTCGGCGTCCTTCATGGCGCTGTAGCGGCCTATGGCGAGGAACGGCGCGACCTCGGTGCGCTCCAGTCCGGGTGGGTTTTCGAGCCCGACCTGACCAGGGGCGGCCCGGTCCGTCCAGTTGGAGTGCGAGTAGAAGTCCTCGATCTGGTGCCAGCCGCGGCCGAGCTGTTCGAGGACGTCGCACTTGGCCCGTTGGGGTTTCTCGTCCCATGTGCAGTGCGAGGCCAGGTCGCTCTGGTCGGCGCGCACCTTGCCGTGGGCGTCGACGAGGCCGTCGGCGGCCTCGACCGCGTTGCGGAAGCGGGTTACGGAGGTACGGATGCACGCGAGGAGCTCGGTGGTCGCCTCGTCCCGAGTGCGGGGGTAGGCGGGGGCGTAGCGGGGCTCGAGGTAGTCGGCGTTGTCGCAGTGCAGGGGGCCGACATCGAAGTATGGAGGGTGGTCGTTGGCGTTGATCGCCCCGTCGCGGGCATCGGCCATCTCGGTCAGCGTCATCGGCTGCCAGGGCAGTGCGGCCCTGGTGATGTCCTCGTGGTTGCCGCCGGTGAAGGCAGGGGCGGGGCCGGTCGGCACGGTGGCCAGAACGGCCGTCAGGATGGCCGCGAGCGTTGCGCAGGCCGTTCGGGGCAGGCCGGGCGGCAGACGGTGGGACATACGGGCTCCAGGCGTACTGAGGGCGTGGGCCGGCAGGGGAGCGTAGTCGAAGTAGGGCAGGCCGCAGGGTGGGGCAGCGCTGTCCCCGAGATCCTTCGTGGATGCGGGGCGAACGCGGTGGCAGCGTCGGTCCAGGCGCGGATGGGTTCCGAAGCTCTCCTGGTCGGCGCCTGCAAGAGGGCCCCTTGAGCGGGATCCCGGTCATGGTCTGGTGCGCTGGGCACGCAGGCCGTCGAACGGTTCCCCGGGAGCGGGAGTACAGCCATGCCTCCATGCTGCGCGTCCGCCCTCAGCCCCGCGACGCCGGCGCCCTCCTGCGCTCGGCGACGGTGGTGCGGTCGGTGGGGAGGGGTGGCGTAGCGGGTGAGGATCACGGTGACGACCGCGGGAGCGAGATCCAGGGCTGACGCCGCCACCACCCGGTGCCACGATGGAGGGGCAGAGGCTTTGCTGCCGGGCGCTTCAGGGAGGCAACCATGAGCCGCGAGTATCACTTTCATTGCGAGTACGCCGGCTGCTCGGTCACCGTGGGCCTGCGGATGGGTGGCACGCGGGAGCTGGAGCTCCTCGTGGACGGGAAGCAGGTCGCCACCGCCCGCGCCCATGGTCACCACGCCCAGACGACGGTGCTGACCACGATCCTGCCCACCGACCCGCCTCGCGGCATCGATGTCGAGGTGACGCTCCCGGGCATGCTCGGCGGCGATCCGGCCAGCACGCTGCTCGCCGGTGGCGAGCGCAGGCCCATGCCCGCCCGGGAGGTGCCCCGGCGGGCGCGGGCGACGGAGGCCGACTGGTACTCCTGACCGTGTCGGGGCGCCCCGGCTCGGCCGGGGTGGGCTCGCCGCAGGCAGCTCTGCAAGCCGGGGTCTGGGCAGGGGGGCCAAGCCCCTGTCCGGCTGGACTGATCGGTGCCAGGAAGGCACGCTGAGTGTGCGCTGCGGATTGTGTCAATCCCCGGGAAGTCTTGCGAATCGCGCGGGCCCATGGTGTACCTGACGGTAGATCACCGCGCCGGCGCTCCTTCGTGAGCGGGAGCCTGCGCCCCGCCGGTCGGTGGCGGGCTGAGCCGCTTCGACACGACATAGGCGACGACGACGGTGACGATGACGAGCGGCATGACGGTGAGGCCCTGCGATCCCAGCAGCAGGGTGGCCAACAGCACCGAGGTCAGAGGGAGCCCGAGCATGGTGACCGACATGGCTCCGATCCCCATCGCGAACGCAGGGGTGAGCCCCAGCCCAGGAAGGTGTGACAGTGCGATACCGCCCGCCGCACCCAGGAACATCGCCGGGAAGATCGGACCTCCCCTGAACGCGCTCAGTGAGGCGCAGTACGCCAGTCCCTTGCACGCGACGAGCAGGGTCAACGTACCGACGGAGTATTCCGCGCTGTTCGCGATCAGCGGGCCGAGGGCGGTCTCCCCCGAGTACAGCACCTCGGTCGCGGCTTTCCCTGTGCCTTCGGCGTAGGCGATGGCGAGCCCTGCGACCACCAGCCCCATCAGGACGGTGGCGGTCACCCGGCGCCGCTCGACACGGGGCTGCGCCAGGAGGGCGAGCCGCCGGATGCCCGTGCCGACGAGGGCCGCCACCAGTCCGATGACGAGTGCCCAGCCGAACTCGGCGACATCGGGCGTGTCGGCGTGCGGGACCTCCGGAAGTGCCAGGGAGTACGTGCCGAGACCGGTCCAGTTGTCCAGGCCGGTGAAGACGAGCGAGCCGATGCCGGCGGCGAGCAGGCCCGGCACCAGGACGACCCCGAGCATCGGCCCGCCGATTCCCGACGCCTCCATGAGGAGGAACGCCCCGGTGATGGGTGACCCGAGCAGAGTGCTGACCGCAGCGAAGCTTCCGGCCGCGCCGACCACGGCCCCGCCCCGCTCCGGCAGGTCCGGCTTGACCAGGCGTACGAGCCAGACGGCCGCGCCGCTGCCGAGGGCGATGAGCGGTGCCTCGGGGCCGATGACGGCACCGAGGGCCAACGAGGCCACGGCGGCGAGGAAGATGCCGGGAAGTTCGAGCGGCTTCGGTGCGCCGGCCATCGACAGCCCCTCCGCGGGCTTGTGACCGCCGATTCCGGGCAGGTATCGGATGGTCGCTCCGACCAGCAGACCTGCGACACCCAGCAGCGGCAGGGGCCACCAGGGAGGGGTTGCCTGGAAGCCCAGCGCCTTGGGCAGGTCGGTGTAGGTCCACGGCTGGAGTTCGTTGACCAGTGCGAGGAAGCCGTACGCGGCTGCGGAGATCGGCACTCCGAGCGCCGCCGCCATGACCAGGAGCCCGACGTAACCGCGGGTCCTGACCAGGGCGAAGGGATCCGGCGGCGGCTTGCCCGGTGCTCCGACGGGACTGTCGGCCGACACGCGCATCAGCTCCTTGGCTCGACATTCGTCGGGATCGCGGCGATTCGCCGGCGTCTTCCTGACGTGGTATCACGTGGCGGGCACCGCACCGAGCGGGCTCACCGCCTTTGTGCGGCGGTGGAGTGACGGCCGCTCAGGCGGACCGAGGTCCTCGTCGGGCGGCTCGCCCGATGGGGCCTGCGCCGTCGGTGAGCCGGTTCCGCCCCGGGTACGCGGCCATGCGGCCACCGCAGGACGCCCGCCCGGGGCTCGTCATGCTCCGTCCGGAATCCCACGATTCACGGCTGGCAAGCCTTTGCCATGGCGAGGACTTGCCGTCGTGAGGTCTTCACGACGGCGTTCACTGGTCGATAGACCCATGGCATGTCTTCCCCCTCTCATGCTTCCGCCTTCCGGCGCGGCCGCTGGCGGCTGATCTCGGTCGCCACCGCGGTGCCGCTGCTGGCGTCGGGGCTTGCGGTCCTGCAAGCGCCCGCACAAGCCACTCCGAGCAAGCCCACCGTTCCTGCCAAGCCCTCGGCTACCCACAAGGTCACCCTGGTCACCGGCGACGTCGTCACCGTCACCACGACGGCCGACGGCAAGCAGATCGCCGAAGTCGACCGGCCGGACAGCGCCGTCGGCGGCGTGAAGCTCCAGGAGATCAAGGGCGACCTGTTCGTCATCCCGGACGAGGCGGCGCCGCTGCTGGGCACGGACAAGCTGGACCGACGGCTGTTCAACGTCACCGACCTGATCGAGATGGGCTACGACGACGCGAAGTCGTCCGCGGTCCCGCTGATCGCGACGTACACCCGGCCGAAGTCCCGCGTGGCCGTCGAGCCCACGGCCCCCCGGGGCAGCAAGCTGACCCGAAAGCTCAAGGGCATCCGCGGTGCCGCGCTCAGCACCGAGAAGCGGCAGACCCGCACCTTCTGGAACACCGTCGCGCCGCAGGGCAGTCCGTCGCTGGGCGCGGGCGTGGCGAAGCTGTGGCTCGACGGTCGCGTGAAGGCCAGTCTGAAGGAGAGCGTGCCGCTGATCGGCGCGCCCGAGGCCTGGGCGGCCGGCTACAACGGCAAGGGCGTCAAGGTCGCGGTGCTCGACACCGGCATCGACGTCAACCACCCCGACTTCGCCGGCCTGATCGACGGCACGGCGAGCTTCGTGCCGGGGGAGGCCATCACCGACGTCAACGGGCACGGCTCGCATGTCGCCGGCACGATCGTCGGTTCGGGCGCCGCCTCCGGGGGCGACAACAAGGGCGTCGCCCCCGGCGCCGACCTGTTCGTCGGCAAGGTGCTCGGCGGCGCCGAGGGCTACGGTCAGGACTCCTGGGTCATGGCCGGCATGCAGTGGGCCGCCGAGTCCGGCGCGGACGTCGTCAACATGAGCCTCGGCGACTCCTACCCGACGGACGGCAGCGACCCGATGTCGCAGACCGTCGACGCGCTGTCCGCCCAGTACGGCACGCTGTTCGTCATAGCCGCCGGCAACTCCGGCCCGGAGAGCATCTCCGCCCCGGGCGCGGCTGCCTCGGCGCTGACGGTGGCCGCTACGGACAAGCAGGACCGGCTCGCGTCCTTCTCCAGCACCGGCCCGCTGGCCTACTCCGGCGGCATGAAACCGGACATCGCGGCGCCCGGCGTGGACATCACCGCGGCCCGTTCGCAGGAGATGACCGACGGCGGCGAGGGCCTCTACCGCACCATCAGTGGCACCTCGATGGCCACCCCGCACGTGGTCGGCGCGGCGGCGATCCTGGCCCAGCAGCACCCGGACTGGACCGGCGCGCAGCTCAAGGAACACCTGATGAGCACCGCCAAGGGCCTGGACGGCGGGTACTCGCCGTACGAGGTCGGCACCGGCCGTCTCGACGTGGCCGCCGCCGTGCGCACCACGGTCCGCGGCACCGGGTCGCTCTTCTTCGGCAACTACACCTGGCCGCACGAGCCGAGCGACGGCGCCGTCACCAAGGACCTGACCTTCACCAACTCGGGTTCCGCCGACGTCACGCTCAACGTGGCACTGACCGACGACGGCGGCGGGTTCACGCTGGGAGCCACCACGGTGACCGTCCCGGCGGGCGGCACCGCCGCGGTCCCGGTGACCGGTGACCCGCGGACCGCCTCGGCGGGCCGGCACGTCGGCTACGTGACAGCCACCGACGCGGCCACCGGGCAGCCGGTGACCCGCACGTCCGTGGGGCTGCTCAAGGAGGAGGAGCGCTACGACCTGAACATCAAGCTGGTCGGCCGGGACGGCAAGCCCGCCGCCGGCTGGGTCACGGTCAACCTGGCCGGCGACTTCTGGCCGTGGAACGTCTACGTCGACGGCTCGACCACCATGCGCATGGCACCCGGCCACTACAGCGTCGCGGCGTACGTCGACGTGGCCGGAGAGAAGGCGGACCGCTCGGGTCTGGCCGTGCTGGTCGACCCGGAGACCGTGCTCGAGGACGGCTCCGCGGACGTAGTGCTCGACGCGAGGAAGGCGCGCCTGCTGCAGACCGAGGCGCCGCAGCGCACTGAGGACCGCCAGCGCAAGGTCGACTTCAACATCCACTACAAGGGCCTCGACCCGTTCATGGACTACCGCAGTGCGTACGTGCTGCCGCCGACGTACGACGACGTCTACGTCGCGCCGACGGAGCCGATGAAGCAAGGCGAGTTCATGCTGACCACCCGCTGGCGCAAGGGCGAGCCGCAGCTCAGCCTGAGCACCATGGGCGGCCGGCTCCAGTTCGAGGCAATGGTGCAGGCGGGCAGCGCCCTGGGCACCGCCACGGACACGCTGGACGCCGTCTACGCGGGCAACGGCGCGGCGGCCTCATACGAGCAGGTCAAGGCCAAGGGCAAGGCCGTCGTCATCGAGCGCAGCGACGACGTCTCGCCGCAGGAGCGCACCGAGGCCGCGGTCGAGGCCGGTGCGAAGGCGCTGATCGTGGTGAACGACGGTGTCGGCGCCCTGATGGAGTACGTCGGCGAGTCGGCCATCCCGGTCGCCACCGTGCACCGCGACGCGGGCAAGGCCCTCATCTCGACGGCCAAGGCAGGCATCTTCAAGCTGACCGCGAAGCAGACCGAGTACACGCCTTTCGTCTATGACCTCACCCGGGAGTACGCCGGCCAGGTTCCGGACCGGGCCCTGGTCTACAAGCCGACCAAGGCGGACCTCGCCCGGATCGACGCGCGCTACTACTCGGCCACGGACGGCCAGTCGGCGCAGGGCTACCGCTCCGACTTCACCCTCAGCCCGTCCTTCAACTTCCCCGAGCGCGAGTGGCACCCGGGTACCCGCATCGAGTGGGTGAGCCCGGGCCAGGTCTGGAGGGAGTTCCACGCGCAGGGCGTCGACGGAACCCTGCCGTGGGTGATGGTGTCGGGCGACAATACGTACGCCAAGGGCAGCACCACCCGGCTGGACTGGTTCGCACCGGCGACCCGGCCCGGCCAGAGCGAGTCCTTCGGTGTGTACAACTCCCGCTGGCAGAACTACATGACCTGGAACGTGCAGGCATGGGCCTCCGCCAGCGACACCATGCGGCTGGGCGGCTTCCTGCAGTGGGGTGAGACGCCGACCCACCTGCAGGTCTTCCAGGGCGACAGGCTGATCCACGACAACCCGTACAGCACGGACATGCAGTGGGTGGAGGTGCCGGCGGGCAACCTGCCCTACCGCGCCGTCCTCGACGCGGAGCGGCCTGGTGACGTCTTCCGGCTGTCGACGCGCACCCACACCGAGTGGACGTTCATGTCCGACACCGTCGACTCGGACTTCTTCGAGCCGTTCCCGGTGCTGAACCTGGACTACCGGCTGGAGTCGGACCTGCACGGCGACGTCAAGGCCAACGCGACCCAGCAGATCGCACTCAAGCCGGTGTCCATGGGCCGCGGCACCGTGTCGGGCACCGTCACCACGGTGAAGCTCGACGTCTCGTACGACGACGGCGCCACCTGGCAGAAGGTGACCGTGACCAAGGGCGCCGACGGCTACTGGACGGGTTCGTTGAGGACGGCCAAGAAGCCCGGCGGCTTCATCTCGGTCCGCGCGAGCGCCGAGACGGACAGCGGTTTCAGCGTCAAGAACGAGATCATCCGGGCGTTCGGCCTGCGATGAACCGCACTGTCGGGCCCCGGGGAGGTGACTCCCCGGGGCCCTTCCCCTCGCACCTGCTCCCACCAGGGACTATTCAGGGTCTGCCGCCATGGCGCATACTCTCCCCCCTGCGGCAAGCGGAAGAGAGTCGATCGCCGATGTTGGATGTTCTGGGCCTCGAACCCGATGACGAGCGCGTCTACCGGGCGCTGCTCGGACGCCCGAACTCCACCGCGATCCTGCTGTCCGACCAGCTCGACCTCCCGCACGCTCACGTCGACAAGGCCTTGTCCCGCCTGGTGGAGTGGGGACTCGTGACCAGGTCGGCGGACGAGCAGTTCACCGCCGCACCGCCGGCCATGGCCCTCGGCGCTCTCATCAGCCAGCGCCGGGACGGGCTGCGCATGGCCGAGCATGCCCTGGTGACCTTCGCCGAGGAACACCGGGCGGCGATGACCGGGAGCAGCATCAGCGATCTCATCGAGGTCGTCACGGGCGTCGACGCCATCCGCCATCGCTTCCTCCAGGTACAGCAGGCAGCCCGTACGCAGGTTCGCTCCTTCATCACCGCACCGTTCGTCGCCCTGCCGCCCGACGAGAACACGGCCGAACCCATGGCCATCGGCCGCGGCGTGCAGTTCCGGGCGGTACTGGACCGGGCCGTGCTGGCAGAGCCGGGCATCCTCGACGACGCGATCGATTCCCTGCGCAAGGGCGTGCAACTGCGTGTCGCCGACCAGCTGCCGATGAAGCTCGTGCTCGCCGACGCCGACCTCGGCCTCGTCCCGCTCGCGGTCACACCGGACGGGGAGCCCGGCGCCGCGCTGCTGCACCGCAGCGGACTGCTGGACGCGCTGGACGCTCTGTTCGAGACGGTATGGCGCAGTGCCGACCCGCTCGCGCTGTCGGCCACGGTCGGAGCATCCGAACCCACCGTCGAGGTCGGTCCGCAGGGCCCGACCGAGCTCGACCGCAGGATCCTCGCGCTGCTCCTGGCCGGCCTGACGGATTTGGCGGCCGCGACACAACTCGGTCTGTCACCGCGCACGCTGCACCGGCGCCTGCGTCATCTCATGGACATGGCCGGAGTCCGGACCCGGATGCAGCTCGGCGCCTGCGCGGTGCGAAACGGCTGGGCGGAGCCCCTTCCCACGTGACCGGCAAGCGCCGGCGTCGCCCGATGGGCGCGCCGGCGCGCACCACGGGAGCCGTCCGGCCGACGCGGTTGTCCTGTCGGCTCGTCAGGCGAGGACGGCCACCGCCATCGGGCCTCGCAGAAGGTCTCGTTCGCTGTCCTGCCCTCAGAAGGTACGGCTGGTCGGCGGGCGGGCGTCGGATCTCACGCGCGGTGCACGTCAGCGCCGGACCCGACCGCGAGAACAACTGGCCACCCGCACCCGCAGGCAGCTTCAACCCAGTCGGCGAGGGTGGAGAGGTTCGAGTCGAGGGCGGTCGCGGCGCCGGCTCCGACCAGTCCCCAGGGCTGCAGCAGCCACGCCAGACCGGCTGCCATGACCGGGGACGCGTTGTCGATCCGGGCGGCCCAGCGCGGCGGGCCGTGCGGGCGGGGCGGACGGCGGTGCCGGTATGCGCCGGGCCGTCAAGGCCAAGCGAACGTAGCCGCCGGCCGCATTGGGAAGCACTCGGCCATCGGGCGCAACGCCAAAGCGATCGATGTGATTTCGCAGTGTGCCCACGAACAACGGCGGTATCGGCACGGGACTCCAATCGGCTCATTGAGGAGTCGATGCAGGAGTGGAGCCGGCGTAGTGGGGACAGCAGCCCCACGGGCTGAGCCGCAATCTGGCCCGTGTATGGCCCGGAACTGCTGGTCAGGACTGGGAGACGGGTGGGGTGAACTGGGAGCAGAGGCGCATTTCGACGCTCCCCCTATGGGAGTGCTGGGCGCTCCAAGAAGGCGCCTGACCAGTGCGAAACCCCAGGTCAGGCGCCTTCTTTCGTTCCGCTAGAAGAAGCCGAGCTTCTTCGGGGAGTAGCTCACCAGCAGGTTCTTGGTCTGCTGGTAGTGGTCGAGCATCATGCGGTGGGTTTCGCGGCCGATGCCGGACTGCTTGTAGCCGCCGAAGGCGGCGTGGGCGGGGTAGGCGTGGTAGCAGTTGGTCCAGACGCGGCCGGCTTGGATGGCGCGGCCGGCGCGGTAGGCGGTGTTGGTGTCGCGGGTCCAGACGCCGGCGCCGAGGCCGTAGAGGGTGTCGTTGGCGGTGCGGACGGCGTCGTCGAAGTCGGAGAAGGAGGTGACGGCGACGACGGGGCCGAAGATCTCCTCCTGGAAGACGCGCATGCGGTTGTCGCCTTCGAAGATGGTGGGTTGGACGTAGTAGCCGCCCGCGAGTTCGCCGCCGTGCTCGACGACCTGGCCGCCGGTGAGGATCTTCGCGCCTTCCTGCTGGCCGATCTCCAGGTAGGAGAGGATCTTGGCGAGCTGGTCGGCGGAGGCCTGGGCGCCGATCATGGTGGTGGTGTCGAGAGGGTGGCCGGCCACGATGCGCTCGGTGCGGGTGACGGCGGCTTCGAGGAAGTCGGCGTAGTGGCCGCGCTGGACGAGGGCGCGGGAGGGGCAGGTGCAGACCTCACCCTGGTTGAGCGCGAACATCGTGAAGCCTTCGAGGGCCTTGTCGCGGAAGTCGTCGTCCGCGGCCCAGACGTCGTCGAAGAAGATGTTCGGGGACTTGCCGCCGAGTTCGAGGGTGACGGGCTTGAGGTTCTCGGAGGCGTACCCCATGATCAGCCGGCCCGTCGAGGTCTCGCCGGTGAAGGCGATCTTGGCGACGCGGGGTGAGGAGGCGAGCGGCTTGCCGGCTTCCTCGCCGTAGCCGTTGACGACGTTGAGGACGCCGGGCGGCAGGAGGTCGGCGACGAGGCTCAGCCAGAAGTGGACGGAGGCCGGGGTCTGTTCGGCCGGCTTGAGGACCACGGCGTTCCCGGCGGCGAGGGCGGGGGCCAGCTTCCAGACCGCCATGAGGATCGGGAAGTTCCACGGGATGATCTGCGCGACGACGCCGAGGGGCTCGTGGAAGTGGTACGCGACGGTGTCGTCGTCGATCTCGCTCAGGGAGCCCTCCTGGGCCCGCAGCGCGCCCGCGAAGTAGCGGAAGTGGTCGATCGCGAGCGGGATGTCCGCGGCGAGGGTCTCGCGGACGGGCTTGCCGTTGTCCCAGGTCTCGGCGACCGCGAGCGCCTCCAGGTTGCTCTCCATGCGGTCGGCGATCCGCAGCAGGACGGTCGCCCGCTCGGCCGGGGCGGTCCGGCCCCACGCGGGTGCGGCGGCGTGCGCCGCGTCCAGGGCGCGTTCCACGTCCTCGGCGGTGCCGCGGGCGACCTCCGTGAACGGGCGGCCGTCGACCGGGCTGGGGTTCTCGAAGTAGCGCCCGCCCGCCGGGGCGACGTACTCGCCTCCGATCCAGTGGTCGTAGCGGGCCTGGTACGACATGAGCGCGCCCTCGGTACCGGGTGCGGCGTAACGGGTCATGGGCATGGCCTCCCTGGGACGCGCCGGCCGTCCCTGGCCGGCGCTCACGGCCGAGTGTGGTGGCCCGTACGTTGCAAGTCCGTTGCACCGGTCGACAGTTCCGCCTCCAGGGAGTCGAGCCGCGCCCGTACGGGGGGAAGCTGCGGTGCCGGCACGGCGGCGCAGAGTGCCCGCCAGACCACCACGTCGTCCTCGCCCCACGTGCTGTACGCCCAGTCGGCGAGCAGGCCGGGGTCGCCCCGGTCCACCAGCGCGGCCCGCAGTCGCCCCGCGAGCCGTTCCCGGAGCCGTACGACGCCGGGCGCGGTCGACGAGGGGAGCAGCGGACCGGGGTACTCGGCGGCCGCCGCGGCGACCGCCCCGGAGGCCAGCCTCCGGTCCACCGCGGTGAAGTCAGCCTCCACGGTGCCCGCGAGCCGGTACGGGCGGGAGCGCAGCACGTCGGGGCCGAGCAGTGCGCGCAGCCGGGACAGCTCGGCCCGCAGCGTGACCGGGGTGACCGACTCGTCCTCGTACAGCAGGGTGAGCAGCCCGTCGCCGCTCACACCCTCCGGGCGGTGGGCGAGGAGCACCAGGATCTCGCTGTGCCGGCGACCGAGCCGCACCCGCCGACCGCCCACCGAGAGCACGGCCTCGTCCCGGCCCAGGGCCGACAGCCGCAGGTCCCCGGTCGCGGGGGCGGGTGCGAGCAGCGCCAGCTGGGACTCGGCCGCGCGTGCGACGGCCTGGACGAAGCCGAGGCTGTGCGGGTGCGCGAGGCCGGCCCCGCCCGTGATGTCGACCGCGCCGAGGACCCGCCCGGTGCGCGGGTCGTGCACGGGTGCCGCGGCGCAGGTCCAGGCCCGGACCGAGTGGCGGAAGTGCTCGGCGGCGACGACCTGCACCGGACGGTCGACGGCGAGGGCGGTCCCGGGCGCGTTCGTGCCCGCCGCCGACTCCGACCACCGCGCCCCGGCCACGAAGTTCATGCCGCGCGCCTTGCGGAGGGTGTCCGGATGGCCCTCGACCCACAGCATCCGCCCGGCCGCGTCGCAGACGGCGAGCAGGTGCTCGCCGTCCGTCGCGTACGCCCCCATCAGCTCCCGGATCACGGGCATCGCCGCCGCGAGCGGATGGCCGGCGCGGTACGCCGTGAGCTCGTCCTCCTCCAGCTCCACCCGCGCCGCCCCGTCGGGACTCACGCGCGCGCGTACGGAACGCCGCCAGGACGCGGCGACCACCGGCCGGGTGTCCCCGGCGACCGGACCTGGTTCCGCTTCCCCCGCCACCCACGCATCGCTCAACTCGGCCTCCCCGTCGAGGTCGTCACGGTCCGTCCCGGCCATCGTGCTGCCCGTGCGGGCCGCCGACAAGCGGCCGGACGGCGTCGGACGGGCACCCTGTCCGGGACCCGCCCCACGGCCCTCACGTAGAGTGGGGCTCGGGCCGTGACTGGCGCTTGAGGTGGATCACCACCGGG
This sequence comes from Streptomyces sp. NPDC093089, assembly GCF_044754405.1. Lineage (NCBI taxonomy): Bacteria > Bacillati > Actinomycetota > Actinomycetes > Kitasatosporales > Streptomycetaceae > Streptomyces > Streptomyces sp. NPDC093089. Next base: position 270,520 of record NZ_JBIVPA010000003.1, read on the forward strand.
GAGCGGCCCGGCGGGGCGCGTCACGACGGCGCGGGCCCGCGACTGCCGTGCGCCTGGGCGAACCACCCGTCAGAGACGACGCCCAGGAGTCGCCATGTCCACCAGCACCGCCACCCTCATGGACGGTACGGCCCTCGCCCGCCGCACGGTCGAGGAGACCGCCGCCCGCGCCGCCGAGATCACCCGCCGCACCGGCGTCACCCCCTGCCTCGCGACCGTCCTCGTCGGCGCGGACCCCGCCTCCGTGACGTACGTGAAGATGAAGCAGAACCGCTGCGCGAAGGCCGGAATCCGCTCCAAGCACGTCGAGCTGCCCGCCGAGACCACGACGGAGGAGCTCGTCGCCGCGATCACCGCGCTGTCCGAGGACCCGGAGGTCCACGGCATCCTCCTCCAGCACCCGGTCGGCCCGCACATCGACGAGCGTGCCGCCTTCGAGGCCATCGCCCCGGAGAAGGACGTCGACGGCGTCACCATGGCTTCGTTCGCCGCCATGGGCTTCGGGCTCCCGGGCTTCGTCTCCTGCACGCCCGGCGGCATCATGCGCCTCCTCGACGCGTACGACGTCGAGCTGAGCGGCAAGCGGGCGGTCGTCGTCGGCCGCAGCGCGATCCTCGGCAAGCCGGCCGGTCTGCTCCTCCTCGGCCGCGACGCCACCGTCACCTACTGCCACTCGCGCACCGAGGACCTCTCCTCCGTCGTCCGCGAGGCCGACATCCTCGTGGCGGCCGTCGGCAAGCCGAACTTCATCAAGGGCGAGGACATCAAGCCGGGCGCCGTCGTCATCGACGCCGGCTACAACCCGGGCAACGTCGGCGACGTCGACTTCGCCTCCGCCGCCGAACGCGCCTCCCTCATCACCCCGGTACCCGGCGGCGTCGGCCCCATGACCATCGCCGTCCTCCTCGCCCAGACCGTGGAGGGCGCCGAGCGTCAGCTCGGCCTGTAGGCCGCCCGCGCGGCCCGGGCGGCCCCGGTCGACGCGCCGCGGCGGAAGCCGGCGCGCCCGACCGGGACCGCCACAGGGGGCCGTGGAAAGGGGCGCGGGACCGGGGAGGGGAACCGGTTCTTCGGCCCGCACCCCGGTCGGCGATACGCGCCTACGCTCCCTCGTCCGGGGCGCCGCCCGCCGCCCGAGGCGTCTGCGCCGTCGCGAGGGCGACGGCCGGGTCACGGTCCGCAGGCCCCGCCGGGGACCATTGAACGCCCTCCTTGGCGTACGGCCACCAGCGACCGTCGGCGCCGAGCCGGAGCTGCGCCTCCGCACCCACGGCCGTCCACCGGGCGCCCGAGCGCCGCAGTACGGGCCGCTCGTCGTCCTCCCAGGCCTCCGCCAGCCGCGCGCCGGCCCGGACGAGTTCTTCCGCGTCCGGTGCCCACTCCTCCTCCAGTACGGAGAGGGCGGCGGCACCCCCGAGCCGCCACGCGCGCGTGGCCAGGTCCAGTTCCGCCGACGTCCTGCCGGAACCAGTGGCGAGTCGTGCCCTGATCCACGACACGGGCGAGCCCGCCGCGAGCCGTACGGCATCCTGGGCGGTCGTCAGCCGGGACCCGGCCGGATGCTCGCCGGCAGACCCGGACCCGGATACCGTCCATGACCCGGATACCGCCGATGACCCGGACCCGGACCCGGAGGTGGCCGAGGCCTCCGGGGACCCGAGCGCGGCGACCAGCATCCGGTGGGCACGGGCCGCCGCGTCCGCCGCGAGGAACTCCAGCGCGGTCGGGTCGACACCCGGCTCGGGATCGGTTTCCGTGTCCAGGCCGGGCGGTACGCCGGGGGAGGCGACGGCGACCGGAGGGGTGGGCAGCGGCGGGAGGAGGAACCCGTCCGCGTACGCCTCGGCCGCCGACACGCCCGGCATGCCACCCGCACCGGCCGGGGCGTTCGCCGCCGGCGTGTCGTCCCGGCTCCCGCCGCCGCGCGCCGACGCGCCGGAGGCACGCGCGGCACTGCGCGCCTGGAGCTGGTCGAGGAGGGTGCGTTCGCCGCGCCCCCGCATCAGCAGCAGGACGAAGGGGTCCTCGTCGAGCAGGCGCGCGACCAGGTAGCAGAGCGCCGACGTGTGGGGGCAGTGGTCCCAGGCCTCGCAGCCGCACTCCGGGTCGAGGTCGCCGATGCCGGGCAGCAGGTCGAGGCCGGCCGCCGCCGCGTCCTCCACCAGGTGGGGCGGCATCTCGCGGTCGAGGAGCGCGGCGATGTGCCCCGCGCTGTCCACGGCGAGGTCGAGCAGCCGCTCCCACTCGTCCTCGGAGAGCTCCCGCACGAGGACGTCGCTGCGGTACGCCGTACCGTCCCGGTCCTTGACGATCGCCGTGAGCCGCCCGGGCCGCACCGTCACGGCCCCCACGGCTCCCGCGCGCGCGTGCCGGCGTCCGGCCTTGAGCTGCACGTTGTCGAGCGCGGTGTCCTCCAGGGCCTTGAGCCAGGCCCGGCCCCACCAGGTCCGGGCGAACGCCGAGCCCTGCGTCGGCGGCAGCGCCGCGAACGTCCGCTCGTCGCCGCCGTGGCCACCGCCCGGCGCGCCACCGTGCCCGCCGAGGGAGCCGTCGGCGTGTCCGTACCCGGTCCCGTGCCCGGTGTCGCTCGTGTCGCTCATCGTCCGTCCCCTCGCAGTCGCACCAGCTCCGCCAGTTCGGCGTCGGTCAGTTCGGTCAGCTCCCGCGGGGCGTCCGAACCCGTCCCGAGCACGCTGTCCGCGAGCTCCTTCTTGCGGTCGAGCATGGCCGCGATCCGGTCCTCGACCGTGCCCTCGGCGATGAGGCGGTGCACCTGGACCGGGCGATCCTGCCCGATCCGGTACGCGCGGTCGGTGGCCTGCGCCTCGACGGCGGGGTTCCACCAGCGGTCGTAGTGCACGACGTGCTCGGCCCGGGTGAGGTTGAGCCCCGTCCCGGCGGCCTTCAGGGAGAGGAGGAAGACGGGGACGTCACCGTCCTGGAAGCGGGCGACCATCGCCTCCCGCTCGGCGACCGACGTGCCGCCGTGCAGGAACTGCGTCCGCACGCCCCGCGCCGCCAGGTGCGTCTCCAGGAGCCGGGCCATCCCCACGTACTGGGTGAAGACCAGGGTGCGCGCCCCTTCGGCGAGGATCGTGTCGAGCAGCTCGTCGAGCAGCTCCAGCTTGCCCGAGCGGCCCTCGATCCTCGGCCGCTCCTCCTTGAGGTACTGGGCGGGATGGTTGCAGATCTGCTTGAGCGCGGTCAGCAGCTGCATGACGAGGCCCCGGCGCTCCATGCCGTCGGCGGCGGCGATCGCCTCCAGGGTCTCCCGCACCACCGCCTCGTACAGTCCGGCCTGCTCCGGCGTCAGGGAGACGGCGCGGTCGGTCTCCGTCTTCGGCGGCAGTTCGGGCGCGATGCCGGGGTCGGACTTGCGGCGGCGCAGCAGGAACGGGCGGACGAGGGCGGCGAGGCGTTCGGCGGCGGCCGGGTCCGCACCGCCCTCGACGGCGGTGGCGAACCGGGTCCGGAACGCACCCAGGCTGCCGAGCAGCCCCGGTGTGGTCCAGTCGAGGATCGCCCACAGCTCCGAAAGGTTGTTCTCCACGGGCGTGCCGGACAGCGCCACGCGTGCGCGTGCCCCGATGGTCCGCAACTGCCTGGCCGTCGCCGAGTACGGGTTCTTGACGTGCTGCGCCTCGTCCGCGACGACGAGCCCCCAGTTCCGCGCGGCGAGCCGCTCGGCGTCGAGCCGCATGGTGCCGTACGTGGTGAGGACGAACCCGCCGTCGGCGAGCTCCTCCAGGTCGCGGGTGGCGCCGTGGAAGCGGCGGACCGGAGTGCCGGGCGCGAACTTCTCGATCTCCCGCTGCCAGTTGCCCATGAGGGAGGTGGGGCAGACGACGAGCGTGGGGCCCGCGGAGGCCGGGTCGGTCTGCCGGTGCAGGTGGAGTGCGATGACGGTGATCGTCTTGCCGAGGCCCATGTCGTCGGCGAGGCAGCCGCCGAGGCCGAGCGAGGTCATCCGGTGGAGCCAGTCGAGCCCGCGCAGCTGGTAGTCCCGCAGGGTCGCGGTGAGCGCGGCGGGCTGAGTGATCTCGGGCCGGCCGCCGTCGGGGTCGGCCAGCCGCTCCCGCAGCCGCTCCAGCCATCCGGTCGCCGCCACTTCGACGGCGCGCCCGTCGACCTCGGTCGTTCCGGTGAGAACGGCCGCGAGGGCGTCGACCGGGGTCACCTTGCGGTCCTGCTGCGTCCTCGCCCGGCGCACCTCGGCAGGGTCGACGAGGACCCAGCGGTCGCGCAGCCGGACGAGCGGCCGTCCGGCCTCGGCGATGCCGTCGAGCTCGGCCCGGGTCAGCTCGTGGTCGCCGACGGCGAAGCGCCAGTGGAAACCGAGCAGGGCGTCCGCGGACAGGAAGGAGGGGAGGGACGAGGAGAAGGACGCGGCGGAGGGCGAGGAGTCGGACGGGGAGGAGTCGGAGGAGGGTTCGGACGGGGAGGCGGACCAGGGGAAGGCGGTGGGGTGGTCACCCGCCCCCTCCCGGCCCGCGTCCGCGGGGCCGATCGTCGCGCTGGCGGTCAGCCGGTCCGAGAGTTCGCGCGGCCAGTGGACCTGGACGCCCGTCGCCGCGAGGGCGAGGGCGGCCGGTCCCAGGAGTTCCGCGACCTCCTCGTCGGCGAGTTCGACGGTGTCGGGGACGGCCGCGGAGAGCAGCGGGGCCAGCGGGGGCCAGGCGCGCGCCGCGCGCCGCAGGGCGAGCAGCGCGTCCATGCGGGCGCGTGGCCCGAAGGCCGCTCCCGTAGGGCCGGAGCCCGCCCAGACCTCCGCCGCGTCGGCGACGAGGGTCGGGTCGGCGACGCCGTGCAGCTGGAGCACCGCGCGGAAGGCCGGCGCGTCGTGTGCCTCGGCGGTGAAGCCGGGCAGTTCGAGGCGGAGCGAGAGCCGGACCCCCGCGTTGTGCACGGCCGCCACATCGGCGGCCCACACCCGCTGTTCGGGGATCGGCTGTGGCTCGTCGGCGGCGAAGGCGGGGCCGCCGGCCGCCAGCGAAGCGGCCGGGGTACGGGGGAGGGTGTCCGCGACCGCGTCCACGAAGGCGCGGAGCAGCGCCTCGGGCTCGGGCAGCAGCAGCGGTTCGTCCGGGGACAGCGGAACGGCGTGGGCCACGGGGGGCATCGACGCGGCGAGCGTGCGGAGTTCCGCCAGCTCCCGCGGACCGAGCGGGCCGACGCGCCAGGCGTCCAGGTCCCCGGCGGTGAGGCCGGGCAGGAGGAGGCCGCGGGAGGCGAGGTCGAGGGCGAGGAGCGACGCGGCGCCCCAGAAGGCCGCGGCCGGAGAAGCGGTGTCCGAGAACCGCGCGCGGAGGAGCAGCGGCAGCGCGTCCCGTACGGACACGGTGCAGGCGGGGACGGCCACGGCCTGGAGGTCGTCCTCGTCCACGACCGTCAGCTCGACGTGCGGCGATGCCTCGACCGGCAGGGCCTCGCCCTCCGGTGACCAGAAGGCGATCCGGCCGGCGCGGGGCGGATCGGCGGGAAGGAAGACGGCGGCGTGGCGGGCGAGTGCGGCGGAGTGCCCGAGGGCGGTCTCCTGAACGGGAGGCGGAGTGGGAGCGGGTTCGCGGGCCGAGTCATGGGGTCCGTGCGACAGCGACAACGCATTCCTCAAATTTGACTACCTGGGGACCGAGCGGCCGAGGCTACCTGACCGTCCGGTCTTGACGCGCCATCATCCCGCGTGATCCGCCTCACAGTCGACGGGGGTAGGGCTGGCCCCACCCCCGTCCCCGGGATCGCCCCCTCCTGGGGACGGGTGGTGACGCCATGGCCCCGGGTGATCACGGATCCGTACGTTCTCGGTAGGCGCCCAGCGGCCGAACGCGAGCCGAGCCGGGAGGCCCTGCCCCGTCCGACAGAAACCGGAGCCCCACATGTCCCAGGCCACCGTCCTGCCCCCGGCCGCCGCGCCGCCCGTGGCGCTCCCCTCCGCCACCACTGCTTCCTCCGCCACCACCGTTCCCACCGTCACCACCGGGAAGCCCGGCCGCGCCAGGGGCGCCAGTGAGTTCACCCCGCTCCTGCGGACGGTCAGGGAACAGGGCCTGCTCGAACACCGCCCCGGTTGGTACGCCCGCGGCATCGCCGTCAACCTGCTCGGCATCGCCGCCGTCGTGGCGGGCCTCGCCCTGATCGGCCCGTCCTGGTGGGCGCTCCTGCTCGCCGTCCCCCTCGCCCTGCTGTCCGCCCGCGCCGCGTTCGTCGGCCACGACGCCGGCCACGCCCAGATCACCGCGGACCGCAGGGCGAGCAGGATCATCCAGCTCGTCCACGCCAACCTGCTCCTCGGCATGAGCCGCGAGTGGTGGAACGACAAGCACAACCGCCACCACGCCAACCCCAACCACCTCGACAAGGATCCGGACGTCGCCGCGGACATCCTCGTCTTCGCCGAGCACCAGACGACGGGCCGCACCGGCCTCCGCGGGTTCCTCACCCGCCACCAGGCCTGGCTCTTCTTCCCGCTGACGACGCTGGAGGGCATCGCGCTGAAGGTGTACGGCGTGCGGTCCCTGCTGGCGAAGGACGGCCCGTGCCGCACCCGCCGCGACCGGCTCGTCGAAGGCGGCCTGCTCCTCGCCCACTTCGCCGGCTACACGGCCCTGCTCCTCACCCTTCTCACCCCCGCCCAGGCCCTGGTCTTCGCGCTCGTCCACCAGATGCTCCTCGGCGTGCACCTGGGCATGGCCTTCGCCCCCAACCACAAGGGCATGGAGCGGCCGGACGAGCACGAGGACGGCGACAGCTGGGGCCATCTGCGCCGGCAGGTCCTCACCTCGCGCAACATCCGCGGCGGCGCGCTGACCGACTGGTTCCTCGGCGGGCTCAACTACCAGGTCGAGCACCACCTCTTCCCGAGCATGCCGCGCCCCCACCTCCGGCTGGCCCAGCCCGCCGTCAAGGCCCACTGCGCGGCGCTCGGCATCCCGTACACGGAGACGGGCTTCGTCGACTCGTACCGGCAGGCCCTCGGTCATCTGCACGAGGTCGGCGCGCCGCTCCGGGTCGAGGGCGCGGAGTAGGGCCGGGACCAGGCGCGATGTGATCATGGGTCCGGGGGTGGGCCCCGGCGACCCGATCGCGGTCGAACTGTCGGCGGAGCCGCACCTCCCGTTGGAGCGCGTCTGATCCCTCGGGCCCGCCCGAGGCCCCCGCTCACTCCTCCAGAGCGCAGGAGTCGACCACGTCACCGCCCGCCGGCCGCGCGATCGTGCGGTCCGCGGGCGGAGCCGTACCCTCCTCGACCCAGCGCGTCAGCGCGTCGAACGCGGAGCGGTAGCACGGCAGGATCGGACGCAGCCGGTCCGGATAGGTGTCGTACAGGCCGTCGGTGTGGGTCCCGCCCTGCACCGTGTAGTAGCGGTGCAGCCCGCCCCGCCCGCGCGCGTCGATCATCCCCGCGTACACGTCGGAGTCGGTGGCGATGGGCAGCAGGGTGTCGAGGTCGCCGTGCAGGGTGATGAGCGGCTTGCCGATCCGGCCGGTCAGCGCGACCTTCGCGACCGCGCGGTGGACCGCCGCCGGCCGGGAGGCGTAGTCGTACGAGGCGTCCGAGACACAGGGCGCGAGGATCTGCTCCACCGTGCCGCCGATGGCGGAGCCCGGGCAGGCGGGGTCGTACGAGGGGTCGAACTCGGCCCGGAACATCTTCTGCGTCAGTCCCCAGTACGCCTTCTCGTGGTACGGCCACAGGAAGCGCGAGCCGGGCGCGAAGCCCGCCGCGATCAGGTCTTCGTCGGTGGCCAGGCCCTGGGACCTGGCCACCGTGACCGGCAGGCTGGTCAGGAGGTTGGGGCCGCGGGTGGTCCAGAGCACGCCCTCCCAGTCGACCCCGCCGTCGTACAGCTCGGGCCGGTTCTCCAGCTGCCAGCGCGTCAGGTAGCCGGCGTTGGAGATGCCCGTCATGTACGTGCGCCCGGGGGCCTTCCCGTACCGCTGCCGCACGGCCTTCTTGGCGGCCCGCGTCAGTTCGGTCACCCGACGGTTCCACTCGGCGACCGCGTCGCCCGGAGCCTGCCCGTCGGTGAAGAAGTTCGGGCCGGTGTTGCCCTTGTCCGTGGCCGCGTAGGCGAAGCCCTGCGCGAGGACCCGGTCGGAGATGAGCGCGTCCGTCGAGTACTGGCGCCGCGTGCCCGGCGCGCCGGTGACGACGAGCCCGCCGTTCCAGTGGTCGGGCAGCCGGATCACGAACTGCGCGTCGTGCGACCAGCCGTGGGTGGCGTTGAACCGCGAGTCGTCGGGGAAGTAGCCGTCGATCTGCACGCCCGGCACGCCCGAGGGGTTACGGGTCCCCTTCGCGGCCAGACCCGCCTGGTCCGCCATGTCGGTGTACGGCGTGCCGGCCAGCCCCGCCGTCGTCAGGTCCGCCAGGCACGCGGTCTGCTGGAACTCGGCACCGGGCACATGGAGACGGTCCTGCCGCGCGCAGTGCGCGGCGGCGCCCGTTTCGGCCCCGGCGGGGCTCGCGGGAGCGAGGACGGTGACCCCGGTCAGCAGCGCGGCGAACAGGGAGACGCCTGGGAACAGGCGCATGATGGGCCTCCGAGGGGACGACGTGACGTGTACAGCGCCACATCGTGCGGCGCGCCCCCACCGCTGGACCATGGTTTGGAACCACACCCCGGGCCGTCGCCTCATGTGGGGTGCCGAAGGGGTGCCGGTCGCCAGGCGGGCACTCGTTACGCTGCGGGGATGGAGATTCCCACGACGGACGAGATCCGCGCGCTGCACCTGAAGTACGCGCCCGACGAAGCGGCCTTCGAGCGCGTCTTCACCCACTGCGAGATCGTGTGGAAGGTGGCCCAGCAGTTGCTGCCGCGAGCGGACCGGGGCGTCGACCCCGAGCTCGTGCGCGCGGGATGCCTCCTCCACGACATCGGGGTCTACCGCCTGTACGACACCGACGGACGGCGCGACGGCCGGAGCTACCTCCTGCACGGGATGCTCGGCCACGACCTCCTCGCGTCCGAAGGGCTTCCGGAGGTGCTGTGCCGCTTCTGCTCGTGCCACACGGGTGTCGGCCTCACCAAGGAGGACGTCCTCAAGCAGGGCCTTCCCCTGCCCCCGGCCGACTACGTGGCGGTCACACCGGAGGAGCGCCTCGTGATGTACGCGGACAAGTTCCACAGCAAGAGCACGCCGCCGAGGTTCGTGTCCCCGGAGACGTACACGGTGGCCGTGAGCCGGTTCGGCGAGGACAAGGTAGCGGCGTTCGGGGCGCTGCGGACCGTGTTCGGCGACCCCGAACTCGACGGTCTCGCCGCCGCGTACGGGCACGCCGTGACCTGACGGGCCGGTGGTGTACGGCAGGCCGTGCCCCGACGTCGGCGTACGGCAGGCGTGACTCGACGTGCCGCACGCACCCTTCTGCAACGCTCAGGACGGGCGTACGGCCATCGCGGCGAGTCCTTCGAGGAGGGCGGCCAGCTGCGGGCTCCTGGGCACCGGCAGCACCTCGCGGGGCGCCTCGTCGAGGAGCACGAAGGCCATGTCGTCGGACCGGGCGGCCAGCGACCAGCCGGGGCCGTCCGCGCGGAGCACGCACGGACCGTCCTTCGGATCGGCGTCGGCCCGGACCCGCCCGATCGGCGGCGCCTCCTCCAGGTAGCCGCCGAGTTCCGCCAAGGCACGCCTGACACCGTCGTACGGGTCGGGGCCGCCGGCGGGGGACGACGCGTCGGCCTCCGAGGACCGGACTCCCGGCGCCCCGGTGCCACCCGTTCCCGCCCGGTCGTCGGATGCTTCCTGATGCGATGTCGGCCGGTCGGGGGATGCTTCCCCGCCGTCCGCCCCCGCCCGGTCCGCGGGTGCTTCGTCATCGTCCGTCCGGGACCGCCAGGCGGCCCACTGGAGCGCCACCTCGTCGGCGCCCAGACGGCGCTGGGCCGGTCCCCACTCCGTGCCGGAGGGCGGGACCAGCGGGTCGGGGTCGCCGGCCTGCGGCTCCGGGTCGTGCGGGGCCGGCACGCCGGGGGCGCGGCTGGCCAGGTCGAGCGGCCAGCCCGGCAGGCCGGTCACCACCGAACGCTCGTCGGGCGACAGGTCGTACGCCATGCCGCAGTCCCAGGAGGAGATGGCGACGGCGACGAGCGACACGTCGTCGACGACCACCGTCCACCGCGCGCCGAGCCCGTCCTGGCCGAACACGAGCCCGTACCCCTCCGCGTACGGTTGGAGCCCCAGCGCGGCGCAGGCCGCCGGGTAGTCGTCCCCGAGCACGCTCAGGAAGCGCTCGGGCGTCAGCAGTGCCGCGGTCAGCACGAACAACGCGTCCGCGTCGCCCTCGGCCCCTGCCTCGGCGATCGGGTCCGTCCCAGCCACGGCAGCCTCCCCATCCGGTCGTCGGCGCACCTTAACCAGTGAGTAACCCGCGCGTCGAGGGCTCCGCCATGGAACCTCGCCCCCTGGGGTCCCGCCGGTCAGGCGTCTCCCACAGGCCGGTGCGGCGCCTCCGCACGCAGGCCGAGCAGGGAACGGGCCACGGCGCCCGGTGTCTCGTTCCGCTCCCGCGCGAGGGTGAGGACGGCCCGGCAGGCCAGCTCGTTGACGCCGAAGGTGAGCATGCCGGGCGAGACCCAGCTCGCGGCCTCCTCCGCGCGGGCCGGGTCGTCCTCGGCGCACGCCGCCACGTACACGGCCGCCGCTTCGAACAGGTTGTGCCCCTGCCGGGCGCGCGGCGGCGCCGGCGCGGCGGCCGAGGGGGCCCGCCGTGCGGAGGGGAGGAGTCTGCGCAGTCTTTCCGGTACTCGTGCCACGGCCCGCCGCCTCTCCCGGGCACGACTGCCCGGCATGTCCACGGTAGACAGTGAAGTGCCGTGACAGAAGGGCGCGTTGGCACCCGCGATCCAGGAGCGGCGCCGGAGCCGGGAAGGTCACTCGGGGACGGGCGGCTCAGGCCTCGCGTACGGCCAGGGCCAGGTAGCGCGTGTCCTCGTCGACGTAGCTGACGAGCCGCCAGCCGGCTTCGGCGAGCACCGGGCGCAGCCGGGGCTCGGCGCGGAGGTCGTCCGGTGTGATCTGCCGGCCGTGACGGGCCGCGAGGGCGGCTCGGCCGATCGGGTGGAAGAGCGCCAGTCGGCCGCCGGGACGGACGACGCGGGCCAGTTCGCGCAGGTCGGCGACCGGGTCGGCCAGGTGGGAGACGAGTCCCGCGCCGAACACGGCGTCCAGGGCGCCGTCGCGCACCGGGAGCCGGCCGACGTCCGCGAGCAGCAGGGCCGCGGTCCCGTCCGCACCGCCGTTCCCGTCCCCGTCGCTCACGACGTTCCGGCCGCCGCGACCGGCCAGGACGGCCTGCTCGAGCATTTCCGGGGTGAGGTCGGCGCCCAGTACGGTGCCGGTGGGGCCGACGGCGGCACGGAGCGGCGGGAGGGCCCGGCCGGTCCCGCAGCCGGCGTCGAGCACGGCGTCCCCGGGGCGCAGGACCAGCTCTCCGACGGCGGCGGCGTACGCGGGTCCGTCGTCCGGGAACCGGCTGTCCCAGTCGGCGGCCCGGGCGCCGAAGAACTCTCGTACGTGTGTGGGGTCATCGCTCATGCGCTCATGATCGCGCACTCGGAGGGGTGAACGTTCTGTGTCCACGTTCGAGCTCGGCGTGATCGTTCGGGACCATCTCTCTGTCATATTCCATCAGCTTTCGAAATGCGCCCCTGGTGCGCCCCCCGTTGCGCACTAGCGTCCCGGAGCCATGGGACACCTGGACCACGCCACCTTCGGCTGGCTGACACCCGTGCTGTCGTACGCGATGGCCTGCATCGGCGCCGCCCTCGGGCTGCGCTGCACCGTACGGGCGCTCGACGCGACCGGACGGTCACGGCGGAACTGGCTGCTCACCGCCGCCTCCGCGATCGGCACCGGCATCTGGACGATGCACTTCGTCGCGATGCTCGGCTTCGGCGTCACCGGCACCGACATCCGGTACGACGTGCCGCTCACCATCCTCAGCCTCGTCATCGCGATGGCCGTCGTCGGCGTCGGGGTGTTCGCCGTCGGCTACGGACGGGACCGGGTCCGCTCGCTCCTGATCGGCGGACTGACCACGGGCATCGGCGTGGCGAGCATGCACTACATGGGCATGGCCGCCCTCCGGCTCCACGGCCGGGTCACGTACGACCCCGTCCTCGTCGCCCTCTCGGTCCTGATCGCGGTCGTCGCCGCCACCGCGGCGCTGTGGGCGGCCCTCAACATCCACGCGCCCGCCGCGGTCGCCGTCGCCTCGCTCGTGATGGGCGCGGCCGTCAGCAGCATGCACTACACCGGGATGCTCGCGGTGGGCGTCGAGGTCGTCCCCTCCGCCCAGGTCCTCTCCGGGGCCACGGTCATGCAGTTCGTCTTCCCGCTCGCCGTCGGCCTCGGCTCGTACCTCTTCATCACCTCCGCCTTCGTGGCCCTGTCCCCGACGGCCAGGGAGCGCGCCGCGTACGCCTCCGCCGGGCGCCTGACCGAACCGGACGAGCGCGCCGTGGACGTCGCACCGCCCGGTTTCCGCACCGCCGAACCCGCCGCCCGGACCACGACGAACTGACCTCACGCCCACGAACTGGCCCCGCACCCACGACCGATCCCCCCGGACCTCCACGAGTCGGCCGGCACCCACGACCGAACCGGCCCCCACAGCCGGTGCCGCACCCACGACCGACCCCACCTCCCACCCCGCACCACCACCGCGCACGACCCACCGCACCAGAGCACGAAGCAGCCGGAACGAGGAGGCCATGCGAACTCCCCGCAAGACCAAGGGCGCCGAGGCCACACCGCCTCAGGCCGCCGCACGCGGGCGGCGCGCACACGCCGGGCCGCCCGCCGACGAGCCGGAGCCGCACACCCCGGACGCCGCCGCGACCACGGGCCGCACGCCCGCCGAGGGACCCTCCACCGAGACGCCTGCCAGGCCCTCCGCCCGGCACGCCGACCCGGCCGGGCCGCAGGGCGACCCGCGTTCCGACTCCGCCGCGGGCCCCGCCTCAGCGAGCCGCGCTCCAGGGAGCCGGGCCTCCGCGAATGCCGCCTTCGGGGGCCTCTCCGGCGCGCCCGGCCCGCACGGTGCCGAGGGTCGGCACGTGCGCCACGGCCTGCGCCCCCGCACGGTCCGCGCCAAGATCGTGTCGCTCCTGATGGTCCCGGTCGTCTCGCTCCTCGCCCTGTGGGGATTCGCCACCGTCACCACCGCTCAGGACGTCGTCGAACTCCGCCGCCTCCAGCGCGTCGACGCCGAGATCCGCGAGCCCGTGTCCGCCGCCCTCGCCGCCCTCCAGGACGAACGGCGCGCCGCCGTACGACAGGTCGCGGCACCCGGCGCCGCCAGGGCCGCCGAGCTCAAGGACCGGATCCGCCGCACGGACGAGGCCGTGGACCGGCTCCGCCTGGACGACACCCACACCGTCGGCGACACCGGGGACCTGCCCGACGAGGTCGCGGGCCGGGTCGGCGCCTTCGTCGGCAGGGTCGAGGGGCTCGCCAAGCTCCGCACCGCGGCGACCGAGGGCCGGGCCGACTGGGACCAGGTGTACGAGGAGTACACCCGTGCCGTCTCCGCGGCCTTCGCCGTCGGCGGCGCCCTCGCCGGCATCCAGGACGGCGGGCAGGGGTCCGACGCGCGCGTACTCCTCGAATTCGGCACGGCCGGCGAGATGCTCTCGCGCGAGGACGCCCTCCTCACCTCCGCCCATCTCACCGGCCTGCTCACCGACGACAGGCTCCGTGCCTTCTCCGGCGCCGTCGACATCCGGCGCACCCTCATCGCCTCGGCCACCGCCGACCTGCCCGCCGACGCCCGCGCCGACTGGGCCGCGCTCGCCGGCGGCGGCGACCACGCCCGGCTGACGCGGGCCGAGGACCGCGTCGCCGCCGCGAGCCCCGGCCGCCCCGCGGCCCAGGCGGTCACCTCGGCCGACTGGGACGACACCCTCGTCGCCGTACGCCGTGGACTCACCGCGATCGAGACCGACGCCCGCACCGCGGCGGCCGACCGTGCCGACCCGTTCGGCGGCGGCGCCCTCAGCGCCGGTGGCGCCGCCGTCGTCCTCGGCCTCGCCGCCGTCGCCGCCTCCCTCGTCATCTCCGTCCGGATCGGCCGAGGCCTCGTCGTCGAGCTCGTGAGCCTCCGCAACACCGCCCTCGGCATCGCCCGGCGCAAACTCCCCTCCGCCATGCGCCGGCTGCGCGCGGGCGAGGAGATCGACGTCCAGGCGGAGGCCCCGCCGGGGCCCGTCTCCCAGGACGAGATCGGCCAGGTCGGCGAGGCCCTCACCACCGTCCACCGCGCGGCGCTGTCCGCCGCCGTCGAACGCGCCGAACTCGCCAGCGGCATCTCGGGCGTCTTCGTCAACCTCGCCCGCCGCAGCCAGGTCCTCGTCCACCGCCAGCTCAACCTCCTGGACAGCATGGAGCGGCGCGCCGACGACCCCAACGAGCTCGGGGACCTCTTCCGCCTCGACCACCTCACCACCCGCATGCGGCGCCACGCCGAGAGCCTGATCATCCTCTCCGGCGCCGCACCTGGCCGGGCCTGGCGCATGCCCGTTCCCCTGACCAACGTCGTCCGGGCCGCCGTCTCCGAAATCGAGGACTACGCGCGCGTGGAGGTGCGCAGACTGCCCGAGACGGCCGTCGTCGGCGGTGCCGTCGCCGACCTCACCCACCTCCTGGCCGAACTCATCGAGAACGCCGCGCAGTTCTCCCCGCCCCACACCAAGGTGCGCGTCAGCGGCGAGCCCGTCGGCAACGGATACGCCCTGGAGATCGAGGACCGGGGGCTCGGCATGGGCAAGGAGACCCTCGCCGAGGCCAACGACCGCATCGCCCGGTCCGAGGCGCTCGACCTCTTCGACAGCGACCGCCTCGGCCTCTTCGTCGTCAGCAGGCTCTCCGCCCGCCACGACATCAAGGTCCACCTCCGGACCTCCCCGTACGGCGGCACCACGGCCGTCGTCCTGCTCCCCACAGACCTGCTCCAGGGCGCACTCCCGCCCGGCCGCGGCACACCCGCGACCGGCCCGGGCCCCGACGGCCCGCACACCCGGGGCGCGCACGCCGCCGACCCGCGGACGCCGGGCTCCGGCGCGGCGGACCGGGCCGCCGGTGACCCGCGGAAGGACAGCGCGCGCGCCGCGCGGGAACACGACGAGGCACAGCGCGCCGAGGCCCGCCGCTTCGGCCGGCCGCCGGGACCGCGTACGCCGGAGCAGGCCGGGCCGCCCACCCCGGCCGCCCCCGCGCTCGAGAAGGGTGCCCCGATGCGGCCCGTCGGCCCCCCTGTGGGTCCCGTCGTGGCACCGCGCCGGAGCGACCCGCGGCCACCGACCGGTGCACGGCCCGGAAGCACGCCCCCCGGAGCGGACGGATCCCGGCCTTCCCGGACGTCGTCCCCGCCACCGGCCGTGCCTTCGCCCCGCCCGCAGCCGTTGCCGCGCCCGACCGCCGTGCCCGCGCTGGCCGCGGGACCCGACACCGGGAACCCGCCCGCCGAGGTCACCGCGCTGCGCCCGCGGGGCGCCGCCGTACCGCCGTCGCCGGGGGAGCGCCCGCCCGGCGCGCCCGCCGGTCCCGCCGGACCCGAAGGCCACGACGAACCCGGGGCCGGACTGCCCCGCCGGGTACGCCAGGCGAGCCTCGTCCCGCAGCTGCGCGAGGCGCCCGCCCCGGAGCCCGTCGCCGTCCCGGCCGCCGCGGCGGACCCCCGGACGCCGGAACGGGTCAGGGACCGGATGGCGGCCTACCAGGACGGATGGCAGCGGGGCGGCGGCGCCGCGCCCGGCAGCCGCCGCCCCCTCGGAACCGGCATCGGCGGAGATCCCGGCACCGGATCCGCCACCGGCCCCGGCACGGATCCCCGGACGACGCCGGGGCAGCAAGCCGGCCCGCACACGAGCCCGTCCCCGCGCGCGTACCCGGGCCAAACCGCGGGCCCCCACCCGGACCCGTCCCGGAATCCTTCTCGGACTCGGGCTCAGGATCCGCCCCAGGGACCGTCCCTGAGCACCGACTTCGGCACCGTTCACCACCTCGGCCACGGCCACGGCACGGCACCCCTCGACGATCCCCGCACCGAAGGAGACGACGCATGATCGACCACGAGAGGATCTCCCACCACCGCTCCGGCGAGCTCGACTGGTTGCTCGACGACCTCGGCATGCGGGTCCGCGAGGTCCGCCACACCGTGGTGCTCTCCAACGACGGCCTCGCCGTCGGCGCGTCCAGCGGGCTCAGCCGCGAGGACGCCGAGCACCTGGCCGCCATCGCCTCCGGCTTCCACAGCCTCGCGAAGGGCGCGGGCCGCCAGTTCCACACCGGCGGGGTCCGCCAGACGATGGTCGAGATGGACGACGGCTTCCTCTTCGTCGCCGCCGCGGGGGACGGCTCCTGCCTCGCCGTCCTGAGCTCCGCGAACGCCGACATCGGCCTCATCGCGTACGAGATGGCCCGCCTGGTCAAACGCGTCGGCGAGCACCTGCACACCCCGCCGCGGCTCACGATGACACCGCCGGCCGCCGGCTGACCCGGAGAAACCCATGAACGAGGACAGCACCGGCGGCCCCTCGGTGCCGGGCAGTCAGTGGTACGACGCCGACGCCGGACCACTCGTCCGCCCGTACGCGATGACCGGCGGCCGCACCAAGCCGGGGCCCAGCAACGTACGGTTCGACCTCATCGCCCTCGTCGTCGTGGACGACGACCCGCCGGGACCGGCGGACGAGACCCTCCTCGGGCCCGAGCACCGGTCCCTGCTCGCCCTCTGCCGGGCCGAGACCCAGTCGGTGGCCGAACTCGCCGCCGACGCCGACCTCCCCGTCGGCGTCGTCCGGGTCCTCCTCGGCGACCTCCTCGAATCGGGCTTCGTACGCGTCAGCAGGCCCGTACCGCCCGCACAGCTCCCTGACGAAAGAATCCTGAGGGAAGTAATCGATGGCCTACGAGCGCTCTGAAAGAACCGGCGCGGGCGACGAGGCGGACACCTCCGCCCTCGCCCTGAAGATCCTCGTCGCCGGCGGATTCGGCGTGGGCAAGACGACACTCGTCGGCGCGGTCAGCGAGATACGGCCCCTGCGCACCGAGGAACAGCTCAGCCGCGCCGGCCAGACGGTCGACGACACCGGGGGCGTCGACCAGAAGACCACCACGACCGTCGCCATGGACTTCGGCCGCATCACGATCCGCTCCGGACTCTCCCTCTACCTCTTCGGGACGCCGGGACAGGACCGGTTCTGGTTCCTCTGGGACGAACTCTCCCAGGGCGCCCTGGGAGCCGTCGTCCTCGCCGACACCCGCCGCCTGGAGGACTGCTTCCCGGCGGTCGACTACTTCGAGCACCGGAAAATCCCCTTCGTCGTCGCCGTCAACTGCTTCACGGGCGCGCGTACGTACGGCGCGGCCGACGTCTCCCACGCCCTCGACCTCGACCGCGGCACCCCCGTCGTCCTGTGCGACGCCCGCGACCGCGACTCCGGCAAGGAAGTGCTCATCCGGCTCGTCGAGTACGCGGGCCGGATGCACACCGCGCGACTCCTGGACACCGTCGGCTGACCCCGGCCGCACGCCCCTCCGGTACGCGCGGGGGCGGTGGGTGCTTGCCCTGTTCACGACAGTGCGTAAGGCTTGCGGCGATACGGCGGACCACGGCGGCGCGGGGACCACGGGAATCCGGGTCGACGGGGGACGCACCACCCAGGGGGAGGAACACCGATGGCATTGGACAAGGGCCTGGACTGGCTCCTCGACGACCTGACCCAGCGGGTCGGGTACATACGGCACGCGCTGGTGCTGTCCAACGACGGTCTGGTGACCGGTGCGAGCAGTGGGCTCGTGCGAGAGGACGCCGAGCACCTGGCGGCCGTCTCCTCCGGCCTGCACAGCCTCGCCCGGGGCTCGGGCCGGCACTTCAGGGCGGGCCGGGCCCGGCAGACGATGGTCGAGTTCGACGAAGCGCTGCTCTTCGTGACGGCGGCGGGCGAGGGCAGCTGCCTGTGCGTCCTGAGCGCGGCGGAGGCGGACGTCGGTCAGGTGGCCTACGAGATGACCCTGCTGGTCAACCGCGTCGGCGAGCACCTCGGCGTGGCCGCCCGACAGCCCGGCCTGCCGGGCGACGCGCTCTGACACCGGGGCTGCGAAGACCGGTACTCGGTACTCCACCCGGTCCGGCACCGTCCGAGGGCGGTCGACCGTAGGACGCTCTCCGTGGGGTGGTGGTCCACCGGGTGGTGCCCGCAGAGGGTCGTCCACAGGAGTTGTCCACAGGTCGTGCGAGTGTCGTCACTCTGCGTTACTTTCTCGTTGTGGGTCCGAGGGATCCGCGACACGCGAGAGAACAGCGACGCACGGGGGAGGGCCACACGATGACGGTGGACGAAGGAACGCGCACGGTCGCACCGGCGCGGGCCGCACAGGAACTGGAACTGAGGCGCGACGAGTTCCGGCTCGCGGTCCAGCTCGGGCTGGTGAGGACGGTGCCGACGGGCGAGGGCGGACGGAGGCGTGTCGAGCGGTGCGAGCTCGACCGCCTCAGGGCAGCGCCCGACTTCCCCGCCGGCCTGCGCGACCGCGTGCGCACGGTCGGCACCGGGGAGGCGGCCGACCTCCTGTCGATCACCCCGGAGCGCTTCACCAGGCTGGCTCGCACGGGGTACCTCAGCCCCGTGCGGTTCACCCTGAACCGCTACCGCGCGGTGGTCTGGACGTACCTCGCCGAGGAGGTCACCGACTTCGGCCGCCGATGTCCGGCCCTGCTCGCCGGACGACTTCCGCTCGACCTCCGCGAACGCCTCGCCGCGCACGAGGACCGGCGGCCCAGGAACTGGCGTTCCCGCCGGATCGGCCTCCTGCTCCGCGCCACGGACGACCCGTGGGCCCGCGCCGCCGCCATCGCGTCCCTCCTCGACCCCGTCCAGCTGGCCGAAGTCGTCGACGACCCCTACGAGCGCGCCCACCTGGACCGGCTGCGACCGCCACCGCCGTCCGGGATGCCCGTGGCCGCCGCCGCGCACGACATCGCCGAGCGGCTCACGCGCGCGGACGAGCCCGACGAGATCCTCTGGCACCGGATGAGCCTGGCCCTGGCCCTGGACGAAGCACGCGCCCGCCGGTCGGCCCCGTATCCCGGCGATTCCCCCGAGACCTCCGGCGCTGTTACTGGTGTCACCGGCGTCAGTGGCGTCATCGGCGGCATCGCGATGACCACAGTGACCGCCGCCACCGTGGCTCCGAGTCCCGTGGCGACGTCGGGTTCGGTCGCTGCTTCGGAACCTGCTTGGGCTCCGGTCAAGGCTCTGGATCAGGTCACAGCCCTGACCCCGGTCGCCGTCTCGGACCCTGCTTCGATCCCGGCATCGGCATCGGCATCAGCCCCGGCTCCGGCCCCGGACTCAGCCTCAGCCTCGGGCTCGGCTCCGGCACCGGCCCGGAGTTCGGCCCTGAGTTCGGCCGAGACCGAGTTCGGGGAGCCGACGACAGCTCCGGCCGACGAGTGGACCCGTGCCCTCACGCCCGGCCTCGTGGTCCGGCGGGCGCGGAGGGCGGATCCCGGGGACGCCACGAGGATGCCGGCGGTGCCGCCCCTTCCTCCGGCACCGCCCACCGTCGCGCCGCCGGTACCTCAGCACGGCTCGCCGCCGGAGCCGTTTGCGCCGTCGCCCGACCGGCCGCCGGGTCGTCCGGCGCGGACGCGGCTTCTCGATCGGCTGCGCCGGAGGAGGGGAGTCGACGGCGGGCGGAACCGCCGGGGGAAGCGGGCGGTGGACTGGCCCTGAGTCGGCCGGCCGGGGTGCGGCCGGGGCGGGGCGTGGGGAGGATGAGCCCATGCTGCTGGCCCAAGTCGCGGAGGTGTCCCGGGAGGTCGCCGCGGCCTCGGCGCGGTCCCGCAAGATCGGGCTGCTCGCCGAACTGTTCGCGGAGGCCGGGCCGGACGAGAGCCCGCTCGTCATCGCGTACCTGTCGGGCCGGCTCCCGCAGGGGCGCATCGGCGTCGGCTGGAGCGTGCTCAAGGACGTCGTCCCGCCGGCGGTTCCGCCCGCCGAGCGGGCCGGACTCACCCTCGACCGGGTGGACGCCGCGATGACGGAACTGGCCGCCGTCTCCGGTGCCGGGTCCAGGGCCGAGCGGGCCCGGCTCGTCCACGCGCTGTTCGCCGCCGCCACCCGCGGCGAACAGGAGCTCCTGGTGCGGCTGCTCATCGGGGAGGTGCGGCAGGGGGCCCTGGACGCCATCGCGCTGGAAGGCGTCGCCAGGGCGGCCACCGTGCCCGCCGCCGAGCTGCGGCGCGCGGTGATGCTCGAAGGGTCGCTGCCGCCGGTCGCCCAGGCGGTGCTCGCCGAGGGGGCTGCCGCCCTCGACCGGTTCACGCTGCGGGTCGGAGGGCCCGTGCAGCCCATGCTCGCCCACGCGGCGGGCTCGGTGAGCGAGGCGGTCGCGGCCCTGGGGCCGTCCGCCGTGGAGGAGAAACTCGACGGCTTCCGCATCCAGGTCCACCGACTCGGCGACGACGTCCGCGTCCACACCCGCTCGCTCGACGACATCACCGACCGCCTCCCCGAGGTCGTCGCGACCGCCAGGGCCGTGCCGGCGGACGGCTTCATCCTGGACGGCGAGGTCATCGCGCTCGACCCGGACACCGGGCGCCCCGTCCCCTTCCAGATCACCGCCTCCCGAGTCGGCTCCCGGACGGACGTGGCCGGCGCGCACGCCGCGGTCCCGCTGACACCCGTCTTCTTCGACGTCCTCGCGGTGGACGGCGAAGGCCTGATCGACCGCCCCGGTCGGGAACGGCACGAGGTCCTCGCCCGGCTGCTCCCCGAGTCCCACCGGGTCCGCCGCACCGTCGTCACCGACCCGGCCGACCCGGGGCAGATCGAGGCGGTTGAGAGGTTCTTCGCCGACACACTGGCACGCGGACACGAAGGCGTCCTCGTGAAGGCGCTGGAGGCGCCCTATGCGGCGGGCCGCCGGGGACGTACGTGGCTGAAGGTGAAGCCCGTCCACACGGTCGACCTCGTCGTCCTGGCCGTCGAGCGCGGCCACGGGCGCAGGACCGGGCTGCTGTCGAACCTCCACCTCGGCGCGCGCACCGCCGGAGGCGGGTTCGTCATGCTCGGCAAGACGTTCAAGGGACTCACCGACGAGATGCTGCGCTGGCAGACCGAGCACCTCGGCGGACTCGCCGAGTCGGACGACGGGTTCACGGTGCGGGTGCGGCCCGAACTCGTCGTGGAGATCGCCTACGACGGCCTCCAGCGATCGCCCCGCTACCCGGCCGGCGTCACCCTCCGCTTCGCCCGCGTCGTACGCCACCGGCCCGACAAGCCGGCCGCCGAGGCCGACACCGTCGACACGATCACCGGCCGGGGCTGAGGGGAGCGGGGCGTCCCTCGCGGGACGGCGTCCCGCGAGGGATGCTGGAGACGTGGCACGACGAGCGCCCGCGTACGACGACCACGTGGCACCACGAGCGACCGGCGGGCCGCGAGGAGATGAGCGACGTGTACGACTTGCACATCGACACCGACGTCACCGTGCAGCTGTGCGACTGCAGCCGGGAGGACGCCCAGACCGTCTTCGACGTCCTCGACAGCGTCTATGAGCTGGAGGACACGGCCACCCCGAATCCGCAGACGGCCACGGGACCCGCGCCCACCGTCTGGACGGCCACCTTCGACACGGCCGGCGGGCGGCACCAGGAGGTGGCTCCCACCCATCTGACCGCCCTGGTCGGCGCCACCCTCACCGGTGGGTACCGCGCCGTCGACGAGGTCCAGAAGGTCCTCGCCACGGGCTTCGACATCCAGTCCTCGCAGGCCGTCTCCGGCGACCAGGAGACCGAGGCCCGCCTGCTGCTCGCCTCCCGCTGAGCCGGCGGCACTGACACCCCGGACGGAGCGGACGGGCCCCGCCCGGGGTTCACGTGTGCCCGTGTGCCCGTGTGCCCGTGTGCCCGTGTGCCCGCGTGTCGGTGTGCCCGTGTGCCGGTGTGCCCGTGTGCCGGTGTGCCCGTGTGCCGGTTCGCCCGGTCGTCCGTTCTCCCGCCGTTCCCTTGCCCCTTGCTGCCTTGCCCCGTTCTCCCGCTTTCCCGTTCCTTCGTTCGCCCATGGGCCTTCGTGCCCATGGGCTCACTCGGCTGACCCCGCCGATGGCCTCGGTATACACCGTGTGTAGAGTTCGCGGCGGTCATGATCACCGTTTTGACCAGGCGGTTGTCGCGGCTGTACCGAAGCCACTACGGGGAAAGCGGGATCCACCATGTTCCGATCCAGGACGGGCCGACGCGGGGGAACGGCCACCGCCCTGCTCGCCGCCGCGGCGCTGATGCTGACGCTCGGTGCCTGCGGAGTCGACACGGTCACGCCGCAGGACGCCCGGGGCGAGGCGGGAACGGACGACAAGGCGGGTTCGACACCCCGTCGCGTCGACTGCGCCAAGGTGAAGTGCATCGCGCTCACCTTCGATGCGGGGCCGGGCGAGGACACCCCCAGGCTCCTCGACGTCCTCAAGCAGAAGCAGGTCCCGGCCACCTTCTTCCTTCTCGGCAGCAAGCACGTCAACCGCTACCCCGAGGTGGTCAAGCGGATCGCGGACGAGGGCCACGAGGTCGCCAACCACACCTGGAGCCACCGGATCCTGACCGACCTCGACGCCGCCGAGGTGCGCGACGAGCTGTCGCGCACCCAGGACGCCGTCGAGAAGCTCACCGGCCGCAAGCCCACCCTCATGCGCCCGCCGCAGGGCAGGACCGACGACACGGTGTCCGAGGTCAGCCGGGAGCTCGGGCTCGCGCAGGTCCTCTGGAGCATCACGGCCAAGGACTACTCCACCACCGACTCGGCCCTCATACGGAAGCGTGTCCTCGAGCAGGCGCACGGAGACGGGATCATCCTCCTCCACGACATATACGACGGGACGGTCCCGGCCGTCCCCTCGATCATCGACGAGCTCAAGCTGCGCGGCTTCACCTTCGTGACGGTGCCGGAGCTCCTCGCCCCCGGGAAGGCCGAGCCGGGCGCCGTCTACCGCCCCGAGCGGGACTGAGAGCACCTGCCGAAACGGGGTGAGGTGACTCACATCGCCCACCGGGGACCTCTCGGAACATTCGGGAGAGGTCTACCGTTCATACATATGTGACTGCGAAGGGGCCCGGTCCCCAAGGTCCCCCCCGGAGGTGACCGCTCTTCGTCGTCACGGCGATCGGCCCCGGTTGGAATCCCCCGTCCAACCGGGGCTTTGTCGTTCCCGGACACCGTGTGCACGGCACTTTGACGGCGCCCTGAGGGCGCGCACCCCGGCGCGTTCGACTCGTTCGAGTGACCCTCGGCATGGTGGCCGATCCGCCGGGCAGTGATCCCCCGAGCCGCCTGACGATCACCCTCAGGCCGCTCCGACCAGGGACGATCGAAGGGGGACACCATGCTTCGCACCGTCGGCCGCGCCCGCCGCGCCGTGGTCACCGCCGCAGCCTCACTGATGCTCTCGGGGGCGGGGTGCACCGTCGTCGGGCCGGGAGGGGCGGGGCCCCCGGGGGTGCCGGTCACCCGGGCCGCGCAGGACGAGCTGCTCAGGTCCGCGGAGCACCGCCTCGCCGTCGACTGCCTGCGCGGCCAGGGGATCAGCCTGTCGGCCAGGCCCCGCGCGCCGGACGAGGACCGAGTGCTGCGAGCGGCGCTCTTCGGCGCCGGCCCGCGCGAACTCTCCGTCACCCTCGCCACGGGCGCCACCGTCACCGCCCACGAGGACGGCTGCCTCGCCGCTGCGAAGGAGCGGCTCTACGGCGACCAGCGGCGCTGGTTCCGGGCCCAGGTCACCGTCGACAACCTCCGCGCCGAGGCCCAGGCCCGTATGCGCACCGACCCCGACCACCGCGCGGCGCTCGCCCGCTGGACCCGGTGCGCGACTCCGACCGACCGTCCCCGGCCCGACCGTCCCGACCCGGCCGTCGCCGCCCGCTGCGGCCGCGAGAGCGGACTCGACGAGGTGCGGAAGCGGCTGGAGGCCGCCGAGCTGGTCGAGCTGCGCACCTTGCACCGGGACGAACTCACCGCATACCGGCAGTTGCGCGACCGCGCACTGCATCGGGCAGCCGAACTGCCCACGTCCGGATCACCCGTAGGAAGGCCCCACCTCTCGTGAAGCGACTTCTCGCCCTCGGCGCCGCCGCGCTCCTGGCCACCACCGCCGGCCTCGCCCTCGCCGGCTCCGCCGGGGCGGCCGAATGCCCCAGCGGAGAGTTCTGCGTCTGGCAGGAGGCGAACTTCGGCGGCCAGCGCGCCAACTGGAGCGGAGACGACGGCTGGTGGGAGGGCTGGATCTCCGACACCGACTCCTCGTGGGCCAACCACGGCATCTCGGGCCCCGGAATCAAGGACCACGTCAAGGTCTACGACAGCGCGTGGCAGGGCGGCAGCATGACCGTCTGTCTCGCCCCCGGGCAGGAGGTCGGGTACAACGGCGCGGCCAACGACCGCGGAGACTCCCACATCTGGTCGGCCGGCTGCTGACCGGCTGCTGACCCCACCGAACGGGCCCGGACGGGGGCGGAGCCCCGTGCCTGTCCGGGCCCGTGCCGCGAAGGGCTTGCCGGAGGGGTCAGCTCCTGGCGAGGAGGCCCGTCGGATGGCGGAGGACGGAGGTGAGCATCAGGCCGGCGCCGCGCACGGCACTGGTCGCCGGGTCGTTCGCCAGCCGGAGGCGGGCCCGGAGGAGGTGGGCCAGGTGCGCGGTCACGTCCAGGCGGAGGGCGCCGCCTCCGGTCACCAGGACGCCGCGACGCAGCGCCCCGCGGACCGCGCCGGTGCCGTCGTGCCGCCACAGATCGCTCACCATGTCGGCGGCCGTGCCGGCGATCTCGTCCGGTACGCGGCCGGACTCCGGCACGTCGTCGACCCCCACTTCGGCGAGCCGTGCGTCCTGGACCAGGCCGTCCACCACGAGGGTGACCTCGGTCAGCTGGGCGCCCAGGTCGACGACGAGGAGCGGGCCGCCGCCGGGCGGTGCCGCGTAGGCCGCCGCGGCACGGGCGCTGTCCACGGCGATCACGCGTACGGCTCCGAGGTCGTCCGCCATGCGGCGAGCCGCTTCCCGCTCCTCGGGACCGGCGAGGACCGGGTGGGTGAGCATCACCACGGTGTCGTGCGCGTTGTCGCCCGGGGCCGAAGCGGTCAGCCGGCGCAGCAGTCGGAGCTGGGACGCGGTGTCGGTGGCACGGCCGCGCCGCATCGGACCGCTCGGCACGTCCGCGAAGACGCCCGCGCCCGGTGCCCAGGCGCGGGTGCGGGAGCTGCCGATGTCGAGGGCGATCCCCCGCACCGGCCGCCCCGTGCCGCCGACTGCTGATCCGAACGATCCCATCGCTTCCGTCCATTCGCTGCGGACCCGCTGATTACGAGGCCGATTCGGGCCTCACTATGCAGTATCCGCAGCGGAAGCGCTATGGCGCACAGGGATCGAAGGTCCTGCGGTGTGGTGAGGTCAGCTTTCGGCGCCGAGCCACAGGTCGGGGCCGAAGACCTCGTAGTGGATGTCGGCCGCGGGGGTGCCGCCGCCGACGAGGTCGCCGCGCACCGCGCGCAGGAAGGGCAGCGGCCCGCACAGGTACGCGGTCGTGCCGGCCTGCAGGTCGAGCGTCGTGACGTCCGCGCGGCCCGCGTGGGCGCCGGAGTCGCCCGGCTCCTCGTACCAGAGGTGCAGCGTGCCCTGGGGGAGCGCGTCGACCAGGCGCCGCAGCTCGTCGGCGTGCGCGTGGGACGCGGGGGAGCGGTCGGCGTGCACGACCGTGACCGGGCGGGTCGAACCGGTGGTCGCGAGGTGGCCGAGCATCGCCAGCATCGGGGTGCTGCCGATGCCGGCGGAGGCGAGCAGCAGCGGCCTCTGGTCCTCCGGCAGCACGAGGTCGCCGAACGGGGCCGACACCTCCACGGTGTCACCGGCGCGGGTGTGGGCGTGCAGCCAGGAGGAGACCTCGCCCGCCGGGTCGCCGTCGACCCGCTTGACGGTGATCCGCCACTGCGGGCGCCCCGGCGCGGCGGACAGGCTGTACTGGCGGATCTGCCGGGCGCCGTCGGGGAGCGCGACGCGGACGCTCACGTACTGGCCGGGCCGGAACGAGGCCGTGGGGGTGCCGTCGGTGTGCCGCAGGGTGAAGGACACCGTGTCGGCCGTCTCCTCGTGGCGCTCGGCGATCTCCATCGTCCGCCAGACCTCGCCCTCGGGCACGCCCGACTCCTGGTAGAGGCGGGCCTCCACCGCGATGAGCGCGTTCGCCATCAGCCAGTACACCTCGTCCCAGGCCTGGGCGACCTCCGGGGTGACGGCCTCGCCGAGCACCTCGACGATCGCGGCGAAGAGGTGCTCGTGCACGACCTTGTACTGCTCGGAGGTCACGCCGAGCGAGGCGTGCTTGTGGGCGATCCGCGCCAGCATGGCGTCGGGTCGGCTGTCGGGGTTCTCCAGCAGGGCGACGGCGAAGGCGGCTATCGAGCCGGCGAGCGCCTGCCGCTGCTCGCCGTTGGCCTGGTTGCCCCGGTTGAACAGGTCGCGCAGGAGCTCGGGGTGGGCGGCGAAGAGACGCCCGTAGAACCGCTCGGTGATCTGGTCGAGCGCACCGCCGACGGCGGGCAGGGTGGCGCGGACGACCGGGACGGCCTGCTCGGACAGCATGGGAACCTCAATCTGGTAGATGATCTGCGTATTAAAAGGTGTGCGGGGTCGAGTGGTGCCCGGGGGTGCCACGGTTCAGGGGGTGGGGCGTGGAGTGAGGGTGAGCAGTAGCGGACCGGTCGGCGAGGTCACGAGCTCGGCCACGGTCAGCGGATCGAGCGCGCGGTAGAACGCCTCCTGGGCCTGGCGCAGCGCCCCCCGCAGCCGGCATGCGGTGCGCAGCGGGCACGGCGGATCACCCTCGCAGGCGACGACCTCCTCGTCGCCCTCCAGGGTGCGGGCCAGCCACCCCACCGAGGAGCGCCGCCCCAGCTCCGTCAGGGCCAGGCCGCCACCCCGCCCGCGCCGCGCCTCGACCACGCCGAGGTGCTGGAGCCGGGTGACCACCTTCGCCATGTGGGCGTAGGGCACGTCCATCGACTCCGCCACCTCGCGGGTGGTGACGGACTCCTCCGGTGCGGTGACCGCCAGGCGCATCACGGCACGGAGCGCCAGGTCGGTGAACTTCGTCAGCCTCACGGTCTGACCGTATCAAACCGGTATCCGGGGTGCGTATTAAGGGGTCGGTTCGCGCCGGCGCTTCCGCTTCCGCCGCCGCCACACCCACCAGCCGCCGGTGATCAGGCAGCTGGACGTCAGCACGATCCCGAGCACCGGCCACCGCCCGCCCGCGATCTGCAGGTCCGCGGTCACGACCACGAGCACCGCGATCGCGGCCACGATCAGGGAGCCGGCGGCGCGCAGCATCGCCAGGCCCATGGCCGGGTCGCCCCGGACGGCGCGTGGGACGCGGAGGTCGACGGCGTCGACGTAGAAGAGGGTGGCCCGGTCCATCAGGCGCGTGGTGGCCTTCCAGTACGAGACGGCCAGGTACGGCAGCCAGACGAGGGGCGCCACCAGGCCGACGAGGAAGACGCCGGTCGCCAGCGCGTACTGCGCCACCCGGACGAACCACCGCGGGGCGCCCGAGTCCGGTGTCATCAGTCCGAGGAGCCGCGCCATCCTGATCACCACGTACCACAGCGCGGCCCAGCGTCCCAGGCCGCGGCGTCCCGGCCGCCCCGCTTCGTCCGGCGTGACGCTGAGCGCGGCGCGGGCCGTCACGGTGTCGTCGTACACGCCCTGGAGGACCAGCAGTTCCGCCGCCCGCTCCGGATCCGTCGTGTCCCGCCCCTCGGCGGCGGCGAGTTCGAGGATCGTCCGCACCTGGGACAGCAGGGCCCCGCAGAACGCGAAGGGGATGAACAGGATGAACGGACCGCCGACGAAAGCCCCTTCGGCGGTCACCCGCCGCCGTCCGCGCGCCACGATCAGACTTCTCAGCGCCGCCGGGTCGGCATCGGGGTGAGCGGCCCGCAGGCGCTCGACGGCGGGTCCCGCGCCCGGACCCAGATGTCGCAGGGCGAAGGAGGCCAGGGCCTCCGGGAGCCTGCCGGGCTCCGCCGCGACTTCGCGCAGCAGGGAGCCCGCGAGCCCGTCGTCCGGTGCCTCCCCGGCCTCCTTCCGCACCTCTTGCCCGCCCTTCTTCCGCCGGGTCAGGCCAGGACCTTGGCCTTCGCCTTGTCGAACTCCTCGGGCGTGATGGCGCCCTTCTCCTTCAGCTCGGCCAGCCGTGCCAGCTCGTCCGTGGCACTGCCGCCGGACGACGACCCCGCCGTCTTGCGGATGTAGTCCTGGAAGGCGGCTTCGCTCTCCCTGGCCTGCTTGACGTCACGCTGCCCCATGCTCTTGCCGCGCGCGATGACGTACACCAGCACGCCGAGGTAGGGCAGCAGGATGCAGAAGATCAGCCAGCCCGCCTTGCCCCAGCCGTGGAGTGAGTCGTCGCGGAAGATGTCGGTGATCACCTTGAACAGCAGGAAGAGCCACATGATCCAGAGGAAGAACCACAGCATGGTCCAGAAGACGTTGAGGAGGGGGTAGTCGTCCATTCCTGCGCACTCCGTTCCCGCCCGGCCGGGAGAGGCCAGGCGTTGGAGTGAGTCTCACCCAGCCCTCGCGGCCCCGCACTTCGTGGCGGCCCGACGTGCGGGCCGCCCGGGGGCGTGATCGGATGGACGCCGCGAAGCGGTGCGGCGGCGAGGCGGCCCCGGGGCGGCGCGGAGCGCACGAGGAACGGAGCAGCCCCTCGGATCCGGAGGCGGTCTCAGCCCTGGCGCAGGGCCGCCAGCGCGCGGTCCGCGTGGACGCTCATCCGCAGCTCGCTGCGGACGACCTCGCGCACCCGCCGGTCCTGGCCGATGACGAACGTGACCCGCTTGGTCGGGGCGAGCGAGAAGCCGCGCTTCACGCCGAACCGTTCGCGTATGGCACCGTCCACGTCGGACAGCAGCGGGTAGCCCAGGGAGTGTCGCTCGGCGAACTCCTGCTGCCGCTCCACGTCGTCCGAGCTGATCCCGACGGGCAGCGCGCCGACGGCGCGGAACTCGGCCGCCAGGTCGCGGAAGTGGCAGGCCTCGGCCGTGCACCCCGGCGTCATCGCCGCCGGGTAGAAGAAGAGGACGACCGGCCCCTCGGAAAGGAGGCCGGTGAGGGAGCGCGCCGCGCCCGTCTCGTCCGGAAGGCTGAAGTCCTCGACGAGGTCACCGACGTTCACAGAAGCCCGTCCCCGATCCGTACCAGCGACGCCACCGGCACCTCCGGTGGCCGGTCGGTGACGTTACCGCAGGGTAGTGCC
This sequence comes from Streptomyces sp. NPDC093089, assembly GCF_044754405.1. Lineage (NCBI taxonomy): Bacteria > Bacillati > Actinomycetota > Actinomycetes > Kitasatosporales > Streptomycetaceae > Streptomyces > Streptomyces sp. NPDC093089. The sequence goes on from NZ_JBIVPA010000003.1 coordinate 299,825, forward strand.
GGTGGGTACCCGGGGGTGGGGCCACGGCTCCACCGGGTGGGGCGGGGTCAGCCCCGCGGAGCCGCTTCGACCCCTTCCGCGGCTTCCGTCGCCCCACTCCGCGCGGCGGCGCGGAGGTCGAGCACCGCGAGGGCCCGCTCGCCCCAGCGCAGGTTCTCCTCCTCGAAGAACCGGCCGCGCATCAGCGTCAGGTAGGGGCCGATCCGTTCCGCCTCGGCGAGGTAGACGTCCTCGTCACGGCCGTCGAGCATCCGCTCCCGCAGCCGATCGTAGCGAGCCAGCTTGGCCCGGGCCGTCTCCATCCGCCGTGCCACGAACCCGCGCACCGCCGCCGTGTCGCCCTCGTCGCAGGCCTGCACCTGGACCATCAGCTCGTCGCGGACGGCGCTCGGGCGCGGCGGCGTCGACGTGTAGGCCGCCAGATCACGCAGGCCCGGTTCCGTCAGGCTGAACATCCGCTTGTTGGGGCGCCGTTCCTGCTCCACGACACGGGCGGTGATCAGCCCGGCCTCGTCGAGGCGGTCGAGCTCGCGGTAGAGCTGCTGCGGGGTGGCCGCCCAGAAGTTGGCGACGGACACGTCGAAGATCTTGGCCAGGTCGTATCCGGATGCCTCGCCCTCCAGAAGAGCTGCGAGGACGGCGTGCTTGAGCGACATCCGGATACGCTAGCAGCATGTTGAATAGTTTCCTCCGCACCTATTCAACCGGTACGTCACCCCGAGGGCCGGACGGGTGCCCTTCGCTGGCACGTCCGTCGGGCGCCTGCCTAGGCTGGAGAGGGGCAGGCAGCGGGGGAGCGGAACCGAGGGGCAGCGCGATGGACAGCGACTCGTTCGTCTACACCACCTACATCCGGACGACCCCGGACGAGCTCTGGCAGGCGCTCACCGACCCGGAGCTCACCCGGCGGTACTGGGGCGTGGCCTTCGAGACCGAGTGGACCCCCGGATCCCCGATGGTCTGGGACGAGGGAGGGCGTCGCACCGTCGACCCCGAGCAGGTCGTCCTCGCCGCCGAACCAGGCCGTCTCCTCTCGTACACCTGGCACACCTTCACCCCCGCCTGGGCGGAGGCCGTCCGCCTCGACGAGGACGTCTACGCGCGGCTCGCCGCCGAGCGCAGGTCCCGTGTGACCTTCGTGATCGAGCCCTCCGGCGACATCGTCAAACTCACCGTCACGCACGGGGACCTGGAGCCGGACGGAACCATCAAGGCGCTGATCGGCGAGGGGTGGCCTGCGCTGATCGCCAGCCTCAAGTCCCTCCTGGAGACCGGCGAGGAGCTCCCCGAGCCCGCCCGCTGACCCATTCGAGTCGTCTCACCCGCCACTCGCCCGCCACGCCCGGCACCTTGATCATATTTTTCTCCTCTGATCCGTTCTGATGATCGGGTCGGCACCGAACGCCGGCATCGTCGTCCGGAAGCAGAGGGTGTCCGACGTGTCGTCACGCAGATACACACGGGGGTGGGGAGCGCTGTCCCTGGCGGTCGGAGCCGTACTCGTCGGTACGGCCGCCCAGGCGCCCCCCGGCCGGGAGCCGGGCCCCCGCTCCGCCCCCGACCCCGGGGCCGTCGTCACCGTCGACGGCTGCGTCACCGCCGGCGGGATCTGCTCCGTGCCCCGGCGCACGATCGCGCTGAGCGGCGGCCCCGTCCTCACCGCGGATCCCGTCGCGCTCGACGCGCGGGTGGCGGGCCCGGTGGAACTCACGCTGCGCACCCCCGGGGTGCTCGCCGACGTCACCGTCACGGACCAGCGCGGCCGCAGGGTCGCCGGCACGCGGAGCACCGACGGCACCCGGTGGACCAGCGCGACGGCGCTCTCCACCGGAGGCCGCTTCGCGGCCCGCCTCGTCGTCGAACGCCCCGGTGGCCACGGCCCCCGGCGCGACCTCGCCCACCTGGAACTCCGTGCCCCCGCGGCGCCCGCCGGGGATCGGCTCACCGTGACGTTCGGACCCAAGGACGGCGGCACCTACGGAGTGGGGCAGCCGATCACGGCCGAGCTCAGCCACCCCGTGCCCGCCGACGCCCCCGAGGCGCGCCGCGCGGTCGAACGCGCCCTCGACGTACGCGCCGAACCCCATGTGGACGGCGCCTGGTACTGGGTCGACCCCCGCACCCTCCACTACCGGCCCCGCACCTACTGGCCCACCCACGCCACCGTGCGCGCCCACAGCGGACTCGCCGGGACCCGGATCACCGCCGGACTCCAGGGCGGCCCCTCGCGCCCGCTGACCTTCACCACCGGTGCCCGGATCGAGGCGGTCACCGACGTCTCCGCCCTCAAGATGTCGGTGTTCCGCGACGGACAGCTGCTCCGCACCTTCCCGGTCACCACCGGCAAGGCCGGCTACCGCACCCGGGGCGGCATCAAGGTCGTCCTCGGCAAGGAGCCGCTCGTCCACATGCGCGGCGACTCCATCGGCATCGCCCGCGGCAGCCGGGACTACTTCGACCTCAAGGTCCGCTGGGCCACCCGGGTGACATGGAGCGGCGAGTACCTGCACGCCGCGCCCTGGTCCGTCGACGCGCAGGGCAGCGAGAACGTCAGCCACGGCTGCACCGGCATGAGCGACGAGGACGCCGCCTGGCTGTTCGGCACCGTCCGCGAGGGCGACCTCGTCCGCGTCGTCCACGGGTACGGGCAGCTCATGACCCCGTTCGACAACGGCTTCGGCGACTGGAACCTCAGCTGGCCCGAGTGGCAGCGGGGCAGCGCCCTCGGCCCCGGCACCGCCGTCGCGGCGGCCGGGCCCGCCGCGGGCGCCCTCCGCCCGCAGCTGTGAACGGGCGGATCGGGTCCGCGCCGAAGGCGCGAAGGGCGGCCCGGACGGGAGCCGCGGCCGCGCCACGCCGACGGCTCGGCGGGCACCACCGGCCCCGCGCCCCTCGGTGATACTGGCGTCCTGCCCGCCCCGCCGACCTCAGGGAGCCTCATGACGGACATCACCGAGGTCGAGGTCGGGGACGCGACCCTCTTCGTGGAGGCGCGCCGCCTCGGCCCCGACTCCGCACTCGAAGGGCTCGGCGACCGCCTGCCCGACCTCTCCGCCGTCACCGAAGCGCTGTCCTCCTTCGCGGGGAAGATCGGCGAGGCGCTCCACCAGGCGGCTCCGGACCGCGCGACGGTCGAGTTCGGCTGCCAGCTCTGCCTGGACGCGGGCAGGCTGACGGCGCTCGTCGTCCAGAGCAGCGCGAACGCCAGCCTGCGGGTCACCCTCGAATGGGAGAAGAAGCCCCGCTGAGCCCGGGCCTTCACCCGAACGGGCTCAGACCGGCGGCTTCTCGGCCGGCGTCTCGTCGTCCGGCTCGGGCAGGGGAGACGCCGGAGCCGGCTCGCCGAGGCTCATCCGCGGGCGCCGCTGGAGGCCGGCGCCCACGAGGACGCCCAGGGCGATGGCGGCGACGGTGATCACCGTGCCGACCAGACTGTCCAGGCCGGCGTCCGTGTCCCCGTCCACGATGATCTCGGAGACGCTGGTGAGGCCTACCGCGCCGGGCACGAGCAGCCAGAAGCAGGGCAGGAACACCACCTGGTCCGGCGTGTGCGAGTGACGCGAGATCCAGCTCGCCATCGGCGGCAGCAGCATGCCGGCGGCGAACGCCCCGAAGGTCGTGCCGCCGAACTCGGCGGCCACCGACTGCACGAACCGTTCGACGAGCAGCGCGCCGAGCAGCCACGGCGTCACCCGCGGCGGAGCGGAGGAGTACAGCAGGAAACCGAAGCCGAGCAGCAGCACGCCCGCCCACGGCGCCCAGGCCCCGAGCGGATCGGCCGCGGGCCCGCCCGCCGGCCGGGGCCGCAGGAGTTCGGTGCCGACCAGGATGCCGAGCGCCAGGAGCAGCAGGACGTTCACGGCCCCGGCCAGTCTGGCCATGCCCGACAGGGCCGCCCCGGTGGCGAGTTCGATGGCCCCGAGGGTCAGCGCGGCGCCCGGCAGGAAGGCGATCAGCGGCGGGACGTACAGGACCGTGGGTTCCTCGTGCAGGAGCGGTCCGGCCCAGCGCAGGGAGGCGGTCGTCACGAGGACGGCCGCGACCACCGGCAGGGCGGTGCGGGCCGCCGGGAGCCGGTCGCCGAAGAGGCGCAGCACACCGACGCCCGCGCCGAGCACCGCGTACCCGATGACGGCCGGCACGGTCGCGTGCCGCATCACGCCCAGGCCGACGGTGAGCAGCACGTAGCCGAGGACGGTGGTGGCCGGACTGAACCGCTCCGGGCGCTCGCGGACCTCCCCGAGTGAGCGCCGGGCGTCCGCGAAGGACACCTCCTCGGCGCGCATCCGCTCCACCAGCGACTGCAGCGCCTCCACCTGGTCCAGCCTCAGGTCCGGCCCCTCGACCGGGGCGAAGTCCAGCTCGCCGCCCTGCCCGTCGGGGCCGCCGCCGACCCGGACGAAGAGCCCGGTGGGGACCACGAAGGAGCGCACCCGCATGCCGTAGCGGGCCGCCACATCGTGCAGCGTGCCCTCCACCTCGGCCGTCCGCTCCCCGGCACGCAGCAGCTCGGCGCCGAGTTCGCACAGCAGCGAGGCGAGGTCCCGGAGCCGCTCCCGGCCCGCGTCCTCGGCCTCCGGCAGGGTGACGGTGCCGCCGCCCCGCAGCGGCCGCAGGGACGCGGCCCGCCGCGCGAGGGCGCGCAGATCGACGCGAGGACGCGGATCGGAGCGGGGGCGCGGCGCGAAGCGGGGAAGCCTCACCACACGCGCCCGCTTCCCGCGGTGCGCACGTGCCCGCTCTCCGTGGAGACCCCGCACCCGCTCTCCGTGGAGACCCCGCACCCGTTCCCCGTGGCGACCGCGCCACGCCTCCCCTGAAAATCGCACAAGCTGCGCATTTCGGAAAGGTAGCAGTGGGGTGGCGACCGCGCCGCGCGGAACGGCGGGGCGGGGTGGGCGCGTTCGCCGCGGGAGTCAGACCCGCCCGCCGCCCGCCGTGTCCGAGGAGAGCCGCTGGGCCGCGTAGATCGGCACCACCGAGAGCAGGACGAGCGCCGCGGCCACCACGGAGACCACCGGGGCCTGCTGAGGGCGGGTCATGTTGTTGAAGATCCACACAGGCAGGGTCTCCACCCCGGGCCCCGCGGTGAACGTGGTCACCACGATCTCGTCGAAGGAGAGCGCGAAGGCGAGCAGACCGCCCGCGAGCAGCGCCGACCGCAGCAGCGGGAAGGTGACGTCCCGGAAGGTGCGGAAGGTGTGCGCGCCCAGGTCCATGGCGGCCTCCTCGTACGAGCCGGGGAGTCTGCGCAGCCGGGCCACCACGTTGTTGAAGACCACCACGATGCAGAAGGTCGCGTGGCCCACGACCACGGTGAACATCCCGAGGCCCACCCCGAGGGGTTCGAGGACCGTGCCGAACGCCGAGTTGAGGGCGATACCCGTGACGATGCCGGGCAGCGCGATCGGCAGCACCACGGCGAACGAGACGGCCTCGCGCCCGAAGAACGCGTGGCGCTGCACCGCGAAGGCGATCAGTGTGCCGAGCACCAGTGCCACCGCCGTCGCCGCGATCCCCGTCTTGACCGACGTCCAGAGGGCTGCGCGGGCGCCCTCGTTGTCCCAGGCCGCCGCCCACCAGTCGAGCGTGAGCCCCGGTGGTGGCCAGCTCGCCGACCGGTCGGGGTTGAGCGAGCCGAGCAGCACGAGCAGCAGCGGCAGGTAGATCGCCGCGAAGCCCAGGCAGGCCGCGGTGCGCAGCGCGATCCGCGCGGGACGGGAGAGGTTCATCGGTCGGGGTCCTTCCGGCCGGTCACAGGCTGCGCAGCGCGCCGGAGCGCCGCACCGCGAGCAGGTACACCACGATGACGGCGACCGGCACGGTGCCGAGCGCGGCGGCCAACGGCAGGTTGAGGGTGACGTTCGAGTAGACGAGGTTGCCGATCAGCTGGGTCTTGCCGCCGACGATCTGCACCGTGATGTAGTCGCCGAGGCTCAGCGAGAAGGTGAAGACCGACCCTGCGGCGACCGCCGGCCACACCATCGGCAGGACGACGGAGAGGAAGGTGCGTCCCGCCCGCGCGCCGAGGTCGGCCGAGGCGTGCAGCAGGCTGTCGGGCAGCTGGACGAGCGCCGTGTGGATCGGCAGCGCCATGTACGGCAGCCACAGGTACGTCAGGACGAGCACCGTGGCCGTGAGCCCGTATCCCGGTCCGCTCAGGCCGAGCGGCCGGAGCGCCCAGTCCAGCGGACCGCCTTCGGACAGGATCAGCCGCCACGCGTACACCTTGACCAGGTAGCCCGCCCACAGCGGCATGAGCAGGGCGACCACGAACAGCGGCCTGCGGCGCGCGGGTGCCACCCGGGCGGTGTAGAAGGCGAGCGGGAAGGCGATCAGGGCGCACAGCGCGGTCACGGCGAGGGCGACGCCGACGGTGCGCAGCGCGACCGTCCGGTAGACGGGGGAGGCGACCAGTTCCTCGAAGTTCCGCGAGGTCCAGATCCGGACGACCTCGGAGGTGAAGTTGTCGGTCGTCCAGAAGGCGGACAGGAACAGCGCCGCCAGGGAACCGAGATAGGCGAGGACGAGCCAGAGCAGAGGGGCCGTGAGAAGGGCCGCGAGCCGCAGCCGGGGCCGCCGGTGCAGGGCCCCGGCGAGCCGCCGGGCGGGACCGGTGCCCCGGTCCTGCCCGGCGTCGCCAGCGGCACTGGCACCGGTGGCGCGCGGGGAGGGGGAGAGCGTGGTCATGGCGACGCGGTCAGCCCTTGATCTCGTTCCAGGCCTGGACCCACTTCGCGTACGGGACGCAGCGCGCGTCCGTGCGCCCGTCGAGGCACTGCTCGATCGGCGTGGTCCAGAAGTGCACCTGCTTCCAGTAGCCCTCGTCGGTGGCGTGGAAGGTGGCGCAGTGGTTCTTGTCGGCGGTCTCGGCGCACGACTTCGCGTTGGCCGGCGCCTCGCCGAAGTACTCGGCGACCTGGGCGTTGGTCTTCGGCGAGACGATCCAGTCGAGCCACTTGTAGGCGCAGGTGGGGTGCTTGGCCTTGGCCGAGACCATCCAGGTGTCGGACCAGCCGGTCGAGCCCTCCTTCGGCAGGACCGCCTCGATCTTCGCGCCTTCGGCTTCGGCGAGGTTGGCGATGACCTGCCAGCTGGTGCCGACGACCGAGTCGCCGCTCTTGAAGGCGGAGATCTCCTTGAGGTAGTCGCTCCAGTACTCGCCGATGTGCGCGTTCTGCTCCTTGAGCAGGGCGACCGAGGCGTCGAACTGCTTCTGGTCCAGCGCGTACGGGTTCTGGATGCCCAGCTCCGGCTCGGTCGCCTTGAGGTACAGGGCGGCGTCCGCGAGGTAGATGGGAGAGTCGTAGGCGGTGACCTTCCCGCTGTGCGCGGAGGCCTTGTCGAAGACGGCGGACCAGGAGTCGGGGGCGGGCTTCACCTTCTCGGTGTCGTACATGAGGAGGTTGGCGCCGCGGCCGTGCGGGATGCCGTAGGCGACGCCCTTGACGGAGTTCCAGTCCTTGTTCTTGAGCCCGGCGAAGACGTCGGCGTAGTTCGGGACCAGCGCGGTGTTCACGGGGGCCGCGTCGCCGGAGGCGATGAGCCGCAGCGAGGCGTCGCCGGACGCGGAGACGGCGTCGTACGCGCCGGTCTTCATCAGCGCGACCATCTCGTCGGAGGTCGCGGCGGTCTTGGTGTTCACCTGGCAGCCGGTCTGCTTCTCGAAGGCGGTGACCCAGTCGACCTTCGGGTCGTTGGAGCCGTCCTCGACGTACCCCGCCCAGGCGATGAGGTTGACCTCGCCCTCGGCCTCGCCGAGCGCGGTGGGCGCCTTCAGGTCGGGCGGGTTGAGGCCGCCGGACGTGCCGGAGCCGGCCGGGTCCGCCGATCCGCAGGCGGTGACGAGGAGCAGTCCCGAGACGGCGGCTGCGGTCAGGAGGGAGCGGTACGGGCGCACGGGGTTCTCCGTTGCGTGAGGGGACGGGGCTGGGGAAGCGGGCGTTGCGGCGTCTCGGGGACGGGGCAGGGGAGGCTTGCTGCTGGGGAAGCGGGGCGTTACGGCGCCTCGGGGACGGGCACGGCGTGTCGCGGGTGCCAGTGGAGGTCGACGCGGGCGCCGCGGAAGCCCGCGAGGTCGGCGGAGGACGTCTCCAGGTTCTGCTGGACGGCGGTGAGCCGGCCGCCCGCGTCGAGGTCGACGAGGAAGCGGGTCGAGTCGCCGAGGTAGACGACCTCCGCGACCGTGCCGGCGGCAGTGGCGAGCCCGGCGTCGGCGGGGGCCGCGGGCTCGGTGACGATCCGGATCTTCTCGGGCCGGATGCTGTACGTGCCCGGTGACCCGACCAGCCGTCGGGCGGTGTCGCCGCTCAGCAGGTTGGAGGTGCCGACGAATCCGGCGACGAACGGGCTGCCGGGGCGTTCGTAGATCTCGGCGGGCGTGCCGACCTGTTCGATCCGGCCCTGGTGGAAGACCGCGATCCGGTCGCTCATCGTCAGGGCCTCCTCCTGGTCGTGGGTGACGAACACGAAGGTGATGCCGACCTCGCGCTGGATCTCCTTGAGTTCGACCTGCATCCGCTCGCGGAGCTTGAGGTCGAGCGCGCCCAGCGGTTCGTCGAGGAGCAGCACCCGGGGGCGCCCGACGAGCGCGCGGGCCAGGGCGACCCGCTGGCGCTGGCCTCCGGAGAGTTCGGCGGGCCGGCGGCGGCCGAGGCCCTCCAGGCCGACGCGGGCGAGGAAGGCGCGGGACCGCACCAGGCGCTCGGCGCGGGGCACCCCGCGCACCTTGAGGCCGTAGGCGACGTTCTGCTCGACCGTCATGTGCGGGAAGAGCGCGTAGTCCTGGAAGACGGTGTGCACGTCGCGCTCGAAGGGGGCGAGCCGGGTGACGTCCCGGCCGGCCAGTTCGACGGTGCCCCCGGTGGGCGTCTCGAAGCCGGCGATCATCCGCAGCACGGTGGTCTTCCCGGATCCGGAGGGGCCGAGCATCGAGAAGAACTCGCCGTCGGCGATCTCCAGGTCCACGCCGGCCACGGCCTCGGTCCGGCCGTAGGCCTTGCGCAGTCCCGTCAGCCGGATCGCCATTCCTTCCATGGGCGGGAACCTTTCTGGTGCGGTGGAGCGTTGCTCGGGCGTGGGCATAAACATATGAAGTCATAGTTCAAATCTCAAGACCCCTTTAAGGTAAAGGCTGAGTCAACGCTCAAGCTCGACGCGCGAGGTGGTTAACCGTGAGACCGAACGGCAGGCCGGACGGCGGGGATCGCGCGCCCGGAGCGGGCACCGCCCGCCGGGCCGCCTTCACCCCCGTCGACACCCGCGCGCGCGTGGACACCGTCGTCCGCCGCATCGCCGACGCCATCGAACTGGGCCTCCTCGCCGACGGGGAGCAACTGCCCGGCGAGACCGAGCTCGCCGGACAGCTCGGCGTCTCCACCGTCACCCTGCGCGAAGCCCTCATGGCCCTGCGGCAGCAGGGACTCGTCACCACCCGCCGCGGCCGTGGCGGCGGCAGCTTCGTCACCCTGCCCGACAGTCCCCCCGAGGAGCGGCTGCACGCCCGGCTCGCCGACTGGTCCACCGAGGAACTGCGCGACCTCGGCGACCACTGGGCCGCCGTCTCCGGTGCCGCCGCCCTGCTCGCGGCCCGCCGCACCCAGCCCGGCGACCTGCGCCCCCTCACTCGTACGGTCGAGGAACTCACCGCCGCCACCGACCCGGCGACCCGGGGCAGGCTCTACGGCCGCTTCCACGTCGAACTCGCCGCCGCCGCGCAGTCCGCGCGCCTCACGCGCGAGGAGATCGCCCTCCAGACGGACCTGGGCGCCCTGCTCTGCCTCGTCCTCGACGACCCCGCACATCTGGCCGTTCTTTCGGATCGTCACCGCGCCGTGATCTCCGCCGTGCAGGATGAGGCCGACGAGCGGGCCAGAACGCTCGCCGAGACATGCGTACGGGAGTCGGTGGAGCGGCTGATCGCGCTGCGCCTGGCCGCCCCCGGCCGCGCAGCCGAGCCTCGGTCCGAGGAGGACACCCATGGCCAGGAGCACCGGGCTCGCGGGCCCCGCACGGGCCGCCGCTGACACCGTGCGGGCCGGTGCGGCGACACCGGACGGCGGACCCGGCGCCGAGGTCGTCCGCCGCGTCCGGGACACCCTCGAACAGGTCTTCGCGGCCGTCGCCGAGACCGGCGCGGAGACGAGCGCCCTGCTCGCGGACGTGACGGGGGCGGGCCGCGCGCCCGTCGCCGCCGACCTGGCGGCCCTGCGCCCCGGTCTGCGGGCCCGCCTCGACACCCTCCCGCTCGTCTCCGGCGTGGGCTTCGTCGCCGCGCCCGGCCTCCTCGACGACGTCCCCGGCTGCCTCGAATGGTGGCAGCGCGGGCCCGGCGGAACCGTGCGCCCGCTCCTCCTGGACCTCGACCCGGAGCACTCCGCCTACTCCGACTACACCCACTGGGACTGGTACGCCCTGCCCCGCGAGACCGGCCGGCGGGCCGTCGCCGGACCGTACGTCGACTACCTCTGCTCCGACGAGTACGGGCTGACGCTCTCCGCCCCCGTCGCCCACGCCGGCCGGTTCGTCGGCGTCGCCGCCGCCGACGTCTACCTGCGCCACTTCGAGGCGGCCGTGCTGCCCGTGCTCCAGCGGCTGCCCGTCCCGGCCCGCCTGGTCAACGCACGCGGCCGGGTCGCCGCGTCCACCGACCCGGCCCACCTCACCGGGTCCCTCACCAGGGGCCCGGACTTCGCCGCCGTCCTCGCCGGCCCGCCGACCGCACACCACGCCGGGGGCCTGCGCCTGCTGCCCTGCGGCGGCGTGCCCCTGGTCCTGGTCACCGCCGCGCCCTGACACGCGCGTGCGTGCACCGGCCTTTCGGCCTTTCGGGCGTCGGTCGCTCGCAGACGTCAGCGGTTCACGGCGGTCAGCGGTTCACGGCGGTCGGTGGTTCACGGTGGTTCACGGCGATCGGTCGCTCGCGGACGTCAGCCGTCCACTGCCGTCGGTCGTCCACCGCCGTCAGTCGTTCACGGCGGTCAGGAGCACCACCGCGTCCTCCAGGGCGGTCAGGCCGTGCCGCTCCTTCGGGAGCATCCGCAGCGAGCCCTCCGACATGGCCTCCGCCCATCCGGCGGCCGTCAGGTTCACCCGGCCCCGCAGTACCTGGAGGCTGGCCGCCGGGGGCGCGTTGTGCTCGTCGAGGGACGTGCCCGAGGTCAGGGCGATGACGGTCTGCCGGAGCACTCCGTCGTGCATCACGAGGTGGGCGCTGCGTCCGTGCGGGGCCGTACGGGCCGCCGCGAGGTGCTCGTCGGCGAGCGCGGTGAGGTCGGGCATCATGTCTCTCCCTGCGGGGTTCTCTCCGGCGCGGCGTGCGGATGGATACCCCCAGCCTCCCGTGTGCCGTCCGGGGCGCAACTCGGGGCCGCCGGTCGCGCCGACCCGGCCACCACCAGGAGCCCGCCGGCTACGCAGGCTCCCGCCGCGAGCAGCGCGGCCGACCAGCCGTGGACCGCGTACAGCCAGGAACCGGCCAGGGAGCCGAGCGCGCCGCCGCCGAAGGTGGCGAGCATGAAGACCGTGTTGACCCGCGCCGCCACCTCCTGGCCGATCGCGAAGATCCGCGCCTGGGCGGCCACCTGCGACGAGCTGACCCCGACCACCAGGAGGTTCGCCCCGGCCGCCAGGGCCACGGGGGAGGACGGCGCGAGCACCGCGAGCCCGAGCCCGAGACCCGCGCAGACGAGACCGACCGCGTTCACCGCACCCGTCCCGTACCGGTCGGCCAGCGGACCCGCCGTCGCCGAGAGCAGCGCCGCGGGGAGCGTCAGCAGCCCGAACAGGCCGGCCACCCCCGGGCCGTACCCGAGGGGCGGGGCCGCCAGATGGAAGGCGAGCACCGTCCAGAAGACGCTGAACGCGGCGAAGGCGCACGCCCCGAGCAGCGCCGAGACCCGCAGCTCCCGATGGGCGGCCAGGAGCCGGGGCAGGCCGGCCAGGAGCCCGGCGTACGACGTGCGCCCCCGCGACCCCAGCCGGTCGGGCAGCCGCCGCGGCAGCACGAACAGCAGGACCGCCGTCGCCGCCGCGGCGACGACGTACGCCGCCCGCCAGCTGCCGGTCGCGTCGGTCACGGCGCCCGAGACCGTACGGGAGAGGGCCGAGCCGAGGGTCAGGCCGAGTCCCACCAGGCCCACGACCCGGCCCCGCCGCCCGGGGCCCGCCAGCACGGCCGCCACCGGGGTGAGGATCTGCGGCAGGACCGTCGTGGTGGAGAGCGCGAGCGTCGCGACGGCCAGGGTGACCACGTCGGGGGCCGCCGCGGCGACGAGCAGGGCCGCGCTGGTCAGGGCGAGCAGCACGGAGGTGAGGCGCCGCAGCCGCGCGGTGTCGGCCAGCGGGACGAGCAGCATGATCCCGAGCGCGTACCCGACCTGGGCGGCCGGCGCGATCAGCCCCGCCGTCCGCTCCGAGACCTCGAGACCGCGCGCCACGGCGGCGAGCAGCGGCTGCGGGAAGTAGAGGTTGGCGACGGTGACGGCCCCCGCCAGTGCGAAGAGCGGCACGTTCACGGGCCGGGCGGGTGCGGGCGAGGCGAGGGGACTGGGTTCCACGGACTCTCTTCCGTACGGGGGAGGCGGACCCGTCCAGGCTCCCCGCCGGCACCCGGGTCGAACAAGATGCGATCATCGAAGCGGCGTTGAGCCACACTCAACGATCGGTGGAGGGGCGATGCTCGAACGGTACGAACTGGAGGCGTTCCTGACGCTCGCCGAGGAACTCCACTTCGGCCGCACCGCCGAACGACTCGGCGTCACCACCGGCCGCGTCAGCCAGACCGTCAAGAAGCTGGAGCGACGCGTCGGCACGCCCCTCTTCACCCGCACCAGCCGCAGCGTCCGCCTCACCCCGGTCGGCCGCACCCTGTACGAGGACCTCCTGCCCGTCCACCGGCAGCTGCGCACCGCGCTCGAACGCGCCACCGCCGCGGGGCGCGGCCTCCACGGCAGGCTGCGCGCCGGCTTCGGGACCCCCTGGGGCGGCGAGCTGCTCACCGCCGCCGCCGACACCCTCCTCGCGCTCCACCCCGCCTGCGAGATCACCGTGCGGGAGGTCCAGCTCGACGAGGGCGTCCGCCCCCTCAAGGACGGCACGCTGGACGTCCAGTGCGTGGCCCTCCCCGTCCGCGAGCCGGACCTCACCACCGGCCCCGTCGTCACCACCGACGACCGCGTGCTGCTCCTGCCCGCCGCCCATCCGCTCGCCCGGCGATCCTCCCTGGACCTGGAGGACCTCGCCGGCCTGGACCTGATCGCCCCCGAGGGCGCCGCACCGGACTACTGGACCGACCACCACTACCCGCGCAGCACCCCGTCCGGGGCACCCGTCGGCCGGGGCCCGGCGGCCGCCACCTGGCAGGAGGTCCTCTCTCACGTGTCGGCGGGCCGGGGAGCCACCCCCGGCGCCGCACGGGGCGCCGCCTACCACCCCCGCCCCGGCATCGCCTACGTCCCGCTGCGCGACGCCCCGCCCCTCGCGTACGGCCTGGCCTGGCCGACCGCCTCCGCCGACTCCGACCTGCTCAGGGCCTTCGTGTCGGCGGTCGGCACAGCCGCCCCGGCCTGAAACCGGTGGTGCGGGGGCGGCCGCGGCGACTAGGGTTGACGGCGACATCGCGTGTCGGTCACCGACTGGGTGAGGCATGGAGGTGTCGGGAGATGCCCTCGGAGGCATTCCTTGCCAGTCGATCTGAACCACACCATCGTCCATGCCCGGGACAACCGGGAGTCCGCGGAGTTCTTCGTGGACCTGCTGGGCCTCGAGATCACCTCGGAGTGGGGCCCGTTCGTCGCGGTGGCCCTGAACAACGGCGTCACGCTGGACTTCGCGACCGTCCCCGCGGACCGGATCACCCCGCAGCACTACGCGTTCCTGGTCTCCGAAGAGGAGTTCGACGCGGCGTACGCGAAGATCAGGCAGCGCGGCATCGAGCACTACGCCGACCCCCACCGGAAGCAGCCCGGCGCGATCAACCACCACGACGGCGGCCGCGGCGTCTACTTCATGGACCCGGCGGGCCACGCCATGGAACTCATCACCGTGCCGTACGGCGGCTGGCCCGCCTAGGCACTTCGTCCGAGGGCCGCATCCCCGCGGGGTGCGGCCCTCGCCCTGCTCCGGTGCCTAGGAAGGCGCGGACGCCATCAGATCCCCCGTCAGATGGTCGTAGGCCACGTGCGCATGGAGCCGGACGCCGGTGACGAGGGTGTCGTCGTCCGCGTAGAAGTGCGGGTTGTGGTTGGTGACGAGACCGCGCCCGCCCGGCAGCGGCACCGGCAGCCCCGAAGCGTCCAGGGCCGCGTCCTGGACGCCGAGCGTCACGTACAGGCCGCCGAACCGGCTCACGAACTCGGAGACGTCGTCGTACCCGAGGGTGCCGCCGGTCTCCACCACGCGCTCCTCGCCCACCACCCGGCGGAAGGTGGGCAGGGCCGCGGCGACCCACGGACCGCTGTTGTGCACCGGGGGAACGGGCTGGAGGTACTCGACGGCGGCCGTCGCCCCGTAGGCGGCCGCCGAGTGCTCGGCCAGGGTCGTGAGGCGGCGGCGGACCTCCGCCATGTCCGACTCCACGGCGCAGCGGACCGTGCCCCACAGGGTCACCGTCTGGCCGACGATGTTGAAGCGGCCGACGTCCTCCACGTGCCCGATGGACACGGTGACCGCGTCGAAAGCCGAGACCTGCCGGTACACCTGGCCGATGCCCGTCAGGATCGCCCCCACCGCCGGCATCGGGTCGATCCCCTGCCAGGGCGTCGAACCGTGCGTCTGCTTGCCGGTGACGACGATCCTGACCAGCGCGGAAGCGCCGTACTGGTTGCCGATCCGGTACCCCACGTACCCCCTCGGGTGGGGTGTGACGTGCAGGCCGAAGGCCATCGTCGGCACCGGGTCGGCGAAGGCGCCCGCCTCGACCATCGCCCGCGCACCGCCCTCCTCGGTCACCGGAGGACCCTCCTCGGCGGGCTGGAAGACGAACAGGACGGTGCCCGGCAGCCGGTCGCGCGCACCCGCCAGAACCGTCGCCGCCCCCAGCAGCATCGCGGTGTGGCAGTCGTGCCCGCAGGCGTGCGACACCGGGAACGGGCCGCCCGGGTAGTCGGCGTCCACCACCTCGGACGCGAAGTCCGTGCCGCACAGGTCCCTCACGGGCAGCGCGTCCATGTCCGCCCGGAGCGCCACGACCCGCTCGCCCGCCGCCGCACCGCGCAGCACCCCCACGACCCCGTGGCCCGCGATGCCGGTCCTCACCTCGTCGAGACCCAGCGCCCGCAGGTGCTCCGCCACCAGCCGGGCCGTGTTCACCTCCCGGTTGGACAGCTCCGGATGCCGGTGCAGATGGCGCCGCCAGGCCACCACCCGCTCCGCCACCTCGGCCGCCCGCCGGTCCAGTTCGTCGTGGATCGCCTCGCCGCCCAACGGGGACTCCCTCTCGAAACGGCCGAAGCCGTGGCCATGGGACGCGTGCGCCACCAGCCTGCCACTCCGGAGCCGGGCCCGCCGCGAGAGTACGGACACGACACGCACGAGCGGTCCTGGGGAGGGGGGTTGAGGACCGGTCGTCATCACGGTCCGCGCCGGCGCGAGGAGACAACACATCCTCCGCCACTCTCAAGGTATAGCGCACAGGGGGGCTTGCGGCAAGGCCCCCGGAGTGCCGCACAATCTCCCCTCGAAGCCAGGACCTGCGGAAACGGGAGACATGCACCTTCAGACCACCAGCGCCTTCGACCTGCCCGACAGCCTCGCCGCGAAGGCGGACCCGGCGCTGATCGCCGGCGACGAGAAGCACTTCGCGGCCATCGCGGAGAGCCTGGAGCAGGCGATCGGCGAACTGTCCGACCGCCTCGACGCCGAGCGCCGGGCGCCCGGCGGCGCGGGCCAGGCGGCGATGGAGCGGGACCTGGAGATCCACCGGCTGACCGGGCGCCTGCGCGCCCTGCGCCGGTTCGGCCTCGATCTGTGCCTCGGGCGCATCGTCGGCGTCGACGGCGGCGAACCCCTGTACATCGGCCGCCTCGGCCTGACCGACAGCGAGGGGCGCCGACTCCTCGTCGACTGGCGTTCCCCCGCGGCCGAACCGTTCTTCGCCGCCACCCACGCCCGGCCGATGGGCCTGGAGAGCCGCCGCAGGTACCGCTGGACCCGCGGCCGGATCAGCGACTACTGGGACGAGGTGTTCACCGCCGACGGCCTCGAACGCCACGCCGCGCTCGACGACCAGTCCGCCTTCATCGCGAGCCTCGGCGGCAACCGGTCGGCCCGCATGCGCGACGTGCTCTCCACCATCCAGTCCGACCAGGACGCCATCGTCCGGGCCGGATCCCGCGGCGCGCTCGTCGTCGACGGCGGCCCGGGCACCGGCAAGACCGTCGTCGCCCTGCACCGCACCGCGTACCTCCTGTACTCCGACCCCCGCCTCGGCCACCGGCGCGGCGGCGTGCTGTTCGTCGGCCCCCACCAGCCCTACCTGGACTACGTCGCCGACGTCCTCCCCAGCCTCGGCGAAGAGGGGGTGCAGACCTGCACCGTGCGCGACCTCGTCGCCGAAGGAGCCCGAGCCGGGCTGGAGACCGACCCGGAGGCGGCCCGCCTGAAGTCCACCGCGGACATGGTCGGGGCGATCGAGACGGCCGTACGGTTCTACGAATCGCCGCCCACCGAGGGCATGACGATCACCACCTCCTGGTCCGACGTGTGGCTGAGCGCCGACGACTGGGCCGAGGCGTTCCGGTCCGTCGAGCCCGGCACCCCGCACAACGAGGCGCGTGACCAGATCCTGGAGGAGCTGCTCGCCATCCTCACGGACAAGAACGACGGGGACGTCCCGCCCGAGCTGTTCCGCAAGTCCCTGCTCCTCGACAGGGAGCTGATCGACACGCTCGACCGGGCCTGGCCGCTGCTCGAAGCGGCCGACCTGGTCGGCGACCTGTGGACCGTCCCCGCCTATCTGCGCCTGTGCGCACCCTGGCTCGGGCCCGACGAGGTGCGCAGGCTCCGACGCACCGACCCGCAGGCCTGGACGGTGTCCGACCTGCCGCTCCTCGACGCGGCCCGGCAGCGGCTCGGCGACCCGGAGGCATCGGCGCGCAGGCGCCGCCACCAGGCCTCCGTCGACGCCGAGCGGGCCCGCATGGCCGACGTCATCGACAACGTGCTTGCGGCCGACGACGACGGCGAGGGCGCGGTCACGATGCTGCGCGGCCAGGACCTGAAGGACAGCCTGGTCGACGATGCGGCGCTGCCCGCCGCCGACCCGGAACCCCTCGCAGGACCGTTCGCGCACATCGTCGTCGACGAGGCGCAGGAACTGACCGACGCCGAGTGGCAGATGCTGCTGCTCCGCTGCCCGTCCCGCAGCTTCACCGTCGTCGGCGACCGCGCCCAGACCCGGCGCGGGTTCACGGAGTCGTGGCGCGAGCGGCTGGAGCGCAACGGGTTCGACCGGATCGACGTGGCCGGCCTCGGCATCAACTACCGCACCCCGGAGGAGGTCATGGCCGAGGCCGAGCCGGTCATCCGGGCCGCGATTCCCGACGCCAACGTGCCGACGTCCGTACGCGCCAGCGGACTCCCCGTCGTCCACGGCTCCGTGTCGGAGCTGGACGCGGTCCTCGACACCTGGCTGGCGGAGCACACCGAGGGCGTCGCCTGCGTCATCGGCGCCCCGGCCTTCCGGGAGACCGACCGCGTCCGGTCCCTGACCCCGTCGTCGTCGAAGGGCCTCGAATTCGACCTGGTCGTCCTCGTCGACCCGGACGCCTTCGGCGACGGCGTCGAAGGCGCGGTCGACCGCTACGTCGCGATGACCCGCGCGACCCAGCGCCTCGTCGTCCTCACCAGCCCCTGACGGGCGCGGCTCTCCGTCGCCCGCCGCACCTTCCGGCCGGCGACGGAGAGCCGCGCCCTCCTGCGGACGACGGAGCGGCTGCACCTTCCGGGGGACGACGGAGCAGCGGCACCTTCCGCCGGGCGACGGAGTAGCGACGCGGGCCGGCGGCGTCCGCGCTCCGCGGGTCGTCAGCCCGCGGTCACGGCGTCCGGGCGGCTCCGGGCGATGATCGCCGCCGTGTCCACGCCCGCCGGCAGGGTGCCGAAGGCCAGGCCGCGGTCGCCGTCGAGACGGGAGGCGCAGAAGGCGTCGGCGACGGCCGGGTCGCCGTGCCGGACCAGCAGGGAGCCCTGGAGGACGAGAGCGAGGCGCTCGACGAGCCGGCGCGCCCCGTACGCCACCGAGGCCTCGTCGCCCAGGCCCGCGAGGTCCTTGCGCAGGCCGGCGACCGCCGTGTCCAGGCGCCGGTCGGCGCCCGCGCCGCGGTCGACCTCGGCGAAGTACGCCTCGACGGCCTGCGGCTGACGGGCCATCGCCCGGAGCACGTCCAGGGCGGCCACGTTCCCCGAGCCCTCCCAGATAGACGGCAGCGGCGACTCTCGGTAGAGCCTCGGCAGCCCGGAGTCCTCGACGTAGCCGTTGCCGCCCAGGCATTCGAGGGCCTCGGCCGCGTGCGCGGGCGCCCGCTTGCACACCCAGTACTTGGTGACGGCGAGGCCGAGCCGCCGCAGCTGCTCCTCCTCCGCGTCGCCGCGCGCCGCCCGGTCGACGGCCCCGGCGAGCCGCAGGGCCGCGACGGTCGCCGCCTCGGCCTCGACCGCGAGGTCGGCCAGGACGTTCCGCATCAGCGGCTGGTCGACGAGCCGCGCCCCGAACGCCTCGCGGTGCGTGGCGTGGTGCACCGCCTGGACGAGGCCGAGGCGCATCCCCGACGCGGAGCTGATCGCGCAGTCGAGCCGCGTCATGTTGACCATCCGGATGATGGTGGCCACCCCGCGCCCCTCCTCGCCGACCAGTCGGCCGAGGGCGCCCTCGTACTCGATCTCGGAGGAGGCGTTCGACCGGTTGCCGAGCTTGTCCTTGAGGCGCTGGAGGCGGATCGCGTTGCGGCTGCCGTCGGGCAGCACGCGCGGCACCAGGAAGCAGGACAGGCCGCCGGGCGCCTGCGCGAGGGTGAGGAAGACGTCCGACATCGGCGCCGAGGTGAACCACTTGTGCCCGGTCAGCGCGTACAGGCCGGGCTCGCCCGTCGGCACCGCGCGGGTGGTGTTCGCCCGGACGTCCGAGCCGCCCTGCTTCTCGGTCATCGACATCCCGGCGATGATCCCGCGCTTCTCCGTCGGCACCCGGAGCCCGAAGTCGTACGTGGAGGAGGTGAGCAGCGGCTCGTACACCTCGGCGAGCTCCGGCTGGGCGCGCAGGGCGGGCACGGCGGCGTACGTCATGGAGACCGGGCACAGGTGGCCCGCGTCGGCCTGCCCCCACACGAACACCTTGGCCGCGCGCGCCACGTGCGCGCCCGGCCGTTCGTCGCGCCAGGGCGCGCCGTGCAGCCCGTGCCGGACGGCCGTGTCCATCAGGTCGTGCCAGTGCGGATGGAACTCGACCTCGTCGACGCGGTGCCCGTACCGGTCGTGGGTGTGCAGGACGGGGGAGTGGCGCTCGGCGAGCCGCCCCCATTCCTGGGCCTCCTCGCCGCCGGCCCGCCGCCCGAGGTCGCGGACCTCGGCCTCGGCCCAGCCGGCGCCCTCGCGGCGCAGCGCCTCCAGGAGCGCGGGGTCGGCGGAGACGTCGTAACCGGTCAGCGGTGGTACCTGGTTGGTGACCTCATGCGTGGTCGGCATCGGGAACTCCCAGAGCTCGCAGGGTGAAGGTGACGAGTGCGGGTACGGTGTCGGGCCCGACGGCCCCCTCCGCCAGCGGTCCGACGAGCGCCTCGGCGCCCGCCCCCACCAGTGCGGAGGCCGTCAGGGCGGGGTCCTGTGGCGGCAGCTCGCCGGTGCGCACGCCGTCGGCGACGCGGGCGGCGAACACGTCGCGGAAGGCGCGCCGGAAGACGAGCCGCTCGGCGTCGACGGCCTGGTCGACCGGTTCGGCGAGCAGCGCGTACGCGAGGCGCGGCGACTTCAGGGCGCGCTGGGCGAAGGTCTCGATGACGGCGACCACCCGCTCGGCCGCCGACCGGTGCGCGGGGTGCGCGGCGGCCTCGGAGACGGCCGCGACCTCCCGGCGCACCACGGTGCGGAAGAGCTCGACGGCGAGCTCGGCCTTGCTCGGGAAGTGGCGGTACACGCTGCCCGTGGCGATTCCGGCCCGGGCTGCGACGGCCGCCATCGTGCAGCCCGCGTAGCCCTGCTCGGCGAGCAGCCCGAGCGCCGCGTCGACGACCGTGGCGCGCTGGGCGTCGAGCCGGGCTTGGACGGCGGGGGTGCGTCGGTAGGGCATGGAAGGAGTGAAGCAGTGATTCACTGCTTCATCAAGGGCTCGCGCGACGGCGCTCCTTCCGTGGGGGAGGGGTGTCGGTGAGCGGTCAGCGTCCCGTCGGGCACGGTCGCACCCGGACGCGGAACGCCGCACACCCCCGCCGGGAGCGGGGGTGTGCGGCGCGGGCGTACGGCGGACGGGGCGTCAGCCGGTGAAGACCTCCGTCAGGGACCAGACGGCGAGGCCGGCCATGATGACGCCGCCGACGCGCTGCACGGTCTTGAGCGGTACGCGCTTGGCGATGAACCGGCCCGCCACGAGGGCCAGGGCGGAGACGCTCATCAGGGCGGCGAGCGAGCCGATCGCCGTCGACCAGGTGCCGTTCGTGGCGGCGAGGTTGGCGGTGGTGATCTGCGTCAGGTCGCCCCACTCGCTGATGAAGACGGCCGTGAAGGCGGTCGAGAAGACGGGCCAGAAGCCGGTCACCGTCCGGCCGCCCTCGTCCGCCTGCTCTTCGTCGCCGCCGCGCAGCAGCACGAAGGCCCCGAAGCCGAACAGCAGGGCCGAGACGAGTTTGACCGACCAGCCGGGGAGCAGCCCGAGCAGGCTGCCGGCTCCCACGGCGATGGCGACGTGCGCCAGGAAGGCGGTGGAGGTGCCGATCCACACGTACAGCGGACGCATGCGCGTGCCCATGGCGAGCGACGCGAACATCGTCTTGTCGGGAAGCTCGGCGAGGAAGATCAGCCCGAAGGCGGTGAGGATCGCCAAGGGGTCGAGGTGCATACCGGGGCTCTCTGCTCGGTCCGGGCCCATGGACTTCGTACGGCGCCTCGGTGGGCGACGGGAGGACCACTCGGCCCGGCATGACGAACCGCGCCCACGGGAATGCGGACGCAGCTGTTGCCTGGCCGAAGGTCTCGCCCGTCCGCGTCGTGCGCGGACCCGGTCACCGGGAACCCGGGGGTTCCAGTGTGTCGACGACCGGTTCGCAGGGCTACTCCCCTTCGCTGCGCCCAGTGTAACGGACGGGAGCGCACAATCGAGTAGACAGTGTCTACTCGATCTTGGTAGACAGTGCCCATGGATGACGAAGCAGGGACACACGGCGACCCGGGGACGGCCGACGCCGAAGCCGGGCTGCGCGGGCGGCTCGTCCGGGTGGGCGTCGAGCTGGTGAACGGCGAAGGCGCCCAGGCCCTCTCGCTGCGCGAGATCGCCCGTCGGGCCGGCGTCTCCCACGGGGCACCCCGCCGGCACTTCCCGACCCACCTCGACCTCCTGTCGGCCATCGCCCGCCAGGGCTTCGCCGAACTCGCCGACCGCGTCACCGCCGCGGACCGGGAGGAGGCCGGGCCGCGCGAACGGATCGAACTGCTCGCCCGCGTGTACCTGGACTACGCCGCGATCCGGCGCGGCATGTACGAACTGATGTTCCGGCACGACCTCCTGGAGAGCGGCCGACTGGGACTGCGGGAGACGAGCCTGCCGCTCTTCGCCCACCTCGCCGGTCTCGTCGCCCGCGTCCGGCCCGACGCCGACGCCGCCGTCGTCGCGGGCGCGCTCTGGGCCAACCTGCACGGCATCGCCCAGCTCTGGCACTGGGGCAGCCTCCCGCTCGCCACCGGCGGCGACGATCCGGCGCCCTTCCTCGCGGCAGCCCTCGACGCCCACCTCGGCCCGGCGGGCCCGACGCCGTGACCCGGCCCCGCACCCCCGTCCTTGCGTGCAGCGTCGTCGGCGCGGCCGTCGTCGCCCTCGACGGGACCGTCCTCACGGTCGCCCAGCCCGCGCTCCAACGCGACCTGCACGCCGACGTCGGCCAGGTCCAGTGGACCAGCACCGGCTACCTCGTGGCCGTCGCGAGCCTGCTCGTCTTCGCGGGCCGACTCGGCGACCGGTACGGCCACCGCCGGGTCTTCGCCCTCGGCGCCCTCGGCTTCGCCGCCGCGTCCACCGGCATCGCCCTCGCACCCGGAATCGGCGCGGTGATCCTGCTGCGCGTCCTCCAGGGCGTGTGCGGCGCGTTCCTCCAGCCCGCCACCCTCGGCATGCTGCGCACCGCCTACCCGCCGGAGCGGCTCGCGACCCCGATCGCCGTGCGCACCGCCGTCATCGGCCTCGCCGCAGCGGCCGGCCCCCTCGTCGGCGGCGCCCTGGTCTCCGCGTACGGCTGGCGCTCCGTCTTCCTCCTCGGCGTGCCCCCGACCCTCGCGATCGGCCTCATCGCCCTCACGACCGGGGAGCCGCGCCCGGGCCCGGACCGGCCGGAACGCCCGGACGCGCCCGCACCCGGCGGCCTCGCCGCGCTCGACCCGCTGGGCGCCCTTCTCCTCGCCGCGTCCCTCGGCCTGCTCGTCCACGGGCTCGTCGAGGCGGCACGTCCCGGCGGGATGGGAACCGCCGTGCTCGCGTGCCTGGCGAGCACGGCCGCCGCGCTCGCCTTCGCGCGCCACGAACGGCGGACCGCACGGCCCCTGCTCGCTCCCGAACTCCTCGGGAGCGCGCCCGTCGTCGCCGGTCTCGCCGCGCTCCTCGCCGCCTCGGCGGCCCTTTTCGGCGCGCTGTTCGTCGCGACGTACTTCCTCCAGGACGTCCAGCGGCTCGACCCCCTCGACTGCGCGCTGCGGGTCCTGCCCCTGGCCGTCCTCATGGCGCTCGGCGCCCCGCTCTGCCCACCGCTCCAGCGCCGCTTCGGCCCCCGCCGCACCGCCACCGCCGGCGCGGCGCTGCTCACGCTCGGGGTCCTGCTGCTCGCCCGGCTCGATTCGACGGCCGGCGCCGTCCCCGTCGGGACCGCCTCCGCCCTCCTCGGCGCCGGGTTCGTCACGCTGATGGTCACCGCGACCTCCGTCGTCGTGCACCGGGCGCCCGAGGCCCACGCCGGAGTCGCCGGTGGCCTCCAGCAGACCGCGATGAACATCGGCCCGGCGTTCGGCGTGGCCCTCGCGACCCTCCTCCTCACGCTCGTCCCCCAGGGCGGATTCGTGCCGGACCGGGGGATCGCCCTGCCCGCCCTGGCCGGCGTCGCCGCCCTCGCGCTCCCCGCCGCCCTCGCCCTGCCCGGGGCTCGGGACCGCGGTCCTCGGCGGCGTCCGGGAGGGCGACCGGCGGCGGACCGGGGGACACGCCGGGGGCCGACGCCACCCGGGGCGGAACGGCAGACCTGCGTACGATCATGAAATGCCCGCTGCCGGCCACCGGCGTCCCCCCGGCGCGGCGCGCACCCAGTTCAACCTCGGTCGCGCCCTGCCGTTCCTGATCCTGGCCATGACGGCCCTCGCCGACGTCCTCACCCCCGACAAGGAGCGCTTCGAACGGCTCCTCGTCGCCGCGCCCGCGCTCGCCGCCGTGACCTGGAGCGTGCGCGGGACGGTCGGCATCGGGCTGCTCGCCATGGCGGTGCGCGTGCTCCTCACCGTCGGCCGGGACGAGACCGCGCCCGAACTGCTCGCCAGCGAGTTCGTCCTCGCCGCGGTCACCGCCGCCGCTGCCTGGGTCAGCCGCGTCCGCACGCGCTACGAACGCGACCTGCGCGAGGTCACCGCCGTGGCGGAGGTCGTGCAGCGGGTCGTCCTGCGCCCGCTCCCGGACCGCCTCGGCCGCTTCGACCTGCGCCTGCTGTACCTCGCGGCCGCCGCCAAGGCCAGGATCGGCGGCGACTTCTACGAGGCCGTACGGGTCCCGGGCGCGGTGCGGCTCATGCTCGGGGACGTCCAGGGCAAGGGCCTCGGCGCCGTCGAGACCGCCTCCGTCCTGCTCGGCGCCTTCCGCGCCGCCGTCAACGAGGCCCCGGACCTGGCCGCCCTCGCCGACCGGCTCGACGAGGGCCTCACCCGCTACGGCGGCTGGGACCCCGACTCCGACGCCGCCGAACGCTTCGCCACCGTCGTCCTGGTGGAACTCCCCGACGACCACGACGTCGCCCGGCTCCTCAGCTGCGGCCACCCCGCCCCGCTGCTCCAGCACGGGAACCAGGTCGCGCCGGTCGCCTTCGCCGACCCCTCGCTGCCCGTCAACCTCGCGGGACTCGCCGAGGACCACCACCGGATCGAGGAGGTCCCCTTCGGCCCCGGGGACCGCCTCCTGCTCTACACCGACGGCGTCAGCGAGACCCGCGACCGGGCCGGCACCTTCTACCCGCTGGAGACGCGCATGCGCGGCTGGGTGCGGGAACCGGTCGGTGACGTGCCCGGACTCCTGCACCGGGACCTCGTGGCCTACGGCGCCGACGGCCTCGACGACGACGTGGCCGCCCTGCTCGTCTCCCGCGCGCCGCAGCCCGGCTGAACCCGCGGCCCGTCCCCGGAGTCCCAAACATCGAGTTCGGGCGGCTTGTGTCGTTCGCGTACGTTTCCGTGTTCCGTGCGCCGTTCATGCGCTCTGTTCGCTCTGCTCCCCATGCGTGAGGCTTGCGACCGTCCGCCCGGCGGACAGCCAGCAGTCCACTCGAGAGGAACGGGTGCACGTGCCCCAGGACACTCCCTTCACCGCCGACCCGTCCGAGGACTTCCCCGGCTTCCCCGGCGTCTCGGCCGGGCTCACCGCCGCCGAGACCGCCCGGATCGCCGCGAGCGGCCTCTGGGCCGCCGACGGAACGGTGAACGCCGGCGCCGCCCGGCTCGGCCAGACCCTCGCCACCGCACTGCTCGACCCGGCCGCCGAGAACCTCCTGCCCGCCGAACTCGCCGCGCACGTCGAGGAGGTACGCGGCGTGGCCCGGCCCGCGTACCACCGCATCGAGGCCGCGGACGGCGTCCGGCTCTCCGCCTTCAGCCTCCGGCAGCCGGCGCCGGGACCGCACCCGCTCGTCGTCTTCCCGGCGGGCTGGACGCCGTTCGGCTGGGCGCTCTTCCTCTGGGCGTACACGGTCCTGGCCCGCAAGGGGTACCACGTCCTCGCCTACACGCCCCGCGGCCTCGGCCACGCCGGACTCCCGTCCACCTCCGAGGGCCTCGTCGACGTGGCGGGACCGCACGACGTCTCCGACGGCTCGGACGTCGTCGACTTCGCGATCGACCACTTCGCGCCGGGTGTCATCGGCTTCATGGGCGAGTCCTACGGCTCCGGCATCAGCCAGCTCGTCGCCGCCCACGACGAACGGGTCTCCGCCGTCGTCGCCCTCAGCACCTGGGGCAACCTCGCCACCAGCCTGTACGACCACGGCACCCGCCACGTGAAGGCCGTGGAGACCCTCGTGCACTTGACCGGCGGTCCGTTGGAGGAGCGGTTCGGCGAGGCCGACCGGGCGATCCTCGACGACTTCGCGAACCACCGGAACCTCGACGCCGTCGTCGCCTGGGGCCGGCGACGCTCCCCGGAGTCGTACCTCTCCCAGACCAACGAACAGGGCACGCCCACCTTCCTCTCCCACACCTGGCACGAGAGCCTGTTCCCGGTGAACCAGGTCCTGACGACCTTCCAGGGCCTGCGAGTGCCCAAGCGGCTGAACCTCTGGATCGGCGACCACGCCGCCCCGGAGGGCGCCGGCCTCATCGGCACCCGGCCCGGCCGGGCCGACCTCCCCCTGGCGGAGGCGTACGCCTGGCTCGACCACTACCTCAAGGGTGAGCGGAACGGGGTGGAGGACTGGGACGAGGTCTGCAACCAGGTGATGTTCACCTACGTCACGGAACCGGTCCTCGACCCGGAGACCGGTCGGCCGACCGGGGAGAACCGCGTCGTCGAACCCGCCGTCCGCGAGAGCCGCGCCCACTGGGGCCGGGTCACCACAGGGGTCGAGACGTTCGCCCTCACCGGCGACGGGGCGGGCGGCGCCGACGGCGCACTCGTCACCGGCGGCGACACGGCACCGCCCGAGGGCGTCGACTGGCGGCGGACGTTCGTCGCCGGCGTGGACACCGAGGCCACCGCCACGGACCTGCCCCTCATGACCACCGGGCAGGCGGAGTGGGCCGGGAACCCCAAGGTCTACGACACCCGCAAGATCGACCGCCGGCACGCCGTGGCATGGACCACCGGGCCGCTCGTCGCCCCGGACGGGGAGGGGGCGGCGGGCCGCAGGATCCGGGGCGTCCCGCGCCTGCGCCTCACGGTCCGCTCCACCGCCGCCTCGGTGGGCCTCGTCGCCCGCCTCCTGGACGTCGCCGAGGACGACACGGCGCGGATCATCACCCACGAGCCCCTCAACGTCCACGACCTGACGCCCGAGCAGGACACCACCGTGACCTGGCGGCTCCAGGCCGCCGCGTACGACATCCCCGCCGGCCACCGGCTGATGCTCGTCGTCGACAGCGAGGACCCGCTGTACGCGGACGCCTCCGTCACCTGGACGCAGACCACCGTCGGCTCACCGGCGGACGAGCCGTCGTTCCTGGAACTGCCCCTCGGCTGAGCCGGGAAGGCCGTACGGAAGGTGGGGCGCGGACCCGGTCGGGTGCGCGCCCCACCGGCACGTCACGCCACCGGCGCGAGCCCCAGGTGCTCCCGGAGCGTCGTCCCCGTGTACGCGGTCCGGTACACGCCCCGCTCCTGGAGCTCGGGCACGAGGAGGTCGACGATGTCGTCGAGACCGTCCGGGACCAGGTACGGCGAGATGTTGAAGCCGTCGAGGGCGCCGTGCCGGGCGAAGCGCGCGAACTTCTCGGCGAGTCCGGCCGGGGTGCCGACGTGCCCGCGCTGCGGACCGAGCTCGATCACCGTCTCGCGCAGTGACCAGCCGTTGGCCTCGGCCTTCGCCCGCCACACGGCCGCCTCCGCCCGGGGGTCGTCCACCCAGCGGGTGCCGAACCTCCCGGTGTCCCAGGCGGCCACCGGTTCCTCGGCTGGCAGCGGCCCGTCGGCGTCCCGGTCCGACAGGTCGAAGCCCCACAGCCGACTCGCGATGCCGAGGGCCACCGCGGGCGTGACCTGCTCCAGCCGCACCCAGCGAGCCTTCTCCTCCGCCTCCTTCCGGGTCGCCCCGATGACGATCTCCGTACCCGGCAGGATGCGCAGCGCGTCCTCGGGCCGGCCCGCGGCCCGCAGCCGGCGGCGGACGTCCTCGGCGAACGCGAGGGCGTCGTCGAAGTCCGTCCCGTGCGCCGAGAAGACCACGTCCGCGTGGCGCGCCGCGAAGTCCCGGCCCTCCCCGGAGTCGCCCGCCTGGAAGATCACCGGATGGCCCTGGGCGCTGCGCGGCAGGGTCGGCGCCAGGTCGACGTCGAAGTGCGCTCCCCGCGACCGTACGCGCCCCACCGCGTCCGGCACCGACCAGGAGCGCGCCTCGGCGGACTCCGCCACGGCGCCGTCGGCCCAGCCGTTCCACACGGCGCGCGCGACGGTCAGGAACTCCTCGGCGCGCCGGTAGCGGTCGGCGTGGTCGAGGAAACCGCCGCGCCGGAAGTTCTCCCCGGTCCAGGCGTTGTGCGTGGTCACCACGTTCCAGCCGGCCCGGCCGCCGGACAGCAGATCGAGCCCGGCGAGCCGGCGCGCGAGGTCGCCCGGCTCGTTGAACGTGGTGTTCGAGGTGGAGACGAGCCCGATCCGCCCGGTCGCGGCGGCGAGCGCCGCCAGCTGGGTGATCGAGTCGGGGCGGCCCGCCACGTCGAGCTCGTGGACGCCGCCGCCGGACTCGCGGAGCCGCAGACCGTCCCCGAGGAAGAAGGCGTCGAAGAGCCCGCGTTCGGCGGTCCGCGCCACCCGCAGGAACGAGGCCGGGTCGATCTGGGAACCGCTGGAGGGGTCCGACCAGATCGTCCAGTGGTTGACCCCCTGGAAGAACACCCCGAAGTGCAGCCGGGCGTCGGGGCGGGGAACGTCCTCGCGGTCGGCACGGGTCATCGGGTCTCCTCCGGGAGGAGGGCGGCGGCGCCGTCGGTCGTGAAGCGGCTGAGGGGCCGGGAGAGGCCCAGGGAGGTGCGCAGGGTCGTGCCCGGCAGCGGCCTGGCGGCGATCCGCCGGACGAACAGCTCGGGCAGGACCAGCCGGGAGAGCACCGCCAGGTCCTCGTCGAGGACGAGCGGGTGCAGCCGTACGCCGTCGACGCGGCCGGCGAGCTCCGCGAGGAGCTCCACCAGACCGGCGGCCGGGCCGGAGTACCGCAAGCGGTCCGGGTGCGCGCCCCACGGGGCGGACCGCTCCAGGTCGGCGATCCGCTCCTCCGCGGTCTCGCGCGGCGTGTCCAGGGCCACCTCGATCTCCGCGAAGGCGAGCGGCGTGCCGGTTGCCACCGCGGCCGCGGCCGCCTCGGCCGCGGTGGCTCCGCCGACCAGGGCCACGTCGGTCAGCGCCGCCGGGACCACGCCCCGGCGGGCCAGGACCACGGGACGTCCCTGCGGCGGTCGCGGCACGATCGACGGGCCCTTCACGGAGTACGTCTCGCCCGCGAAGTCGATCGCGTGGAGCCGGGACCGGTCCAGGTAGCGGCTCGTGGCCACAGTCAGGGGCGCGCGACGGCGCGGCAGCGGCGCGGGGCACGGCTGCCGGGGGTCGGGCGGACGGGACGTCACGGGACGCGCGGACCCACGCGGAGCGGGGTCAGGCGCGAGCGGAAGGACAGATGGCCGAGGCGGTACGGCAGAAGTCGACGTGCCGGCGGCAGACCAGCCGGGCACCGGACCGGGCGGGGACGTGCGGCGACGCGGTGATCACTGCGACCACGTGCGCCTCCCCCGGTGACGGACCCGTCCGGGCGCGGACGGAGTCGCCTCACCCTAGGCAGGCCGCCTTCCGAACTGTCAAGGTCCACCCGGCGGTTCGGGGCCCGACGGGTGGACGTGCCGCACGCCGGGCGGGGCGGGACCGGGCCCGGGGGAGGCGCCGGTGACGGTACGTGGGATTCCGGCGCCGGGTGAGGAGCCGACAGGACGCCCGGTGACTTTTGGGGCCGGATCTCGACTCAGACCCGGGGCTGATCCGACGTGGGACCGTGGGCGGACGCGCCGGCCCGACCGCGCCGCCTACCGTGCCCGCATGACCCGAATCCGCATCACCCGGGCGGCCGCGGCCGCCGTCCTCGCCTGCTCCCTGGCCTTACCCGCCGGAGTCGCCACCGCGGCCGCCGGCCCCGACACCTCGGCCCCCTCGGGGACCGCGCGACCGCAGTCGCAGCCGGTCCGGGCCGCCGCCCTCCCGACGCCCACCGGTCCGTACGCCGTCGGTAGTTCGGTCGTGCCGCTGGTCGACCGGTCCCGCACCGACCCCTGGGTGCCCACGGCCGACGGGCGGGCCCTCATGGTCACGCTCCACTACCCGGCCGCGCGCTCCGGCGGAGGGCGGCCCGCCCCGTACGCGACCCGGGAGGAGGCGCGGCTGCTCGCCGCGCAGCTCGGGCCGGGCGTCTCCGGCGACCTGCTGGCCAGGACGCGCACCCACAGCAGGACCGACGTCCGCCCGGCGCCCGGCCGGCGCCCCCTGGTCCTGCTCTCGCCGGGCTTCGGGGTCTCGCGCTGGACGCTCACCCACCTCGCCGAGGACCTCGCCTCCCGCGGCTACGTCGTCGCCTCCGTCGACCACGCCTACGAGTCGTACGGGATCAGCCTCCCCGGCGGCCGGACGCTGACCTGCGTCGCCTGCACGGCCCTCGACGAGGGCGGGGTGCACGCCGGTGTCGTGACCGCGACCCGCGCCGCCGACATGCGGTACGTCCTGGACCGGCTCACCGGGCCGCGGCCGGCCTGGCGGTACGCCGACGCCATCGACGCGAGCCGGGTCGGGATGGCCGGCCACTCCATCGGCGGGGCGAGCGCCGCCACCGCGATGGTCGCCGATCCGCGCGTCGACGCCGGCGTGAACATGGACGGCGCGTTCTGGGAGGACCTTCCGGTGGAGGGCCTGCGGGGCCGGCCGTTCATGATGCTCGGCACGCACGACGAGACGCACCTGCCCGGAGGGACCGATACCAGCTGGGACCGGACGTGGGCGGCGCTCGACGGGTGGAAGCGCTGGATCACGGTGGCCGGATCCGAGCACTTCACCTTCTCCGACGGGCCCGTGATCGCACGTCACTTCGGCCTGCCCCAGTCCCCGCTGCCCACCGAGCGGGCCGTCGCCGTCACCCGGACGTACGTGGCCGCCTTCTTCGACCGGCACCTGCGCGGACTCCCGCGCCCCGTCCTCGACGGCCCGTCGGCGGAGAACCCGGAGGTCCACTTCCAGCGTCCCTGAGCCGTCGGGGAGGCGATACGCCGCCGGGGAAGCCGCTACGGGGCGTCCCCGGCGCGCGAGAGGGCACCGGGGACGCCCACGGGACGCGGATGCGGCGGGCGCGAGGTGCCCGCTTCCCCCTCAGGAGCGGTACGGGGTGTTCGCCTCCGCCCAGTCCGCCAGCGCCCGCGCGCACTCGGCGACCGACTCGCGCCAGCTGCGGGCGGCGCCGTCGCCGGCCTCGTCGCTGACGTGCTTCACGATGCGCAGCGGCACGCCGGCGAGCCCGGCGGCCGTGGCGAGCGCGTACCCCTCCATGTCGACCAGCTCCGCCCGCTCCGCGAGCCGGACGCGGGCGGCCTCGTCGGCGATGAAGGCGTCGCCGGTGGCGAGGACCACGTCGCCGCCGTCCGGCAGCGTCAGGGGCGCCCCGTACGTCTCGCCGGTCAGGGTGGCGAGCAGCTCACCGTCGAGGTCGTGCTGCACCACGGTGCCGACGACGTGCGTGCCGGTCCAGCCCGACCGCAGGGCGCCGGCCGTCCCCAGGTTCACGATCCCGGAGGGCCGCGGGCCCCGGCCCAGCACGGTCGCGAGCGCGGTCGCCGCGTTCACCTTGCCCATGCCGGTCAGCAGCACCGGCAGGTCCGTGTCGAGGAACTGCGCCTCCTCCTTGACCGCGACGACGAGCAGGGGACGGTCGGCCGTGATCTCTCCCAAAAGTTCCATGGAGGCCACGCTAATTCGCCCGTCCGGCATTCGTACAACCGGGCGGAGCCGGGGGTGCGTCGCGCGGCCCCGCCGCCCCGCGCGCGTACCCCCGTCAGACCGGCAGCAGGCGGCTGATCAGGGAGCCCAGCTGGTGGGCGTTGCGGCACGGGCGCATCTCGACGAGGCCGGCGTAGGCCGGAGCCACCGAGTCGCCGGTGCCCCACAGGGAGGGCTGCTCGGGGTTGAGCCAGTGGACCCGGCGGGCGCGGTCGGCGACGCTCCGCAGGGCTGCGAGGTGGGGATCGGCGCCGTTGGTGCGGGCGTCGCCGAGGACGAACACCACGGTGCGGGGGCCGACGGCCTCCGCGTACCGCTCGGCGAACTCGCCCAGCGACGTGCCGTAGTCGCTCTGGCCGTGCCAGCCGGTCAAGCGCGCCTCGGCGAGGATCCGGTCGCCGAGCCCGGCGGGGTCGGCCGCGCCCCGGGCGATCAGATGCGTCACCTCGTCCACCCGGTTGACGAAGGCGAAGACCCGCACCCGGCTGAACTGGTCGTGCAGCGCCTGCACCAGCAGCATCGTGAACTGGGCGAAGCCCGCCACCGACCCCGAGACGTCGCACAGCAGGACCAGCTCGGGACGCCGTGGCGGGCGCCGCCGCAGCACGGGACGCACCGGCACGCCACCGGTCGACAGCGAGCCGCGCAGCGTCCGCCGCAGGTCGATCTCGCCGCGCGCCGCCCGCCGTCGCCGGGCCGCGAGCCGGGTGGCCAGCTTCCGCGCGAGCGGCCGGACCGTACGCCGCAGCTCGTCCAGCTGCTCCCGACCGGCCAGCAGGAAGTCCACGCGGTCCGCCGTGCCCGCGACCGCCCGCCGCGCGACCCGGTCGCGGCCCTGCCGCTCCGCGACCCGTCGCCGCGCCTCGGTCCGCACCCGCTCCCGGAAGGCCTCGATCCGCCGCCGGATCTCGTCCTCCAGCAGCCGGTCGGCGAACTCGGGGTCCGCCGCCCCCGTCGCCGCCCGCACCCGGTCGCGCACCCGGGCGAGCAGCGTCTCGGGACGCAGCCGGGACAGTGTCCGGTACGAGGACCAGCCGTCCGACTCCGGACCGGAACCGAAGCCCCCGAAACCGCCCACCGCCTCGGCCGCGAGCCGGTCGAGGGCGGCGCCGTCACCGGCGGCCAGGGCCTCGGCGAGCCGGTCCCGGAGGGCGGCGAGATCCGCCGGGGTGTCCCCGTACGCCTCGGGCGTCCCCGGAGCACCGCCACCGAGCGGGAAGTACAGGTCGAAGACCCGGTCGAACACCGTGCGCTGGAGCACGCCGTGGAGCAGCGTTGCCGCCAGCGCTTCGCGCACCCGCTCCCGGTCCGTGAAACCGACCGCCTCCAGCGCGTGCCCCGCGTCGACGGTCTCGCCCGTCCCGATCCTGAACCCGTGCGCGCGCAGCGCCGCCACGAGGCCGGTGAGGCGTTCCGCCGCGCCTCCGGCGGGGGCCACCGTGCTCACACCGCGTCCAGGGCGAGCTCGGCCGCCGCCTTCACGATGTCCTCCTGGTGCTTCAGGAGGACGCCCAGGGTCTCCCGGACCACCCGCTCGTCCAGCCGGTCCGCGCCGAGTGCGAGCAGCGTGCGGGCCCAGTCGATCGTCTCCGACACCGACGGCACCTTCCGCAGGTCCATCGCCCGCAGCGCCCCCACGACCCGTACGACGGACGCGGCGAGCGCGGAATCGAGGCCCGGCACCTTGAGGGTGACGATCCGGCGCTCCAGCTCCTCCTCGGGGAAGCCGATGTGGAGGAAGAGACAGCGCCGTCGGAGCGCCTCGGACAGCTCGCGGCTGGCGTTCGACGTGAGGACGGTGAACGGACGCCGCGTCGCCGTGATCGTGCCGAGCTCCGGGACGGTCACCTGGAAGTCGCCGAGCACCTCCAGGAGCAGGCCCTCCACCTCGACGTCGGCCTTGTCGGTCTCGTCGATCAGGAGCACCGTCGGCTCCTCGGACCGGATCGCGGTGAGCAGCGGCCGGGGGAGCAGGAACTCCTCGCCGAAGATGTCCGTCCGCGTCTCGTCCCAGGACTCGCCGCGCCCCGCCGTGATCCGCAGCAGCTGCTTGGCGTGGTTCCACTCGTAGAGGGCGCGGGACTCGTCGACGCCCTCGTAGCACTGCAGCCGCACGAGGCGCGCCCCCGTCACCGCCGTGACCGCCTTGGCGAGCTCCGTCTTGCCGACCCCGGCCGGGCCCTCCACGAGCAGCGGCTTGCCGAGCCGGTCGGCGAGGAACACGGTGGTGGCGACGGCCGGCGACGCGAGGTAGCCGGTGGTGGCGAGCCGTTCGGCGACGTCGTCGACGGAGCTGAAGAATCCGGTCGTCGTGGCGGTGGTCATGGCTGTCCCCCCGGGGAGCGGAATGGCGTACTGGCCAGTAGCATCAGTTGTACTTGATCAGATCGGGCACCGCCGCACAACCGTCCCGCACCGGCTCCGCGCCATGCGCGGGGCGCCACCCGCTGGTGCAATGGGGAGACCGGGTACGCCGCCCGGGGGACCGCGCGGGCGGTGGAGGTGTCGTGGCGGAACGGGACGAGGCCCTCCTGACCAGGGTGCGGGCCCTCGAACAGGCGATCGGCGAGATCGGCTCGACGCTCGACGAGGCGACCACCTGCCGCGAACTCGCGTCCTTCCTCATCCGCCACCTCGCCGGCGCCTCCGTCACGGTCGACCTCCTCGCGGAACCGGCGGCCGGAACGGTGCTGCCGGGGGACGCGGCCCCGGGGCCGGCCGGCGGGGGTGCGAGCCGCTTCACGGCGGGCGCTGTCGTCGCCGGAGAGGCGGGCGGGGCCGTCATGGGCGGGGCCGAGCCCGGGGGCCCCGCCGAGCCCGAGGGCTCCGTCCCCGGGCCCGAGGGCTCCGTCCCCGGGTCCGTCGGCCCCGGAGCCGCCGGCCAGAGCCTTTCCGTACCGCTCGCCGTCGACGACGAGGAGCCGCTCGGGGCGGTCACCGTCTCCCGCACCGGCCCCGGAGCGTTCTCCGCGGACGAGGTGGCGCTGCTCCGTCACGTCGCCCGGCTCGCGGCCCGGCACCTCGGCCACGCCCGTCGGCTCGCCGCGACCGAGGACACCGCCCTGCACCTGCAGCGCGCGCTCGTCGCCGAGCCGGGCCGTCCGCACCCGAACCTGGAGATCGCGGGAGGCTACCTGCCCGCGGGGGAACGGACCCTGGTGGGCGGGGACTGGTTCGAGACCGTGCGGCTCCACTTCGGCAGGACCCTCCTCGTCGTGGGCGACGTGATGGGGCACGGACTGGCGGCGGCCGTGGACATGAACGCCTACCGTGCGGCGCTCCGCGAGGTCGCCGCGACGGACCTGCCGCCGCACCGGGTGCTGCGGCACCTCGACTCCGTGGTCGCCGAGGACGAGGGCCGCCGCCCCGCCACCTGCCTGCTCGTCCGGGTGGACCCGGCGCGCGGCAGCGCGACCTTCGCCAGCGCGGGACACCTGCCGCCGGCCGTCTTCGCCGCGGACGGCTCCGCGCGGCTCGTCGACCTCCCGGTGGGCCCGCCGCTCGGCACCGGCGTCGGCGGCTACGAACCCACCACGTGCCCGCTCACCCCGGCCGAGACCCTGCTGATCTTCACCGACGGCCTCGTCGAGCGCCGCGGCGAGGACATCGACGTGTCCCTCGCCCGTCTCGCCTCCCTCCGGCTGCCCGCCGGCTCCGGTCCCAGGGAGGTCGTCGACGAGGTCCTCCGCGGCCTCGGGGCGCACGGGGCGGAGGACGACGTGGCGGTCCTCGCGGCCCGGGTCCACGCGCGCCCCACGTCGTGACACAGGGTCACTTCCTCCCCACGACTCGCGGTGACGCACGGTCACACCCCCCTTGTCGGGGGCCTGTTTCACGCCTGGGCGGGATTGTTGCCGCAGGACGCTTGTGCACGGCCCCGGGGCCGTGCACGCTCCTCGTATGAACACGGCCAGGCATGCCAGTGAACGTCTGATGAGCTGGCCCTCGCTGACCCCCGGCCGCGCCCATTGCGGCGCCGAGCTCGGACTGGGCACCGCGACGCAGGAAATCGTCCACTTCCACGGTGAGCACGAGGCCGACGTCCATCTCACCCGCGCCATGATCGCCAAACTGCGCCCGGCCCTCCTCGGGTCGAGCGCGGTGCGTCTGCGTGCCGGATCGGGCTGGGTGACGGTCCGTCTGGACATGGGGTCGGACATCGACCTGCTCGCCACCCTGGTGAGCGCCGCCCTCCAGGCCAACGGCGTCCCCGACGTCGCCCCGGACGGCTGCACCCGCACCCTCCCGGTCCTCGGCACCCGCTGACCCGTCGGGCCCCGGTGCTGACGGTCGACCGGTTCGGCCGCTAGCTCGGGATCGGGAAGAGCATGCACGTGCTCGTCGCGTGACCGAGGAGCCGGTCCTCCGCGTCGTACAGGCCCGCTTCCGCGAGTGCCGTGCGGCGGCCCTGGGAGATCACCGTGCCCACGGCCCGGATCTTGCCCGTGTCCATCGTGATCGGGCGGAGGAACCGGGTCGAGAGGTCGAGCGAGGTGTACGCCATGCCCTGCGGGAGCGTGGTGTGCACCGCGCAGCCGGCGGCCGAGTCGAGCAGCGTCGCGTACACGCCGCCGTGCACGCTGCCGATCGGGTTGTAGTGCTCCTCGCCCGGTTCGAGCGCGAACACCGCGCGCCCGGGCTCGACCTCCTCCAGGGTGAAGCCGAGGAGGGCGGCGATCGGCGGTCCGGGCAGGCGGCCCGCGATCATCTCCCGCAGGAAGTCGATGCCCGCCATCGACATCGCGGCGCGCGCGGTGGCTCCGGCGTCCTCCCACTCGACCGTTCGTGACCGCCCCATCACCACTCCACTCCACTCCACTCCACTCACCAGCTGGCTTTCTACAGCGAAGCTAGCTGTGCCGTCCGCTGACTGTCAACGACAGAGCCAGGTGGCTACAGTGGGCGGATGAACTGGCTGGAGACGGATACGGAGAACTGCCCGGTCCGCCGCACCCTGGACGTCGTGGGCGAGAAGTGGAGCCTGCTGATCCTGCGCGAGGCGTTCAACGGCGTCCGGCGCTACGACGAGTTCCGCCACCACCTCGGCCTGTCCGAGGCCGTCCTCGCCGACCGCCTCCGCAAGCTCGTCGCCGCCGGGCTCCTGCGCAGCGAGCCCTACCGCGAACCCGGCGCCCGCACCCGCCACGAGTACCGGCTCACCCGCAAGGGCGTCGACCTCTGGCCCGTGCTCCTCGCCCTCAAGCAGTGGGGCGACACCCACGCCGCCGAGCCCGAAGGCCCCGTCCTCGACATCCGGCACGGCGGGTGCGGCTCCCCGGTCCGCGTCGTCGTCCAGTGCGAGGGCGACGAGCATGCCGTCCTCGCGCCCCGCGACGTCACCGTCCGCCCGGGCCCGGCCGCCCGTCCCCGCCGCACCGCCTGACACCCGCCCCGAGCCGCGAGAGGCGCCTCGGCCCACCACCCGGCCGCCGCCACTGCCGGACCGCTCCGGCCCGACCGCCGCCACCACCGCTCCCGGACCACCGTGCCCGGGGCACCGCCACCGCCCGCCCGCTGCGGACCGGCCACCACCGCTCCCGTACCGCCGTGCCCGGGACACCGCCACCGCCCGCCCGTCACGACCCGACCGCTGCCCGCCCGCCACCACCCGTTCGGCGGCACCCCGCGATGGCCCGCCCGCCTGTCCGGGTACCTGACGAGGCATGCCCTCCCTTCCCGGTCCGCCGCACGACGGTGCCCCCACCGAGAACGGCCACTGGTCGCAGCGGCTCCACGCGCGCGTCGTCGCCTCGCCCGTCGGGCTCGCGTGGAACCGCGGCCGCGCCATGGAGCTCATGCACCGCGCCATGGGCTTCGCGGCGCTCAGCCTGCTCACCCTCGTCCCCCTCCTGATCGTCGTGGCCGCCGCCGACCTCGCCAGCGGCCAGGGCTTCGCCCGCTGGCTCGTCCAGGGCCTCGGCGTCTCCGAGGTCTCGGAGGAGGAGGTCGAGCGGCTCTTCGGCCAGCCGGGCCAGGCCCTCCAGCGCACCACCGCCTTCGGCCTCGCCGCCCTCGCCGCCTTCGGCGTCACCTTCGGATCCGCCGTGCAGACCGGGTACGAGCGGGTCTGGGACCTCCCCACGGCCCGCTGGCACACCATGTGGCGGCACATCGTCTGGCTCGCCGTCCTCGTCGCGGCGCTGCTCCTCTTCGTCGCGTTCCCCGCGCCCGAGAACGCCTCCGCCGGCGTCACCACCGTCGTCGCCCTCGGCGACCTCGTCGGCACCTTCGCCTTCTTCTGGTGGTCCCAGCGGTTCCTGCTCTGCGGCCGCATCCGCTGGCGCGCCCTCGTGCCCGGAGCCGCCCTCACCGCCCTCGGCCTCCTCGGGCTGCGGATCTTCTCGCAGTTCGTGTTCTCACCGCTCATCGCCTCGAACGCGGTGACGTACGGCCAGTTCGGCACCGTCCTCGTCCTCCAGTCCTGGCTCGTCGGCGTCGGCTTCGTCGTGTACGGAGGCGCCCTCGTCGGGCGCCTCGTCCACGAATCCCTCGTGCGCCGCCGACTGCGCCGCCTCCTGTGACCCGCTACTGGTCCCGGTTCCGCACCGCGAGGACCGTCACCGCGGCCCCGCCCAGCGCCCACAGCGCGTACACCAGCCACGCTCCGCCCGCCGACCACGGGAACAACTCCTCGACGGCGGGCCCCGCGTCCGCGAGCCGCTGCCAGGCGTGCAGCGGCGTCGCGTGCGCGAGCACCGCGGTCAGGTGACGCCGGTCCGAGAGCACCGCGGGCAGCAGCAGGAGCAGGACCACCGAGCCGACGATCGAGAGCGCGCTCTTGCGCAACAGGGCGCCGAGCGCCATCCCGGCCACCGCGCACACGGGGGCGAGGAGGGCCGAGGCCGCGACGATGCGCGGCGCCCCCGGGTGGGTGATCGGCAGACCGATGTCCCGGGTGGACAGCACGGCCTGCGTCGACCAGAACGAAGCGCCCGCCACCACCGCACCGAACACGGTCTGCACCACCGTCACGACCAGCACCTTCGCCGCCATGACCGCGCCCCGGGCCGGCACCGCCGTGAACGTCGTGCGGATCATCCCGCTGGCGTACTCGCCGACCACCGCGACCGCGCCCATGGCGGCCGAGCAGAGGACCAGGACCAGCGCCGCGTTGTACGTGAAGGCGTCCCACAAGGCCATGTCGTTCGCCACGAACTCGGCCCGGCTCGCCGCGTCGTACTGGATCCAGTACCGGTAGTGGTCCCAGGCGGTACCCAGGTTGAAGGCGACCACGGCGAGCGCGCCGAGCAGCAGGGACCAGCCCGTCGACCGCAGCGACCACAGCTTCAGCCACTCCGACGCCACCAGGTCGCGGAACCGGGCGCGGGGCTCCACCACGGAGGCCACGGGAAGATCGAGGGTCGTCATCGGGCCTCTCCTGCCAGGTACTCGACGCTGTCGGCGGTCAGTTCCATGAACGCCTCCTCCAGGGAGGCCGTACGGGTGGTGAGCTGATCGAGCGGCACCCGGTGCTCCAGGGCCAGCGCGCCGATGCGGGCCGCCGAGAGCCCGGTCACCGTCAGGAGCCCGGCCTCGGCCTCGACCTCCGCGCCTTCCCCGAGCAGCAGCGCCGTCAGGGCGGACCGGTCCGGCGAGCCGACCGTGACGCTCTGGCGCCTGCCCCGCGCGGCGAACTCCGCCAGGGTCTCCGCCGCGATCAGCGCGCCCCGCCCGATGACCACCAACTCGTCCGCCGTGTGCTCCATCTCCGTCATCAGATGGCTCGACACGAAGACCGTGCGGCCCTCCGCGGCCAGCCTCCGGAACAGGCCCCGCACCCACTTCACGCCCTCCGGGTCGAGGCCGTTCAGCGGCTCGTCGAACAGCAGTACCGGCGGGTCGCCGAGCAGCGCGCCGGCGATGCCGAGCCGCTGCCGCATGCCCAGCGAGTATCCGCCGATCCGGCGCCCGGCCGCTCCCGCCAACCCGACCTCCTCCAGGACCTCGTCGACCCGGGAGAGCGGGACGCGGTTGCTCCGCGCCAGGACCGCCAGGTGCGCCCGGGCGGTCCGGCCCCCGTGCGCGTCGCCCGCGTCGAGGAGCGCGCCGACGTGCCGCAGGCCGCGCGGCCGGTCACTGAACGGCCGTCCGTCGACCGTCACCGAACCGCTCGTCGGCGTGTGCAGGCCCAGGATCATCCGCAGCGTGGTGCTCTTGCCGGAGCCGTTGGGGCCGAGGAATCCGGTGACCCGGCCCGGCCGCACCGTGAAAGTGAGCGCGTCGACGGCGGTCGTGGCGCCGTAGCGCTTGGTGAGTTCCCTGACTTCGATCATGGGCACCACCGTGCCGTCCGGGCCCCGTGCCGGGCATCGGACCAGCACCGACAATCGGCGGCGGCATCTGTCACCCCAGGTCGTACATCCCCGGTCCGATGCCCGCGGAGGGGCCCGCCGTCTACGATCACCGCATGTCCGACACTCCGTCAGTACCGTTCTTCAAGCGGGTCGCTCCCGGCGGGTGGGCGGCCGTCGCCTGGGGCGCGGGCATCGCCTTCACCGCCCTGCTCCGGATCAGCGTGCCCGGCCAGGAAGGGCCGGACGTCCTGCCCGGCTTCGTCATCCTGCGCTGGGACGGCCTCGCGATGCTGGCCGTCGCCACCCTCCTCACCCTGCGCGGCAGCGCCCTCCTCGCCCGGCGCCCGACCGCCGCCCTCAACCACCTCCTGGTCGCCTCGGTCATCGCCTCCACCCCGCTCGGCGTCACGGCCATCCCCGTCGCCCAGTACCTCGCGGTCGACGTCGCCCTCTACGCCATCGCCGCCGCCCGCCCCCGCCGCGAGGCCACGCGCGCGCTGCTGCTCGCCCTCGGCCTGCTCGTCGTCTACCTGGCGGTCCGTCTGCTCGCCGGCTGGAGCGCGGGCACCACGGCCGCCCTGGCCGTCGCCCTGATCGCCCTCGTGGCCTGGCTCCTCGGCCGCTCGGAAGGGCAGGCACGCGAGTTCGCGGAGCGGAGCCGTGCCCAGGCCACCGCCCAGGCCGTCACCACCGAACGCCTCCGGATCGCCCGCGAGATGCACGACACCGTCGCCCACAGCATCGGCATCGTCGCCCTCCAGGCCGGCGCGGCCCGGCGCGTCATCGCGACCCAGCCCGAGGCCGCCCGGCAGGCCCTCACCGAGATCGAGACGGCGAGCCGCGAGACCCTGGCCGGGCTGCGCCGGATGGTCGGCGCACTGCGCACGGAGGAGCCGGAGTCGGAGTCGGAGCCGAAGCCGAAGCCGAAGCCGGAGTCGGGGTCGGGGTCGGGGGTGGAGTCGGACGCGGTCGCCGAGCTTCGGGGGCTCCCCGAGATGCCCGGTCTCGCCGCCCTCGACCGGCTCGCCGAACTCACCGGCAACGCCGGGGTCCGGGTCGCCGTCCGCCGGGTCGGCGCCCCGGGCCCGCTGCCCCCGGACATCGACCTGTCCGCCTTCCGGATCGTCCAGGAGTCCGTCACCAACGTCGTACGGCACTCCGGCGCCGACTCCTGCACGGTCACCGTCGACCACCGCGACCCCGCGTCCCTCGCCGTCACCGTCGAGGACCGCGGCCCCGTCGCGGGCCACGCGCGCGCGAGCGCCGGCCCGGGCTCCGGATACGGCCTGACCGGGATGCGGGAGCGCGTCGCGGTGCTGCACGGAGAGTTCGGCGCGGGCCCCCGCCCCGGCGGCGGCTTCCGCGTCACCGCCCGCCTTCCCCTGCCCACAGGAGCCACCACCCGATGAGCCACACCACCGTCGAGCAGCCGGTCCGGGTCGTCCTCGCCGACGACCAGCCCCTGGTGAGGAC
This sequence comes from Streptomyces sp. NPDC093089, assembly GCF_044754405.1. Classification (NCBI taxonomy): domain Bacteria; kingdom Bacillati; phylum Actinomycetota; class Actinomycetes; order Kitasatosporales; family Streptomycetaceae; genus Streptomyces; species Streptomyces sp. NPDC093089. Next base: position 340,703 of record NZ_JBIVPA010000003.1, read on the forward strand.
CGCGCTCCGCATGGTCATCACCGACACGACGGACCTCGTCGTGGTCGGCGAGGCCGCGAACGGCGCCGAGGCCGTCCGCCTCGTGGAGGAGACCGGCGCCGACGTCGTCGTCATGGACCTGCGCATGCCCGGCACCGACGGCATCGAGGCCACCCGGATCATCACCTCGGGCCCCACCGGCGCCCGGGTCGTCGTCCTCACCACCTTCGACGACGACGACCACGTCTACGGCGCCCTCCACGCGGGCGCGTCCGGATTCCTCGTCAAGGACATGGCCCTCGACGACATCCTCTCCGCCGTCCGCGTCGTCGCCTCCGGCGACGCCCTCATCGCGCCCAGCGTCACCGGCCGCCTCATCAAGGAGTTCACCGGCCGCCCGCGCGTCACCGCCGCGCCGCGCCGCCGGGCCGAGGGCATCACCGACCGCGAGCGCGAGGTCCTCACCCTCGTCGGACGGGGCCTGTCCAACACGGAGGTCGCCGCCGAGCTCCACATCAGCATCGCCACCGCGAAGACCTACGTCACCCGGCTGCTCGCCAAGCTCGACGCCCGTGACCGCGTGCAGCTGGTGATCATCGCGTACGAGGCGGGCCTGGTCTCCACCGGCTGACCGTGCCGTGCCGGGCCGGCGGCCGGAACGATCACACGATCCGGTGGATCCGCACGCGAGCGCCCGGCCGCGGTCGCCCGGGCCGCTTGGATGGAGGCGGTCCCATCAGCGCGTCGAGAGAGAGCCGCCCATGGCGAACACCTGGCTGCCGCCCGTCGAGTACATCGCGACCCTGCCGAGAGCGACGGCGTACGCCTGCCTCTACTTCACGGACACCGCAGGCCGGCCGTTCCAGTTGCGTGCCAGTGACCGCACCGCGCGGTGGCAGTGGCCCGGCGGGAACATGGACCCGGGGGAGACCCCCTGGGAGACGGCGGTGCGGGAGTGCCGCGAGGAGACAGGGATGGCCTTCACGGGCGAACCGCGCCTCCTCGGCACCCACTTCGTCGCCGACCGGGGCGAGGACTGGCCGGCCAACCACATCGGCTTCGTCTTCGACGGCGGGGAACTGACGGACGAGCAGATCGCCGCCGTCGTCCTCGACCCGGGCGAGCACAGCGAGTACAGCCTCCGCACCCTGGAGGAGTGGGAGCGCGAGATGGCGCCGGGGGAGTTCGCGCGCCTCGCCGAGATCGACCGGGCCCGCAGGACCGGCGCGACGGTGTACGTGGAGGCCCGCCACACCGAGGACTGACCGCGGACGCGCGGTGCACGAGTGCGGGGCCGCCCCTCGGGGCGGCCCCGCCGCGCTCCCGGCTCAGGCGCGGCAGCCGACCGGGTGGGCGATGTCGATCACGAAGCGTTCGGGCGAGTGGAGCGTGAACGTCTTGTAGGCGGGCTTGGTGTCGAAGGCGGCTCCGATGGAGACCACGCCCTCGAAGTCGCCGGTCAGGGCGACCCCCTTGAGCGCGGGCAGAGGGATCTTCAGCAGCCGGGGACCCTGGTAGACGGACCGTCCGGCGTCGTCGTGGGCGGCGGCGGGGGAGAGCGTGATCGCGAGGAAGTACTTCCCCGCGAGCGGGACCCGGTTGCCCGAACCGTCGTAGTGGAGCGCGCTCACCTGGCGTACGGAGACGGGGGGCATCGCGCCCCGCACATCGATCACGAGCCGGTCGAACGTCGGGTGGCCACCCCAGCGGGCGTTGACGACCAGGGACGTCGTCGGCGTCGTGGCGGCGCGGGACGGGGCGTCCGAGGCGCCCGCCGGGATCGTGGCGCCGATCCCGGCGGTCAGGAGGATTCCCGCGGCGACGGCCGCGAGGGTGTGACGGTGCTGCATGGCGTCCCCCAATTTCTCCTGCTCGGGGACAGTGGTGTCACTGACAGAGACATCCACCACCAGAGTACGGTTCCACCCGATATGGGGTAAAAGTTCGCTATGTGCTGGAGTGCGGCGGCCGACCTCTGGGCGGGCCTCGGGATCACTGCCGTCGGCGTGGCCGCGCTCGCCTCCGTACGCCGCCCTGCCGACGCCCTCCTCGCCGCCCTGCCGCTGCTCCTGGGGGCCCATCAGGTCATCGAGGCCGCCGTCTGGCACTCCGGGGGCGGAACCGGCCCCGCCACCCTCGCCTGGGCCGTGATCGCCCTCCCGCTCCTGCCGCTCTGGGTGTCGGCGGGCGTCGTGGCGGCCGCCCGCCCCGCCGACCGTCCGCGGCTGCGCGCGCCGCTCGCCGCCGGCGTGCTGACCTCGGCCTTCCTCGCGTACCACCTCGCCACCCACCCCGTCTCCGCCGAGATCCGCGGCCGCACCCTCGGCTACGCCGTCGACCTGCCGTACGCGCCCCTGGTCATGGCCGGCTACCTCCTCGCCACCGTCGGCGCCCTGCTGCTGGCCCGCGACCGCCTCCTGCGGGCCCTCGGGACCGTGACCGGAACGGGGGCGGTCGTCTGCGCGGTCCTGTGGAGCGGAGCGTTCGTCTCCACGTGGTGCGCCCTCGCCGCCGTCGCCTCGCTCCTGCTGCTCTTCCGGATCCGACGGCGGCCGACCGTAACCCCTCGGCGTCTCAGTAGTTGACCCGGGCATGAAGAAGCGCAGCATGCTCGCCATCGCCTCCCTCGCCGCAGGCGTCGTCACCGCTCTCGTCACCCCGCCGCCGCAGGCGAACGCCGCGGAGAGCCCGCTGGGCGGTGCCACCGGCCTCCTCCAGGAGGACCAGGGTGCCGCCACGGTCCTCCACGACACCGTCCAGGGCGCCGAGGGCGCCCTCCAGGACCAGGCCCCCGGCGGGCTGCTCTGACCCCTCCCTCCCAGGTGGCGACCGGTGCCCCGCGGTCCTGGCGGATCGCGGGGCACCGGCACGCCGTGACCCGGGAGGAGGCAGCCCGTGCGCGCGCCGTGCGCGAGTAATGACAGGATGTCCCCATGAGCGACAACGTTTACTTCGACATCACCATCAACGACGAGCCCGCGGGCCGCATCACCTTCAAGCTGTTCGACGACGTCGTCCCGAAGACGGCGCAGAACTTCCGCGAGCTCGCCACCGGTCAGCACGGCTTCGGCTACGCCGACTCCCCGTTCCACCGCGTCATCCCGCAGTTCATGCTCCAGGGCGGTGACTTCACCAACCAGAACGGCACCGGCGGCAAGAGCATCTACGGCGAGAAGTTCGCCGACGAGAACTTCGACCTGAAGCACGACCGCCCGTTCCTGCTCTCGATGGCGAACGCCGGCCGCAACACCAACGGCTCGCAGTTCTTCATCACCACGATCGTCACCGACTGGCTCGACGGCAAGCACGTCGTCTTCGGCGAGGTCGTCGAGGGCCAGGACCTGGTCAAGAAGATCGAGAGCCTCGGCACCCCCTCCGGCGCCACCAAGGCCAAGATCAAGATCGCCGCGTCCGGCATCGTCAAGGACGCCTGATCTCCTTCCCGAGCTGAGCCGAGGGCGCCGCGCGCCCTCGCTCGCCCACTCGGCCGTGGCGGGGAGCGTCGTCCACCGGACGCGCGTCCCCGCCTCCGCCGTGTTCTCCCGGCGGCCCGGGCGCCCCACTTCCGGCGGCAGGCCGCCCCGCCTTCGAACCGTCAGGCGAAGGCGGGCGCGTTCCGCCGCGCCCACGCCGAGAACGGCCGCGCAGGCCTGCCGAGCACCCGCTCCACGTCGGAGCTCACCCGCCGCTCCTCCGCACGGGGATCGCCCATCACCGCCAGCATCCCGTCGACGGCCTCCGCCGGCAGGAACCGCACCAGCAGCGCCCTGGCCTCGTCGGCGCTCTGCGCCACGAACTCCACCGGAGCGTCCAGCGCCTCGGCGAGGGCGCCCGCCTGCTCACGCGGCGACACCGCGGCCGGGCCGGTCAGTACGTACGTACGCCCCGCGTGCGCGGGGTCCCGCAGCGCGGCCGCCGCCACCTCGGCGATGTCCAGCGGATCCACCACCGGAAGCGCCACATCGGCGAACGGCGCCGCGACCGTACGGGCGGAGCGCACCCCCTCGGCCCAGAGGTACGCGTTGGAGGCGAAACCGGACGGACGCAGCACCGTCCACTCCAGCCCCGACCCGCGGACCGCCGTCTCGAACGCCCGCAGGATCGCGTGCGACGCCGAGGCGGGTCGCGTCCCCACCAGCTGCGAGGACTGGAACACGATCCGCCGCACACCGACGGCCACCGCCGCCGCGACGATCTCGTCCGGGCGCAGCTCGTCCCCGAGGCCCGCCACGAGCAGATGGACGGCCTCGGCACCCTCGAACAGCTCCTTGAGGCCGTCGACATCGGCCAGGTCGCCCTGCCGGTGGGCCACCCCGGCGGGCAGTTCCCCGGCCGGCCGGCGGCTCACCGCCGTGACCTCCTCGCCGGCCGCGGCCAGCAGCTCCACCAGCGGTCGTCCGACGTTTCCGGTCGCTCCGGTCACCACGATCACAGCAGTCCCCTCCAGGGAGTCATCGGCGGAGCGCGAGCGCTCCGCTGTCTTCGTGACCTCATCCTGGAAGGCGAACTGGCCATCTTCCGGCCAGTTTCGGAACGGGATTTCGGAGGGCTCAGCCCTCCTCGCCGTAACGGCGCTCGAACTTGGCGATCCGGCCCTCGGAGTCCACGGTCCGCGCCGTGCCCGTGTAGAACGGGTGGCTCTCGGAGGAGATCTCGACGTCGATCACCGGGTACGTCTTCCCGTCGTCCCACTCGATGGTCCGATCGCTCGTCGCCGTGGACCGGGTGAGAAACGCGTACCCGGCCGAGCGGTCACGGAAGACCACGGGGCCGTACTCGGGCTGCTTGTCCTGCTGCACGTGTCCTCCTCGGGCTTGCCGCCCAGACGTGTCCGGCGTGTCCGGCCGTCTCGGCACGGCACCCCTCCAGCCTCCCCGCGCCGACGGCGACCGACCAGCGCCACGGGCCCGATCGGGTGAACGGGTGAACGGGTGAGGGCCCCGCGGCCGTTCGATCCGCTGCGGGCGTGCGGGCGTGCGGGCGTGCGGGCGTGCGGGCGTGCGTGCGGGCGTGCGGGCGTGCGGGCGTGCGGACAGGCGGGCGCGCGCGTGCGTGCACCCGCCGCGCGGGCTCTCGACGTCTCAGCCGCCGTCCGGCCAGCGCGCCGCGAGCAGCAGCGCGATGTCGTCGGGGCGGGCCGTGGCCTGGCGGGCCTCCCGGATCAGCCGGTCGGCCGCCTCGGGGAGCGCCAGCGAACCGGTCGCGGCGAGCGCCTGGCGCAACCGCTCGATCCCCTCGTCGATGTCCCGGCCGGGACGCTCCACCAGACCGTCCGTGAACAGGGCCAGCACCGCGCCGGGGGCGAGCCACAGCCGCGTCACCGGGTACGAGGCGCGGTCGTCGACGCCGAGGACCACCCCGCCCGCCAGCTCCACCGGCTCCGTCGTCCCGTCCGGCTGTAGGAGGAGCGGCTGCGGGTGGCCGGCCCGTACGGCCCGCGCCTCGCCCGTCTCGGGGTCGAGGAGTACGTAGCAGCAGCTCGCGAACTGCCCGGGGTCCAGGTCGATCAGCAACCGGTTGGTGCCCCGCATGACGTCCTGCGGACGGTGCCCGCCCAGCGCGAACGCCCGGACCGCGCTGCGCAGCTGCCCCATCGTGGCGGCCGCCGCCACGCCGTGGCCCTGGACGTCGCCGATGACCAGGGCGAGCCGCCCGTGCCCCGTCTCGATCACGTCGTACCAGTCGCCGCCGACGTCCATGCCCTGGGTGCCCGGCAGATAGCGGCCCACCGTGTCCACGCCGTCCCGCACCGGCAGCCGGTGCGGCAGCAGGGCGTCCTGGAGTCCGCGGGCGACCGCCGACTCCGTGTCGTACCGCTGCGCCCGCTCCAGGGCCTGTGCGATGAGCCCCGCGAGCGCCGTGAGCACCGTGCGCTCCTCGGGGCTGAAGCCGCGCGGCCGGTCGAAGCCGAGGATGCAGGAGCCCACCGGGCGCCCCGAGGCGATCAGGGGCAGGAACGCCCGGGCTCCCGAGTGCGCGTCCATCGGCAGGTCGGGATACGCGCGGCCCAGCTGCTCCATCGACTCGAAGAACAGCGGCCGGCCCGTCGTCAGCGTCTCCACCCCGGGCAGCCGGGCGTCCAGGGCCACGCCGTCGAAGGGTTCGAGGAACCCCGGCGGGAACCCCGTCTCCCAGGCCAGGTACAGGCGCCGGTCGCTCAGCAGGTAGATGGCCAGCTGCCGCCCGCCGAACGCCGGCAGCAGCTCCTCCGTCACCACCGCCGCCACCTGGCGCGCCGTCACCGCCTCGGTCAGCGCGATCGCCAGGGCCACCGGCCGGTACAGCGCCGCCGCCCGGTCATCGGGTGCGGAGAGCCCGTCGTCCGCCCGCCGGCCGCCCCGGGCCCTGGCCCCGAGCCCCGCGGGATCCTCCTCCGGGACCAGCACCATCGTGACGCCCTCGCGCCCGGGATGGAGCGACACCGACAGCCACTGGCCGCGCTCCGGCCGGGCCAGGAAGCGCACCGGTTCGCCGGAGAGCAGGGCGGCGCGCAGCTGCTCCTCGTGGAAGGGGTGCCCGAACCAGGGCAGCGCCTCCCAGAGGGGCCGCCCCGCCAGCGCGCCGCGCGCCCGGCCGAGGAGCCGTTCCGTGCGCTCGTTGACGTACGTGATCCGGCCGAGCCGGTCGATCGCCAGGATCGCCTGCGGCAGCCGATCCGTCGCGTCCGAGCCGACGAGCCCCGTCCCCAGGTCGACGAGGGTCCCGGTGAGGTGGCCGCCGCTGCCGTCGGGACCGGTCGCCGCCGTACCGCGCCGCGCACGCGTGGACACCTCCAGGAGGTGCAGGCCGCCGTCCGGCCCCTTGAGGCGGAGCCTGCGCACCGCGGGCCGCCCGTCCGCGCCCGTGGCCTGCCGGGCCGCCGCCCACAGCGCGTACCCGTCCTCCGGTTCGAGCAGGGACGTGAGCGCCTCGATCGAGCAGGGGGAGGTGACCTGCGCCCCGAGGATCCCGAGCAGCCCGTCGTCGAGCGTGACCGAGCCCGTGTCCAGGTCCCAGTCGAAGGACCCGAACCGGACCGGCGGGCCGGACCCGGTGGACAACTGGACGCACACCGGATCGCCCGGCCACTCGACCACCGTCCCCCCGGCGGCCAGGTCGGAGAGCGCCTCGCCGAGGCGGAGCGCGCCGCGGGTCATCCGGTTGCGGTCCCGGGCGTCCACCGGCACGCCGGGACTGGGCGGGCGCAGCACCACGAGCACCCCGAACCGGTCGCGCCCGGCGACCACCGGGGCGTACAGCGAGGCGAAGGGGAACGGCAGGCTGGCCACCAGCTGCGGAAACCGGCGCATGGCCTCCTCGACGTCGGCGAGGTGGACCGCCTGGCCCGAGCGATGGACCTCGGCCACCGGGAACGGCCGGTTCGCGTGCATCCGCCACCACGGTCGGAACAACGGCCCCGGCAGCCCTATGAGCACCGCGAGCCGCAGCAGCCCCGGAGTCCCGGAGCGCAGGTACACCCCGCCCGCGTACCCCCCGACCTCCTCGACCGCGCGCAGCGCCTCCTCCGCGAGCGCCCAGGTGAGCGCGGAGGAGGCGGGCTCGTCGGTGGCCGCCGTCCCGGACGGAGGCCCTGAGCCGCCCGCCGGGCCGGGGCCGGCCGTGCCGTGCGAGGTCACACAGTCAGGATGCCCCCGACGAGAAAGCCCCCGCATCCCGGACCCGAGGGTCCGCGTTCCGGACGGCGATGTTGACCACACGCGTCCGTACCGTCACACTCGGTCGTCGACCGCCGCCGCCGGCGCGCGGCGCCACCACCTCGCGAGCAGGGGGCACGATGACGGACCGGCTTCTTCCGTACGACGTACAGGGCGGAGGTCCCGCCCGGGCCCTCGTGCTGCACAACTGGTTCGGCGACCGCACCAGCTTCGACCCCCTCCGCGCGCACCTGGACGACGCCGCCGGCACCTACGCCTTCGTCGACTGCCGCGGCTACGGCGAGGCCCTCGACCACGCGGGCGCGTACACCATGGAGGAGGTCGCGGCCGACGCGCTCGCGGTCGCCGACGACCTCGGATGGGACTCGTTCTCCGTCATCGGCCACTCGATGGGCGGGAAGGCGGCCCAGCTGATGCTGCTCGACGCCCCCGACCGCATCCGCTCGATCGTCGGCATCTCGCCCGTCTCCGCGGCGGGCTTCCCCCTCGACGGCGAGACCTGGGAGCTCTTCGCCGGCGCCGCCGAGGAACCGGCGAACCGCCGGGCGATCATCGACAACACCACCGGCGGCCGCTACGACGACGCCTGGCTCGCGGCGCTCGTCGACCGCTCCGTCGGCCGGTCCTCCGCCACGGCCTTCCGCGCCTACCTGGACTCCTGGTCCCGCACCGACTTCCACGAGCGCGTCCGCGACAACCCGACGCCCGTCCTGCTCGTGGTTGGCGCCCACGACCCCGCCCTGGGCACCGAGGCGATGGAGTCCACCTGGCTGCGCTGGTACCCCAACGCGCGCCTCGAAGTCCTGAAGGACGCCGGCCACTACGCCCCCGAGGAGACCCCGGGGCCCCTCGCCGAGGCCATCGAGGCCTTCCTCGCCGCCTGACGCACGGAGTTCATCCGAAGGTCGTGGGGAACGACGACTTTCGAGGACAGCGGCGGGGCCGTGCCGCACGCGATCATCGTGGTCACGACGCCACGGGACGGTCTCCGGGAGACCGTCCACGATCAGCAGGAGCACACCCGATGGGCCTCGCGCAGTCACAGCACCGCTTCCTCGTCCGCCAGAAGGTGACGCTCATGGCGAACCGCTACCTGGTGCACACCGTGGGGCCCGACGGCGAGGAGGCGGAACTGATCGCGTTCGCCCACCAGAAGAGAATGGCCTTCAAGGAGCACGTCACCTTCTACACGGACGAGTCCCAGCGCCAGGTCCTGTTCACCTTCAAGGCCCGCCAGGTCCTCGACGTCGGCGCGACCTACGACGTGCACGGCGCCTCCGGGACCCGGCTCGGGGCCTTCCGCAAGGACTTCGGGGCCTCCCTGCTGCGCAGCACCTGGCACCTGAGCAGGGAAGGGGCGGCGGGGGAGGCCACCGGGCGGGAGCGGCACCAGGGCGTGGCCCTGCTGCGCCGGGTCTGGGAGTTCCTGCCCTTCACGGACCTGGTCCCCTTCGTCGTCCCCTACCACTTCGACTTCGCCGAGGCCGGACGCTCCGTCATGTCCGTCGACAAGCGGTTCGGTCTGCGCGACCGGTACGTGCTGGAGATAGCGGACCCGGAGCTCGACCGGCGGCTCGCGATAGCCCAGGCGGTCGCCCTCGACGCCCTCCAGTCGCGCTGACCGCCTGACACCGTCGCTCGCCGCTCGTCGCTCGTCGCTCGTCGCTCGTCGCTCGCCGCTCGTCGCTCGTCGCTCGTCGCTCGCCGCTCGTCGCTCGCCGCTCGTCGCCCGCCGGGCGCCCGCCGACCGTCCATCGGGGACGCGTCTACCCTGGAAGGAGGGGCACGGGACGGGCACGCCGTTCCTCCCCGGGCCCCGGCCGCGGCAAGGCGGAAGGGCGGCGGACCATGTTCTTCAGCGATCGCACGGACGCGGGCAGGCAGCTCGCCGCCCGGCTCGACCACCTCAAGGGCCACGACGTCGTGGTCCTCGGACTCCCGCGCGGCGGGGTACCGGTCGCCGCGCAGGTCGCGGACGCCCTCGACGCGCCGCTCGACATCTGTCTCGTACGGAAGCTGGGGGTGCCCCACCAGCCGGAGCTCGCGATGGGCGCGCTCGGTGAGGGCGGGGTGCGGGTGCTCAACGAGCGGGTGCTCCGGGACACCGGGGTGGGCGAGCGGGCGCTCGCGGCGGTGGAGGAGCGGGAGCACTCCGTCCTCGACGAGCGTGCCGCCCGCTATCGGGGCAGCAGGGCGTCCGTGCCGCTCGAAGGCCGGACCGTGGTCGTCGTCGACGACGGCCTCGCCACGGGGGCCACGGCGCTCGCGGCGTGCCGGGTGGTCCGTGCCCGGGGGGCCGCCCGGATCGTGCTGGCCGTCCCGGTCGCGCCGCACGGGTGGACGGCGCGGCTCGGCGGCGAGGCCGACGAGACGGTCAGCGTCCACACGCCGGAGGTCTTCTACGCGATCGGCCAGTTCTACCGCGACTTCGAGCAGACCGCCGACGCCGAGGTCATCGCGTGTCTGGACCGGAGCCGTGCGGCGCGGGGCCCGGTGGTGCGGGACTCGGACGTGAGGATCGCGGTCGGCGGCGTCACGCTTGCGGGGCGGCTCGCCGTGCCCGACGGTGCCGCGGGCATCGTGCTGTTCGCCCACGGCAGCGGGAGCAGCCGGCACAGTCCCCGGAACCGGGCGGTCGCGGAGGTGCTCAACCGGCAGGGCCTCGGGACCCTGCTGTTCGACCTGCTGACCGAGGCCGAGGCGGGCGACCGGGCGCACGTCTTCGACACCCCGCTGCTGGCCGGACGGCTCGCGTTCGCCACGAAGTGGCTGGCGGAGCAGCCGGTGGCGACCGGCCTGCCGTTGGGCTACTTCGGCGCGAGCACGGGAGCGGCCGCCGCGCTGTGGGCGGCGGCCGATCCGGAGTGCGCGGTGAGCGCCGTCGTGTCGCGCGGTGGCAGGCCGGACCTCGCGGGGGACCGGCTGGCCGGGGTGCGCGCCCCCACGCTCCTGGTGGTGGGCGGTGCGGACGCGCTGGTGCTTGACCTGAACCGGAGGGCCGCTTCACTGCTGCGCTGCGAGAACAGGATCGCCGTGGTCGAGGGTGCCACGCACCTCTTCGAGGAGCCCGGCGCCCTGGAGGAGGTGGCGGAGCTCGCCACCTCCTGGTTCGCCGGGCACTTCCGGGCTCAGTAGGCGCCGTTGACGTTGTCGATGGAGCCGTAGCGGTCGGCCGCGTAGTTGCACGCGGCGGTGATGTTGGCGACCGGGTCGAAGAGGTCCATCGACGTGCCGGGCACGTGGTAGGCGAGGAAGGTCGGCTCGATGACCTGGAGCAGGCCCTTCGAGGGCGTTCCGGCCGCGGCGTTGGAGTCCCAGAGGTTGATGGCCCGGGGGTTGCCGGAGGACTCGCGCATGACGTTGCGGAGGATGCCGTCGTACGAACCCGGGATGCCGCGCTGGGCCATGATGGCCAGCGACTCGCGGATCCAGCCGTCGAGGTTGTCGGCGTAGTTGGTGGCGGCCGGGGCGGCCTGGGCCGGAGCGGCGGCGGGGGCCGCCGCCGGGGCGGCCTGCGCGGCGGAGGCGCCGGTGGAGGCCGGGGCGGAGCGGCGCTCGGAGCGGCTCGCCCGATCGGGTGTACCGGTCTTCTTCTTCGCCGGCGCGGGGGTGACCTTCGCGGAATCCCGACGAAGCGTCAGTTCAAGACCCGGATGAATAAGTGACGGATTGTCACCCACGGCGCTTCGGTTGGCCCGGTAAAGGTTCTTCCAGCCGCCCTGAATTCCCTTCTTCTGGGCGATCAGGGAAAGCGAGTCGCCGCGGACGACGGTGTAGGTGCGGGCGGCGGCCGGGGCGGCGGGAGCCTTGGCGGCGGTCGGCGCCGCGAAGGCGGGGGCCGCGACGGCGCCGGTGGTGAATTCCGGTGCGCCGGAAACGGGCGCGGCGCCGGCCACGGCGGGGGTGATCAGCGGGAGGGCAAGGGCGACGCCGCCCGTGCCGGCCAGTGCGAGTCCCTGGGAGACGGGGCGTCGACGGGGGCGGCGGTGCTTACCGTGAGCAGGCATGACGGATTCCTCTCCGGCGCCTGCGGGGTGAGCTGTCGGGTTCGGACGGGAGCTGTCCGGCCGCGCGCACGCGGCTGCACCCCGAGCCGTTCCGGATTTCCGGATCGGCGTATTCGTGGGTCCCCCGCTCCTGCCGTCGGGTGAAAAGGGAGGTATTTCGAGCGGTGGCAGGATTTGGCGATCCGCTCGAATGGAGGTGACCGTAGGCCAGTAATGCGGCGGATAACAAGGGGATGGCAGTCCGTCGCGCGGCGAAAAGATCACGTAATTCAGGTAATTCAAGATCGGCCGCCCGTCCGGGCCGTCGAACTCCCGTGTGCCCCATGGCCTGCGGACATTTCGATCATCAGGGCGAAACCGGGAAAGTGAGTCGCGTCACCAGGTTCCCAATGTCCGAATATGCGCGGTAATTCTGTTAATGGGGGAGTGGGTGGAAAAGACCCCCGCGGTGGGTGTGCAGTCAAGGGCAAAAGTCGCAAAACCGACATTCGTGCTGAAGGATGGACCCATCCCGACCGAGGAGCCGCCGGATGCCGCCCGCCCTCTCCACCCCCAGCCCCGACACCGTCGATCGCGAGGCCGCCACGCTCTACGACAGCGCCGTCTGGCAGCGGATCGTCACCGACTGGACCCCCGCCCCGACCTCCGATCCGCCCCCCGACCGGGCCTCCGGCCGGACGGGTGGCGAACCGGTCGCTCCCGACGCTCCGCCGCGAGAGCCGGAGAGCTGGCGGAACCTCCTCACGGTGCCGGTGGAGCGGCTCGTGGCCGACGCCCTCGACGCGCTGCCGCCGCCGCTGCCCGCCGAGCCCCGCCTGCCGGGCCGCATCGGAGCCGTACTGCCGGACCGGCTGCACATCTGGCGCCGCATCGGCCGCAGCGACCTGCGCCCGTCGGTTCACCTCGGCTACGCCCGCCGCGTGCTCACGGAGTGGGGCTGGCAGAACGTCCCGTACAAGCTGCGCGACGCGCGCGGGGCCCGGTGCGTCTGCGGCGCCCTGCTCGCCGCGCACCGACTCGGCCACGGCAGCGCGGACACCATGAACGAGGCTGCGGCCTGGATCATGACCGAGCTGCGGTCGCGGGGCTGGAACGATCTGATCGGACCGTGGAACCGGGCCCCCGGCCGTACGGCGGACGACGCCGTGGCCCTCCTGGACGCCACCATCCACCGGGCCGCGCAGGCCGGCCGCTGACGGCCCCGGGTCGCGACGGACGGCCCCGGAGGCCGTACCCGACGGCCCGGACCGTGACGGACGTCCGCCGGGAGGCACCCCGAGGGCGCCGCCCGGCGGACGGCGGCGGTCAGCCGCTGACGCTGGGCGCTCCGGTCTCGATGTGGCCGGTGTACCGGCGCGACCAGGTGCCGTCGATGTCGGCGACGATCGTGAAGTCGTACCAGCCGCCGTGGTAGGCCACCGCGTTGAAGAAGTCCTCGCGGCTGGAGTTCGCCGGCACCGTGTACGTCCACGGCCCGTCCGAGCGGTAGGCGTTCGACCGGATCGTGAAGGTGACCGGACCGCCCGACGCGTTGGTCATCCTGAACCACAGGGCCGTCTTGCCCGTGCCCGGCTCGGTCGCGAACCTGGCGGCCACCTCCACGGCCTTGCCCGCCTTGGAGGCGTCGCCGATGAAGCGCCGCAGGAAGCGGTTGGGGCCCATCATCGAGATGTCGTACTTGCCCGAACCCGAGCCGAGGCCGATGTTGAAGTAGTCGGACGCCGTACCGCCCGGGTCGACGGTGTACTGCCAGGCGGCGGTGTCGCGGTACTGGTGCGGGTGGATCGAGAAGTGCGCCGCGCGCCGGGCCTCCGCGCCCTGGTTCGTCATCGAGAACCAGGCCAGGATCTTGCCGGCCGCCCCGAACTCGAACCGGTCGAGGTTGCCGTTCGCCTGGTAGGGCACCGCGCGGGCCGGCCGGGTGCCGGACTCCTGCGCCGGCAGGGCGTTGTTCTGGGGCGCCGGGTTCGGCAGCGGGCCACAGGTGGCCTGGCCGATGACCTTGGCGGTGGAGGGGAGGCCCGCCGGCACGCCGTACACCGGGTGGGCGAAGTCGAAGACCCCGGTCAGATCGCCCGTCACCTTCCTGCGCCACTCGCTGATGTTGGGGCAGGTGGCCGGTGTGCCGAGGGCCGCCGTCCAGGTCTCCATGAAGCGCAGCACGGAGGTGTGGTCGAAGACCTCGGAGCTCACCCAGCCGCCCCGGGTCCACGGGGACATGACAATCATCGGGACGCGGAAGCCCAGGCCGATCGGCAGGCCGTCGAGGTACTCGCCCGGCGTCCCCGGCGGGGCGACCGGCGGCGGCACGTGGTCGAAGAAGCCGTCGTTCTCGTCGTAGTTGAGGAAGAGGACCGTCGAGTCGAAGACCTCGGCGTCGGCGGCCAGGGCGCGGTATACCAGGTCGACGAAGTGTGCGCCGTCCCCCGGCGGGGCGTACGGGTGCTCCGAGAACGCCTCGCTCGCGACCACCCAGGACACCTGCGGCAGCGTGCCCGCGACGACGTCGGCGCGGATCGCCGCGGCGATGTCGTCCGGTGTCGAGCCGGTGACCCTGGGGACCGACCCCATGCCCCGGTCGTACAGCGGGTCCCCGGGCCGGGCGTCGGTGAACTTCTTGAAGTACGCGAGGCCGTTGTCGCCGTAGTTGTCCTGGGCGTTCTGGTAGACCTTCCAGCTCACTCCGGCGCGCTGGAGCGCCTCGGCGTACGTCTCCCAGGTCAGGCCCGACTCGTCGCCGCCGTCCTTGCTGGAGCCGTCGATCCTGCCGCTCCAGAGGAACGTGCGGTTGGGGCCGGTGGCGCTGAGCGCCGAGCAGAAGTACGCGTCGCAGATCGTGTAGTGGTCGGCGAGCGCGTGGTGGAAGGGGATGTCCCCGCGGTCGAGGTGGCCGAGGGTCCGGGTGTTGCCCACGCCCGTGACCCAGTTGTCGAGCCGGCCCTTGTTCCACGCGGCGTGCTGCGAGGTCCAGCTGTGCGGCAGGTCGCCGTTGCACTGTGCGAGGGTCTCGCCGTCGACGCCGCCGGCGGGCGGGGTGTCGCTCAGCTTCCAGGGGTAGTGGCGGCCGCCCCAGTTGGGCTGGTTGAACATGCCCCAGCCACCGGGCAGGTTGCCCGCGGCGCGGTCGGCGAAGCCGCGGACGCCGCGCAGGGTGCCGAAGTAGTGGTCGAAGCTGCGGTTCTCCTGCATGAGGATCACCACGTGCTTGACGTCGGTGAGGGTGCCGGTGGCCGTCGACGCGGCGGCGGACGCGGGTAGCGGCGGCAGTGCCGCGCCCGCCACGAGCCCCGCGCCGATACCGACGAATCCCCTGCGGCTGATGGGAATCATGCCCCGCCTCTCGTGTCACGGCGTGCCCCGGCGGGCACGTCGGAGACATGATGAGGGAGGCGAGCTTAAAGGTATACAGCTGTGCCGTAATTAGTGGGTTAACAGCCGGAGGCTAGTAATTCGAAGGGTCTGATTGGTCCGTCTGTGGACCAATGGTCTCGCGATCTTGATCTGTGCCACCGGCGCCTCAAGGGTGCGTCCCCTCGTTCGTGCTCGGCGGTGCGCCCTCCCCTCCGGCTCGTGAGCGGCCCGATCCTCTCCGTCGACACGTGCGGGATCTGGAAAGACAGTGCATCTTTCTGTTTGAATACCCTCGACTTCGAGCACCTTCACTCATCCTCGATGAGACTTCTTGCAAGGAGAGCCGTATGACCATCACCCGTACCGCCATGGAGATCGCCTCCCAGCCGGCGACCTGGCGCCAGGCGGCCCGTACCCTGCCGCAGCACTCCGCCGCCCTGCCCCGACGGGGGGAGCGGGTCGCGGTGATCGGCTGCGGCACCTCCTGGTTCATGGCCCTGGCCTACGCGGAGCTGCGCGAGTCCGGCGGCCACGGCGAGACCGACGCGTTCGCGGCCTCGGAGTTCCCCTACGGCCGCCGCTACGACCGGGTCGTGGCGATCACCCGCTCCGGCACCACCAGCGAGGTCCTCGCCGTCCTCTCCCGCCTCCGCGGCACCGTGCCCACGGGCGCGGTCACGGCCGACCCCGCGACCCCGGTGATGGACCTCGCCGACGAGGTCGCCGTCCTCGACTTCGCCGACGAGGAGTCCGTCGTCCAGACCCGCTTCGCGACCACCGTCCTCGCGCTCCTCCGCGCACACCTGGAGGCCGAGGACGCGCTGCCCGACGGCGTCGCCACCGTCGAGGAGGCCGCGCGGGACGCCGAGCAGGCCCTCGCGGCGCCCCTCGCCGAAGAGGTCCTCACCGCCGAGCAGTTCACCTTCCTCGGCAGCGGCTGGACCTACGGACTCGCCCTGGAGGCCGGACTGAAGATGCGCGAGGCGGCCGGCGCGTGGACGGAGGCGTACCCGGCCATGGAGTACCGCCACGGCCCCATCAGCATCACCGGCCCCGGCCGGGTGGCCTGGGGCTTCGGCGAGCTGCCCGCCGGACTCGCGGACGACGTGCGCAAGGTCGGCGGCACCCTCGCCGAGAGCGACCTCGACCCGCTCGCCGACCTGATCCGCGCCCAGCGCCTCGCGGTGGCCGTCGCCGAGGCCCAGGGACTCAACCCGGACACGCCCCGCAACCTGACCCGCTCCGTGGTCCTCGCCGACGTCCATGCCTGACCGCCGCCCCGCACCCCTTCGCACCCCGGGAGCCGCACCGTGCCGCTGACGCCCATCGACGAGATCGTCCGCCGCGCCCGCGCCGCGGGCACGGGAGTGGGGGCCTTCAACGTCCTCCAGCTCGAACACGCCCAGGCCATCGTGGCCGGCGCCGCGACCGCGGACCGGCCCGTGGTCCTCCAGATCAGCGAGAACACCGTCCGCTACCACGGAGCCCTGGAGCCGGTCGCGGTCGCCTCGCTGGCGATCGCCCGCGCCGCCAAGACCCCCGTCGCCGTCCACCTGGACCACGCCGAGAACCCCGACCTCGTCCGCGAGGCCGTCGCCCTCGGCCTGGGCTCCGTCATGTTCGACGCCTCCAAGCTCCCGTACGCGGAGAACGTCGCGGCGACCCGCGAGGTCGTGGAGCACTGCCACGGGCACGGCGTCTGGGTCGAGGCCGAACTCGGCGAGGTCGGCGGGAAGGGCGGCGCCCACACCCCGGGCGTCCGGACGGACCCCGAGGAGGCCCGGGCCTTCGTCGCGGCCACCGGCGTCGACGCCCTCGCCGTCGCGGTCGGCAGCTCCCACCAGATGCTGACCAGGGACGCGGTCCTCGACTTCGCCCTGATCGCCCGCCTGCGGGCCGCCGTCGACACCCCGCTCGTCCTGCACGGGTCCTCAGGGGTCCCGGACCAGGACCTGGCCGCCGCGATCGCCGCCGGCATGACCAAGGTGAACGTCTCCACCCACCTCAACAAGGCCTTCACCCAGGCCGTCCGCACCCATCTCGCCGACCATCCGACCGCCGTCGACCCCCGCCGCTACCTCGATCCGGCCCGCGCCGCCGTGGCGCACGAGGTGGCCCACCTCCTCACGGTCCTCTCCCCGTCCTGACGGAGCGGGACCCGGGAGGCCGCTCCTCCCGAAGCGCCGTCAGGAGGCCGCGCACCGCGGGCAGGGCCATCGAGGACTCCCGTACGGCGGCGTGGATCGAGCGGACCGGCTCCGGGCCGCGGAGCCTGCGGACCACCACGTGCGGGTGGTGGCCGCCCAGGCCGAGGAGCGGGATCAGGGCGATGCCGAGGCCGGCGGCGACGAACCCCTGGGCCGCCGCGTACTCCTCGCACTCCACGGCGACGTCCGGGGCGAACCCGGCGGCGGCGCACGCCTCCAGGACGGCGTCGAGGCAGGGGCCGGGCCGTTCGCTGCCCACCCACGGTTCGCCGGCGAGCGCGCCCAGGTCCAGCGCGGTGCGGCGGTCGGCGAGCGGATGCCCCCTGGGCAGGACGGCGCGGTACGGGTCGTCGACCAGGTGGACCAGCCGGAGGCCGGCACGGGAGGTGTCGCCACCGCCGTCCCGGGGCCGTACGACCAGGGTGACGTCCGCCTCCTCGTCGGGCGTGCCGTCGGCGATCCTCAGATCGACCCGGACGCCCGGGTGTTCGGCCCGGAAGCGGGCCAGGGCGGGCGCGACGAGATCGGCGCCCGCGGTGGCGAAGTAGCGGACCGCGATCCGGCCGGTGCGGCCCGCCCGCAGATCGGCGAGGGCGGTCTCGGCCTCCGCGACCTGGCGGCCGATGACGGCGGCGTGCTCGGTGAGCAGCCGTCCGGCCGCGGTCGGGCGCACACCCCGGCCGAAGCGTTCGAGCAGCTCGATGCCCGCCTCCTTCTCCAGGGCGGCGATCTGCTGGCTCACGGCGGACGGCGTGTAACCGAGGTTCGCGGCGGCGGCGGTGACAGAGCCACTGGTGACGACGGCCCGGAGCACCTGCATGCGTCTCACATCCAGCATGTAGCAGAGCTTAACGCCGGCTGTACGATCCTTCGCTTGTCCTGTCGAATGAGGCCAGGGACCGTGGGGACATGACATCCGCGACGCGCATGGGCGTGCTGGCCCTGCTCTGGGGCTCGGGCTTCCTCTGGATCAAGATCTCCCTCAACGAGGGCCTCACCCCCGGGTGGATCACCCTCGTACGGTGCCTGCTCGGCGCGGGGGTCCTCCTCGCGCTCGCGTACGGAGCCGGGCAGCGACTGCCCCGCGACCGGGGCACCTGGGCGCGCCTGGCCGTCGCCGCCCTCTTCTGCAACGCCCTGCCGTTCCTGCTCTTCTCGGTCGGGGAACAGACCGTGGACAGCGGAGTGGCGGGCGTACTGAACGCCACCACCCCGCTCTGGTCCCTCCTCATCGGCCTCGGCCTCGGCACGGAACGCCCGCTGCCCGCCACCCGCCTGACCGGCCTCGTCCTCGGCTTCGCCGGCGTCCTGCTCATCTTCGCGCCCTGGAGCGCGGGCTCGGGACTGATGAGCCTCGGCGCCCTCGCCCTGCTCGGCGCCTCCGCCTCGTACGCGGTGGCCTTCGCCTACATGGCCCGCCACCTCACCGGCCGCGGCACCGCCCCGCTGGCCCTCTCCGCCGCGCAGCTCCTCACCGCCACCGCCCTCAGCGCGCCCGCCCTCACCACCGGCGGCGCCCCGACGGCGACCTGGACCGGGATCCTCGCCGTCGCCGTCCTCGGCGTCTTCGCGACCGGACTCACCTTCCACCTCAACTACCGCATGATCGCCGAGGAGGGCCCGACCAGCGCCGCCACCGTCGGCTACCTGCTGCCGGTGGTGTCCGTGGCGCTGGGCGCACTCGTCCTCGACGAGCCCCTGACCGCCCGGGTGGTCACGGGCATGGCGGTCGTCCTGGCGGGCGTCGGCCTGACCCGGCTCGGTCCGGGGCGGGCGGCTCAGCCCAGGCCGACGCGCTCGACCACGAACAGGGGGATCTCGCGCTCGGTCCTGCGCTGGTAGTCCGCGTAGTCGGGGAACGCGTCGACGGCCCGCGCCCACCACACCCGACGCTCCTCCCCGGTGACCAGGCGGGCCTTCATGTCCCAGACGTCGGGGCCGTCGCGCAGCTCGACGACGGGCGAGGCGACCAGGTTGTGGAACCAGACGGGGTGCTTCACCGCCCCGCCGTTCGACGCGACGAGCGCGTAGGAACCCTCGTGCTCCACCCGCATCAGGGGCGTCTTGCGGAGCTTGCCGCTCTTCGCGCCGAGGTTCGTCACCAGGACGACCGGAAGGCCGCGCATGGTCGTGCCCTCCGTCCCGCCGGACGACTCGTACAGCTCGACCTGGTTCCGCACCCACGCCGTCGGGCTGGGCTCGTACTCGCCTTCGAGGGGCATGGCTGTCCTTTCCGAGTGCGCGCGGCGGCGCCGGCGCTGCGTCCCCCGGACGCTAGCCGACGTTCCGCGGGCCCCGGGGGATTTCCGGCCCGGGGCGGCCGGCGACCCCTTGTCAGTACCTGCTCGTAGGGTGGCTCCTGACAGAAGGCAAGCGTGCGGGGCGGCACAAGGGAGTGGGCGGCATGCGGGAGTTGTTCCTGGCGAAGGAGAAGGCGTACATCCGGTGGATCGCGCTGCCCGGGAAAGGACCCCTCCGGGTGTTCGTCCACGGCCTGGGGTGCACGGCGGCGTCGGACTTCGCGCACATCGCCGCCGCCCCTGGGCTCGGCGGCGGGCGGGCGATGCTCGTGGACCTCCTCGGGCACGGGCTCAGCGACCGGCCCGCGGACTTCGACTACCGCATGGAGTCGCAGGCGGCGGCGGTGGCGGCCGTGCTCGACCATCTGGGGGTGACCGGCGTGGACCTCGTCGGGCACTCGATGGGCGGGGCCGTGGCGATCCTGCTCGCGGCGTCCCGCCCGGACCTGGTGGCCCGGCTCGTGGTGGCGGAGCCGAACCTCTACGCGGGCGGTGGCGCGTTCAGTTCGCCGGTGGCGGCCCAGGACGAGGACACGTTCGTGACGACGGGGTTCGCCCGCATGGTCGCCGCGGTCGGCCGCGCCGACTACGCGGCCCGGCTGCGGCTCGCCGACCCGCTGGCCGTCCACCGCAGTGCGGTCGCCCTCGTCGAGGGAAGCGTGCCCGCCCCCGGCGACCTGCTTCCCGGACTGGCCGTCCCCCGGCTGTACGTGGTCGGTGAGGCGAGCCTGCCGGACGCCGACGCGGCGAGCATGGCGGCCCGCGGCGTCCCGGTCGTCGAGATCCCCGGAGCGGGACACAACCTGATGCTCGACAATCCCGACGGGTTCGTCGCGGCGCTGGCCGACTTCCTCTGAGGCACCCGACGGCCCCTCACGGCGTCCTGCCCACGACCGTCCCGCCCCACCCCTTCAGGAGCGCCCGGATGCACCCCCTCACGTACGACGACATCACGACGGCGGCCGACCGGATCGGCGGCCACGTCCGCCCCGTCACGGTCGCCACCCCGGACACGGGCGACGAGCCCTACGCGCTCCACCTCGCACTGGAGCTCATGCAGCACACCGGCTCCTTCAAGGCCCGTGGCGCGCAGAACTTCCTCCTCGCCCACCGCGAGCGGGGCACCCTCCCCGACGTCGGCGTCACGATCGCCTCCGGTGGCAACGCCGGCCTCGCCTGTGCCTGGGCCGCCCGCCGCCAGGGCGTCCCCGCCACCGTCTTCCTGCCCACCACCGCCCCGAAGGTGAAGGCCGACAAGCTGCTCTCCTACGGTGCCGACGTGCGCCTCGTCGGCACCGAGTACGCCGAAGCGCTCGCCGCCTGCGAGGCGTTCGCCGCCGACACCGGTGCGCTGGCCTCCCACGCCTACGACCACCCGCTCATCGCCGCGGGGGCCGGCACCCTCCTCGACGAGATCCTCCGGGCCGTGCCGGACCTCGACACCGTCGTCGTCTCGGTCGGCGGAGGCGGCCTCTTCGCCGGCGTCGCCACCGCCGCCCGCCACCACGGCATCCGCACCGTCGCCGTCGAACCCGAGAACTGCCGCGCCCTCGACGCCGCCCTCCGGGCCGGGCATCCCGTCGACGTCACGGTCGACTCCGTGGCCGCCGACTCCCTCGGCGCGCGGCGGGTCTCGGCCACCGCCCTGCACGCCGCCCAGGAGGACGGCGTCCGGTCCGTCCTCGTCCCCGACGCGGAGATCACCCGTACCCGCCGCGCCCTGTGGGACGACCGCCGCCTCGCCGTCGAGCACGCCGCCGCCACCGCCCTGGCCGCGCTCGGCACCGGCGATCGGACCCGTCCGGCGGCCGGCGCCTACCGGCCGGAGCCCGGCGAGAAGGTCTGCGTCGTCCTCTGCGGGGCCAACACCGACCCGACCGACCTCACCGGGTCGCCCGCGGGCGCGTGACGCGGCCCTCCGTCCGGGCGGCGGCTCCGCGCCCCGGCCGGACGGGCCCCTGGCACGGGCGCGCCGCGGTGTGCGTCAGGATGGGGACATGACCGAAATTCGTACACCTCGTCTCCTCCTCCGGCGCTGGAGCGACGACGACCTTGTCCCCCTGGCCGAGATCAACGCGGACCGCGAGGTGATGCGGTGGATCGGCGACGGCTCGGTGCGCGACCTGGACGGGACCGCCGAGGACATCGAGCGGTACGAGGAGGAGTGGGACGACGAGGGGTTCGGGATCTTCGCCGTCGAGCTCCTCGGATCCGGGGAGCTGATCGGGCTCGCCGGCCTCTCCGTCCCGGACGCGCTGCCGGAGCTGGCGGCGGAGGTGGAGATCAGCTGGCGGCTCGGCCGCCAGTTCTGGGGGCAGGGGTACGCCTCCGAGGCCGCCCACGCGGTCCTGGAGTTCGCCCTCCAGGACCGCGGGCTCGACCGGGTCGTCGCCGTCACGCACATCAGCGACCAGGCGTCCGAGAACGTCATCGGAAAGCTCGGCATGACCGCGGAGCGCGAGACGAACCACCCTGCCTTCGACGTACCCCTGCGGATCCACGCCATCGACCTCACCGAGTACCAGGCCTGAGCACCCGGGAGGCCGCGGCCGTCGGGCCAGGCCGTCTCTTCCGGATCCTGCCTGGCCCGCGCCGCCCGGCACCGCACCTCGCCGCGTTGTCGGGACACCCGAGTACGTCCAGTGCACGGGCGCCCCTCCGCCTTGCGATGTCCGGCACCGGACGACGCGGGCCTGACCGGCAAGATCCGGAAGAGAGGACCTAGTGGCGCTCGGGCAGGTCACGCTCCGCCGGACGCGACGTCAGGTCCGGGTGGACCGGGGCGGCGGAGCGAGCGGCCGCGGCGGGCTTCTTGCCGCAGAACGCGGCCTCCAGCGTTCCGCCGAGCGCCGTGTTGACGACCCCGCGGTTCGAGGCGTTGGCCATGGCCGACAGGGCGCGCCGGCCGTCCCGGGTCGCGAAGGTGTACGTGTAGAAGCCCTGCACGGTGCCGGTGTGGCCGAACACCTGGGTGCCGCACGACAGGTCGTAGCGGCGCAGGCCGAGGCCGTAGAACCGGGTGTTGGTGGTGTCCGTCGGGGTGACCGTGGTCATGGCCTCCATCATGGCCGGGGAGAGCAGCCGGCCGCGCATCAGGGCGCTCGTGAAGGTGTTCAGGTCGGCGGGGCTGGAGATGACGGCTCCGGCGGACTGTGCCCAGGACACGGTCTGCTCCGTGGAGTCCACCAGCGGGTCGCCGGCCGCGTCGGGGTGCAGGTAGCCGCGCACGTGCAGGCCCTTGATGCGCACGTCCGGGTGGACGTACGAGGTCTTCCGCAGCTTCAGCGGCTTGAAGATGCGGCGCTCGTACGCGTCGGACACCGGCTGCCCGGTGAGCTTCTCGATGAGCATGCCGACCACGACGAAGTTGGCGTTCGAGTACCGGTACGCCGCGCCGGGCTCGTTCGTCCGGGGCGCGCTCAGCGACAGGTCGACGAGCTCCTGGAAGCTGAACACCCGGTTCCGTACGGCCTCGAAGCCGGGCACGGTGTCGTTGAACATCGCGTCGGTGTAGTCGGAGAGGCCGCTGCGGTGGGTGAGCAGGTGGCGGACCGTGATCCGGTCGTCGGGCAGCAGGCCCGGCAGGTACGCGTTCACGGACGCGTCGAGTTCCAGCTTCCCCTCGTCGACCAGCTGCAGCAGGACGACGGTGGAGAACGTCTTGCTGACGCTGCCGATCCGGAAGCGCGAGTGGATGTCCATGGGAGCGCCCGAGACGCGGTCCTGGACGCCCGCGGTGCGGATCTGCACTCCGCCGGGACCGGTGTACCGGGCCATCGCGCCCGGCGCGCCCTTGGCCATCGCCGCGTTCAGCGCGGCGAGCACGCCCTCCATGTCGGGGGCGGGAACGGCTGCGTCCGCGGTGCGGACGGGCGCGGCGGGGGAGGCGGGCGCGGGGGCGGCGGCGAAGGCGCCGGCGGCCGGGGTGAGGCCCGCGGCGAGGGCGGCGACCAGGGTGGTGCTGACGGCCAGACGTCGGTGTGACGACAGGGGCACGGAGATTCCTCGGATTCGTTCGGTGCGGTCGTTCGGCATGGATCATGAGTGCCAACGAGCGGGATCGGTTCCTGACGCGGGCGCACGAGTTCCGGACCCCGTCGTTCCGAACGTCGGCCCCCCCCGCGCCCCCGCTTGGGCAGACGCCCAACCCGGCCCCGGCAGGTCTGGGCCCCTGCGGACAGACACGGCCGCCCGCGCGCCCGATCATGGCGCTGGCCACGCTTGCGAGGACGCGCAACGTGCCGGATCCGTAAAGGAGTTCCTATGTCAGGGAAATGGGGCCGCGCACTCGGCGGCCTGCTGCTCGCCGTCGTCACCGCCGTGTATGCGGCGCCCGGCACCGCCGGAGCGGCGCAGGAGACGACCGGCACGATCCCGTCGGTCGGCACCGCCTGGGGCGCACCCGGCCCCTACGAGGTCGACGTCGACATCGAGGCGGTGCACACCTTCTACTACCCGCGGAACATGGGGCAGCGCGGTGAACTGCACCCGGTCGTCATCTGGGGCAACGGCACCGGCGCGGTCCCCGGCATCTACGGCTCGCTCCTGAGGCACTGGGCGAGCCAGGGCTTCATCGTCGCCGCCGCGAACACCCCCACCTCCAACTTCGCCCTCAGCATGCGCGCGGGCATCGACGTCCTGGAGCAGCGGAACGCGGACGGGGGAAGCCGGTTCCACCGGAAGGTCGACCTGGAGCACATCGCCTCCGCCGGCCACTCGCAGGGCGGCGCGGCGGCGGTCAACGCCGCGATCGACCCGCGCGTCGACACCGCCGTCCCCATCCAGCCCGGACCGCTGGCCGACCCCGACCTGATGGACGAACCCGTCTTCTACCTCGCCGGGCAGAACGACCTCACCGTGTGGCCCGCCCTGGTCAAGGCCTTCCACGGGGACTCCGACCACGTGCCCTCCGTGTACGGCGAGATCCGCGGAGCCGGCCACCTCTCCTCCATCGGGGACGGCGGGAACTTCCGCGCCCCGACCACCGCCTGGCTGCGCTACTGGCTCCTGGGCGACGAGAACGCCCGCGGGATGTTCTTCGGCCCCGGCTGCGCCTACTGCACCGACAGCGCCCTGTTCTCCGGATGGGACCGCAACACCGAGGCCCGGCAGATCCCCGGCACCACAGCCTGACGGCCGACCCGCCGTCCGTCCGCCCCGCACCGGTCGCCGGGTGCGGGGCGGACCCCGGTCGGGCGAATGTCGGCGTCGGGACGTGGCCCCGCGGGCCACGAGTGGTACGTCGTACGCCATGCAGCCAGGCACACCACCGACGGTGACCCCCTTCCTCCGCACGGCCGCCGCCTACGCGTGGCGCGTCCTCGTCGTCGGCCTGCTCGTCTACAGCCTGTTCGCCGTGCTCGGCCGCTTCCACGAGATCGGCGTCGCCGTCTTCCTCGGCCTGGTGATCACCGCGCTGCTGCGCCCCGTCGCCGACGTCGTCGCCCGCGGCCTGCCCCGGCCCCTCGCCGTCGCCCTCACCCTGATCGGCAGCATCGCCCTCGTCCTCGGGGTGCTCACGCTCGTCGGTGAGGCGGTGGCGGGCGAGCGGACGACGCTGCTCCGCGAGTTCCGGGTGGGGGTCGGCCGGATCGAGGACTGGCTGGAACGGCCGCCGTTCCGGCTGGACCCCGGAGCGCTCACCGACCTCCAGGCCAGGATCGGCGACTTCCTCTCCAGCCACCGGTCGACCCTCGTCAGCACGGCGCTGAGCGGCGCCGGCCATGTGGTCGCCGTCCTCACGACCCTCGCCCTCGCCCTCTTCTGCGCCGTGTTCTTCGTCCACTCGGGAGACCGCCAGTGGCGGTGGTTCCAGGAGCAGTTGCCGCGCTCCGTGCGCGGCCGGGTGGGCATCGGAGGCAGCGCGGCCTGGCGCACCTTCACCGGGTACACGCACGGGATCGTGCTGGTGGCCGCCGTGAACGCGGTCCTCGTCGGCCTCGCGCTGTGGCTCCTCGGGGTTCCGCTCGCGGTGCCGCTGGCCCTGCTGGAGTTCCTCGCCGCCTTCGTCCCGCTGATCGGCTCCCCCATCGCCCTCGCCGTGGCCGCCGTCGTCGCCCTCGCCTCGCAAGGACCCCTGGTGGCGGCCCTCGTGGTCGCGCTGATCGTGGTCATCGGCCAGATCGAGGGCCACCTGCTCCACCCCCTCGTCATGAGCTGGGCCGTACGGCTGCACCCCCTCGTCGTGGCCATTTCGGTTGTCGCCGGATCGATCGCCGCCGGCATCGTCGGCGCCGTGGTGGCCGTCCCGCTCGTCTCGGTCGTCTGGTCCGTCCACACGGCCCTGCGCGAGGCCCGGGCGTCGGCGAACGCGTGAGCGACGGGACGGGCATATCTCCGGCGCAATTGTCAGAGCCCACCTCTAGGCTGTGTTCCGTTCGCGATCTATGAGGGGGGGTCCTCGAGGTCGCCCGTCCCACCCTGCGCCCACACGAGGTGATGCACCATGACTTCCGCGACCCCGGACGACGAGAAGGCACCCGACTCCAGCACGTTCCAGGTCGACCTGCGCGGCCTCGTCGACCTCCTTTCCCACCACCTCTACTCCAGCCCCCGGGTGTACGTCCGCGAGCTCCTGCAGAACGCCGTGGACGCCGTCACCGCCCGACAGGCCCTCGACCCGGTCTCGACGATCGCCATCCGGCTCCGCGCCGCCGACGGCACCGTGTCCATCGAGGACAGCGGCATCGGTCTGACCGCCGACGAGGTCCACACCCTGCTCGCCACCATCGGCCGCAGCTCCAAGCGCGGCGGCGAGCACGGTCTCGAATCCGCCCGGCGCGAGTTCCTCGGCCAGTTCGGCATCGGCCTGCTGGCCTGCTTCGTGGTGGCACGGCGGATCAGGGTCGTCACCCGCTCCGCACGCACCCCGTGGGCCGCCCCCGTGGAATGGCTCGCCTCCGACGACGGCTCGTACACGGTCAGGACCCTGCCCGACGAGGCCCGCCCCGAGCCCGGCACCACCGTGTACCTGGAGGCCCGCCCCGGCGTCGGCGAGTGGATGGAACCCGCACGCGTCGAGGAGCTGGCCCGGGACTTCGGCTCCCTCCTCCCGTACGACATCACCTTCGCCGGCCCGGACTCCGTCGAGCGCCCGGTCACCGACCGTCCCGCCGTCTGGGACCGCCCCCACCCCACCCCGGCCTCCCGTCGGGTGGCGCTCGCCGGCCACTGCGCCCAGGTCTTCGGCTTCACCCCGCTCGACACCATCGACCTCGACCTCCCGGTCGCCGGGGTACGCGGTGTGGCGTACGTGCTCCCCGAAGCGACCAGCCCCGCGCACCGGGCCGGACACCGCGCCTACCTCAAGGGCATGCTGCTCACCGACCACGCGAGCAACCTGCTGCCCGAATGGGCCTTCTTCGTCCGGGCCGTCGTGGACACCGACACCCTGCGGCCCACCGCCTCGCGCGAGAACCTGTACGACGACGAGACTCTCGCCGCCGTGCGCGAGGCACTCGGCGCCCGGATCCGGCAGTGGCTCGCCGAACTCGCCGCCGGCGACCCCGGGCGACTCGCCGCCTTCCTGCGCGTCCACCACCTCGGCGTGAAGTCCCTCGCACGCCACGACCCTGAGCTCTTCGAGCTCATGCTGCCCTGGCTCCCCTTCGAGACCAGCGACGGAGAGGTCGGCCTGGAGGAGTTCGCCGCGGCCCACGACGAGATCCACTTCACCCGGACCGTCGAGGAGTTCCGGCAGATCGCCCCGATCGCCGCCGCCCACGGCCTCGGCGTCGTCAACGCCGGCTACACCTACGACGCCGAGCTGCTCGCCCTGCTGCTCACCGTCCGCCCCGGAGTGAAGGTCACCGAACTCGACGCCGGCGCCGTCACCGACCGCCTCGACCCGGTGCCCACCACCGCGGAGCTGGCCCTGGCCTCCTTCCTCGCCACCGCCCGCACCCGCCTCGACCCGCACGGCTGCGACGTCGTGCTCCGCGCCTTCCAGCCGGTGAGCGTGCCCGCGCTCTTCCTCGACGACCGCCAGGCACGACAGGAACGCGACCGGGCCACCGCCCAGGAGAACGCCGACTCGCTGTGGGGCGACATCCTCGGCGCCCTGCGCGGCACGGCACCCCGGGCGCGTCTCGTCCTCAACCACAACAACCCGCTGATCCGCCGGATCGCCGGCCTGCCCGACGCCGAACTCACCGGCACCGCCGTCGAATCGCTCTACGGCCAGGCCCTCCTGATGTCCCAGCGGCCCCTGCGCCCCGCCGACTCGACCCTGCTCAACCGGGCCTTCCTCGGACTCCTGGAATGGGCCACCCACCGCACCGCGCCCGCGAACGCAGAGGAGAACGACGCGTGACCACCATGACCCCCGAGGACATCCGCCGCGGCCTCGCGGAGAACGCCCGGGCCCCCCACGGCGCCGCGCGCAACGTCCACGCGGAGACGCTCGGCGCGGCCGCCGAGGCCACCGGCGACCGGCAGCTCTTCCGCGCCGCCCTCGTCTGCCTCATCGAGGCGTACGAGTACAGCGCCGAACGCACCAAGATGGTCGTGCCCTTCGCCCGGCTGCTCCAGGAGTACGACCGCGACCCCGGCTCCTTCGCCTCCCACGAGGTCCACCGCCTCTTCTGGCGCTTCAAGTGGGTGGCCGGACGCATCGTCGAGTCCCCCGAGATCCCGCTCACCGCCGTCGACGGCTGGCTCACCGACATGGAGCGCCGCTACCGCCTGGCCGGATACAGCGAACGAGCCGTCCGGCAGGCCGAGTTCCACCTCGCCGACGCCATCGGCGACCAGGACAGGACCGAACGCGCCATCGCCGGCTGGGCGGCCGCCGAGCGCGACGCGATGAGCGACTGCCACGCCTGCGAGATCAACACCCAGGGCTGGTACTGGGCCCGCAAGGGCGACGACGCCAAGGCGATCGAGGTCTGGCAGCCGGTCCTCTCCGACGGCCTCTCCTGCATGGAGGAGCCCCACCGGGTACTCGCCCACGCCCTCCT
Source organism: Streptomyces sp. NPDC093089 (assembly GCF_044754405.1). Classification (NCBI taxonomy): domain Bacteria; kingdom Bacillati; phylum Actinomycetota; class Actinomycetes; order Kitasatosporales; family Streptomycetaceae; genus Streptomyces; species Streptomyces sp. NPDC093089. The sequence continues at coordinate 369,159 of NZ_JBIVPA010000003.1, forward strand.
CCCGCTGGCCCGCCTCGGCCGCACCGACGAGGCCCGCTCGTACCACCTCCGCGGCTACCGGATGGTCCGCGGCAAGGAGAGCCTGCTCCGCTCGATCGGCGAGCACATCGAGTTCTGCGCCCTCACCGGCAACGAGTCGAGAGGCCTGGAGATCCTCGCCGAGCACGCGGCCCACCTCGGACCCCTCGCCGACGTCGAATCGCAGATGGAGTTCTCCGGCGGCGTCCTCGTCCTGCTCCGGCGGCTCACCGACCTCGGCCACGGCGACCGGCCCGCCGTCTCCTACGCCGGCACGCAGCGCACGGTGAAGGAGCTGTACGGCCTCCTGTACGCCGACGCCACCGACATCGCCGCCCGCTTCGACGCCCGCAACGGCACGCCCCTCGTCTCCCGGCGCCTGGTCGACCGGATCGCCCGCCACCCCGTGGCCGACGCCCTCCCGCTGGGCGTGCGCAGCGCCCCGCTGTCCACCGCCGCCCTCCCGACCCAGCGCACCGGTCAGGCGGAAACCGGCCCCGACGCCACGGACACGCGGGGCACCGGAGCGCACCCGGCCGAGCCGGACCTCCCCGCACTCGTCGAAAGGGCCCGCGCGGCCCGGCAGCAGGGACACCCCTCGGCCGACGACCTCTGGGCCCGGGTGGCCCGGCTCGCCGGGACCGGCGGGAACGCCGGGACCGGCGGCGGCACCGCCCCCGCGACCGACCCCGTCCTGGCCGCGGACCTCCTCGCGCACCGCGCCGTGACCGCGGCGCGGGCCGACGACCCGGCCGCCGGCGACCTCTACATCGAAGCGGCCGCGGCCTACCGGGCCGCGGGACAGCTCGGCCGCGCGGCCCACGCCGAGCTCGCCGCCGCCGGATGCGCGGTCCGGCGCGACGCCGAACCCGCGGAGACCCGAGCCCTCCTCGCCGCCGCGGCCAGGGCGGCCCGCGCGCTCGACGAGGCGGACCCGGAGCGCACCCGGCGCCTCCTCAGCGCCGAACTCACCACCCTCCGCATCGAGGCGCACCTGCGCGAGGCCGCCGCCTCCGCCGACGACGCCGTACCGTCCTCGGACACCGAGCACCTGACGACCGAGCTCGCCAGGCTCGTCGCGGAGCACGGCGACGAGCCCGCCGCCCGCGCCGCGGGGCCGGGCAGCATCGCCGACCTCGTCGCCGACAGCGAAGTGACCCTCGCCCGGCTCGCCCTGGCCGCACACGACCTCGACCGGGCTGAACCCCTGCTCGCCTCCGCGGCGGACCGACTGCTCGCGGCCCAGCAGCCCTGGGACGCGGTGGAACCGTTCGCCCTGCGGGCGAGCGTCCTCGCGGCCCGCGGCGAACTCGCCGCCGCCGCGTCCGCGGCCCGCGCCGCCCTCGACCACGCCGCCGAACTGACCGACGCGACCGAACAGGCCGGCGTACGCCTCACCCTCGCCGACATCCTCCTGCGCCAGGGCCTCGACGGAGCCCGGGACGCGGTCCTCCACGCCCTCGATGCCACCCACTGGCTCGACCAGGCCGGACACGCGGCGACGGCGGGGGCCAGGGCGCGCCTCCTGCTCGCCCGGGCCTACGCGGCGGCCGAGCGGACCGCCGAGGCCGCCGAAGTGCTCCAGTCCGCGCTCCCCGACCTCCTGGAGCACGGCGAGGCGGACGGCGTACAGGCCCGGGAGCTGCTCGGCGGCTTCCTCCGGGAGCTGAACGACCCCCGCGCCGCGGCCGAGCAGTACCTGCTGGCCGCCGAGACGGCGAAGGGCTGGGACGAGCCCGCGTTCGAGGCCGGCCTCGCCCACTCGGCCGGCGAGGCCCTCGCCGCCTCGCGCCTCACCACCGAGGCCGAAGCCGCCTACGAGCGGTCCCTGGAACTGTGGCGCAAGGCCGGCGGCAACCCGGTGGCGGAGGCACGGCTCCTTCGCTCGCTGGCCTGGCTGGCCGCCGACGACGCGGCCGACACCGGGTCCGCCCGTGCCCGTGCCCTGATGGAGCAGGCGGCGGCCGTCGTCGACGGCTCCGACGAGCCCGACCTGCGGTACGAGCGGGCACAGTCCTGGCAGCAGCTCGCCCGGCTCCTCCAGAACACCCTGCACGAGGACGAGGACGGGAACGCAGGTGAGGCCGGCGCGCGTGCGATCCGGGAGCAGGTCCTCACGCTCTCCGACCGTGCCGCCGGTCTCTACGCCTCCCTCGGCGCCGACGCCCTGACCGAGCGCTTCCAGTGCCAGGCCTACGCGGCGTGGACCGAGCAGGAGCTGGGGCGCACGGCGGAGGCCGTCGCCCGGATGACCGCCTTCGTCTCCGAACTCGGCTCGTACGAAGGGCCCGAGGCGGCCGGACTCAAGGCGAGGGCGGAGAGCGTGCTCGAAGGGCTCGACTGACGCCGACGGAGGCGCGACGAGGGCGGGCGACGCACCGATCGCCCTTGTCGCGCCCCGACTTGATCACGTAGCCTCATCCGTATGAACACCGGACCGGCGAATCGCCATGCACAGACGGGCTATCCGGTGGAGGGCTGATCGCCCCCAGGGTGCGCACGAGGCACCCCCTCGGTTCGGCACGCGGACCTCCCAGTGCACAGGCACTGCAGTCCCTTTCCGTGTCGAACAACAGCGAGGCCACCCTTATGACCGTCACGTTCAACCACACCATCATCGCCGCCAAGGACCGCCACGAGTCGGCGCGGTTCTTCCGCGACCTCCTGGAGCTCCCCGAGGCACCCTCGTGGGGTCCGTTCGTCAACATCCAGCTCACCGACGGCGTACTGATCCAGTTCGCCGAGCCCCCGGTGGAGATCCAGATGCAGCACTACGCGTTCATGGTCGACGACGAGCTCTTCGACCGCGCGTACCAGCGGCTGTGCGACGGCGGCGTCGAGCACTGGGCCGACCCCCAGATGAGCCGTCCCGGCGAGACCAACACCGAGCACGGCGGCCGCGGCGTCTACTTCAAGGACCCCGCGGGCCACGCGATCGAACTGATCACGAAGCCGTACCTGTAGTCCGACCGGTCGCGCCCGTGACCTGCCGGGGTGTCGTCGTGACCCGTACGACACCCCGGCCGGGCCGCGCGGCGCGATCCGGTGCGTAGGCTCTTGTCCGTGCCCCGCTCTCGTCTGCTCCGTGTCGCCGTTCTCGTACTGGAGGGCGCGAAGCCGCTCGACGTGGGCATTCCCGCGCAGGTCTTCACGACCCGCGCGAGCATGCCGTGCGAGGTGCGGGTGTGCGGAGCGGAGCCCGGCGTCGTGGCCGGCGGCGACGGCCTGGCGTACCAGGTCGCGCACGGCCTGGACGCGCTCGACTGGGCCGACATCGTCTTCGTCCCGGGCTACCGGTTCCCCGACCGCGACGACCCGCCGGCGGCGGTCGTCGAGGCGCTGATCGCGGCCCACCGGCGCGGGGCGCGGCTCGCCGCGATCTCGACGGGCGCGTTCGCGCTGGCCGCGACGGGGCTCCTCGACGGCAAGCGGGCTACGACCCACTGGCACTACGCGCGGGCGCTCGCGGCGAAGCGCCCCCTCGTCAGGGTCGACGAGAACGTCCTCTTCGTCGACGAGGGCAGCGTCCTCACCTCCGCGGGCGCCGCCTCGGGCATCGACCTGTGCCTGCACATCCTGCGGAGCGAGTTCGGCATCGCCGCGTCCAACCACGCGGCCCGCCGGCTCGTCGCCGCCCCTTACCGCAGCGGCGGCCAGGCCCAGTACGTGCCGCGGAGCGTGCCCGAGCCGCTCGGCGAGCGGTTCGCCGCCACCCGCGAATGGGCCCTGCACCGCCTGGGCGAGCCGCTCACGCTGGAGATCCTCGCCCGGCACGCGGCGGTGTCGGCCCGCACGTTCTCCCGCCGGTTCGCCGAGGACACCGGATACACGCCGATGCAGTGGGTCATGCGGGCCCGTATCGACATGGCTCGTGAGCTGCTCGAACGCTCCGAGCGCGGGGTCGAGCAGATCGCCGCCGACACGGGCCTCGGCACCGGCGCGAACCTGCGGCTCCACTTCCAGCGGATCCTCGGCACCACGCCGAGCGAGTACCGGCGGACCTTCGCCCGGGGCGAGTAGCGACGCGGACGCGGACCGCTCCCGCACCCTTGGCGCGATACTTGCGGACCGTGGCGATCACGCCGCTGTCACGGCCCCACCCCTCCCGACGAACATGGTGGCGAACGCGAAGGGACCGAAGGGACACTGTCATGACTCGCATCGCCATCAACGGATTCGGCCGCATCGGACGCAACGTGCTGCGCGCCCTGCTGGAGCGCCAGAGCGACCTCGAGGTCGTCGCCATCAACGACCTCACCGAGCCCGCCACCCTCGCCCGTCTCCTCGCCTTCGACACGACCTCGGGCCGCCTCGGTCGTCCGGTGAGCGTCGACGGGGACACCCTCGTCGTCGACGGCCGCCGCATCAAGGTGCTGGCCGAGCGCGAGCCGGCGGACCTGCCGTGGGCCGAACTCGGCGTCGACATCGTCCTCGAGGCCACCGGGCGCTTCACCTCCGCGAAGGCTGCCGGCGCGCACATCGACGCGGGTGCCAAGCGCGTCCTCGTCAGCGCGCCCGCCGACGGTGCCGACGTCACGCTCGCGTACGGCGTGAACACCGACGCCTACGACCCGGCCGTCCACACGATCGTCTCGAACGCGTCCTGCACCACCAACGCGCTCGCGCCGCTCGCCTCGGTCCTCGACGACCTCGCCGGCATCGAGCACGGCTTCATGACCACGGTCCACGCCTACACCCAGGAGCAGAACCTCCAGGACGGCCCGCACCGCGACCCCCGCCGCGCCCGCGCCGCCGGCGTGAACATCGTCCCCACCACCACGGGCGCCGCCAAGGCCATCGGCCTCGTCCTCCCGAACCTCGACGGCAAGCTCTCGGGCGACTCGATCCGCGTCCCCGTGCCCGTCGGCTCGATCGTCGAGCTCAACACCACCGTCGCCCGCGACGTGACCCTCGACGACGTCCTCGAGGCCTACCGCACCGCCGCCGAGGGCCCCCTGGCCGGTGTCCTGGAGTACTCCGACGACCCGCTGGTCTCCGCCGACATCACCGGCAACCCCGCCTCCTCCATCTTCGACTCGGCCCTCACCCGCGTCGAAGGCCGTCACATCAAGGTCGTCGCCTGGTACGACAACGAGTGGGGCTTCTCCAACCGCGTCATCGACACCCTCCACCTCCTCGCCTCGAACTGACCTCCGCACCACCCCTTCCCGGGCGCTCCGTCCGACCGAACCCGGTCGGGCGGAGCGCCCGCGTGCGCGCGGCCCGCCGTTCCCCGGACGTCAGACGAGCCGGCGCAGGAAGAAGGCTGCCGCCTCCCGTCCGACGCGGTGGCGGACGTCCGGGTCGGCCGGGTCGTCGGCGAAGAAGTCGTCGTGACGGACGTCCGGGCCCGCCGACCGGCCCGTGGCGGTGGGGATGTGGTCGAGGTACGGCTTGACGTCGACGTCGTACGGGTTGACCGTGTCCGCCCCGCCCCAGTGGATCTCCACGGGGACGCGCACCGTCGCCAGGCTCGACGCCGTGACGAACCCGCCGACACCCGGCGCGACTTGGAACACGGCCCGTACGCGCGCGTCGGTGAGATCCGCGTCGGCGCCTTCGAGGGCGCGTCGTGACGAGTCGTCGTCCGGATACTTCTTCAGCAGTGCTTCGCAGCCCCGGGAACTCCGGGATGTCCGGCAGGGGCACGGCGCCGGTGAGCACGGCCCGCAGCACCCGCGGATCGACGCGCGCTCCCGCGAGGGCCGCGACGGTGTACCCGCCCAGCGAGAAGCCCGCGGCGCCCACGGGACCCAGGGGCCGCTCCCGCTCCAGCGCGTCCAGGGCGAACGTCACGTCACGGGGCCGGTGCCAGACGTGCGCGAACCCCTCGGGCTCGTATCCGTCCACGTGGTTGTTGCCGTGGTGGTCCAGCGCCACCACCCTGAACCCCGCCTCGCGCAGCGGCCGCGCCAACCACCCCATGTCCCCGCCCGATCCTCCGGTGCCGTGCGACACGACGACCAACGGCGCGGGCGAGGCCGCGGCACGGTCCGGCTCCCACAGGTAGAGCCGCACGGGCCGCGGGCGCGCGGCGTCCCGCAGGTCGCTCCGGGAGTCGTCGTACAGGACGCGTATCTCTGGCTGTTCCGCACCGGGCATCGTCATGCGCGCATCGTAGACAGGGCGCCGGCAGCGCCCGCCGGGGTCGGATCACCCGGTCCCAGCGGATCTGCAAATTTCTGATCGATTGACGCAAGTGAGAGAAAGCGGTGAAGGCGGTGGGGCGGGGGGCGCCCAGGGGTGCCCGCCTCGGGCGTGGGGGCGATCGAGGGGGCGGAGGGGTCCTGTCGCGGCGCAAGGGCTATGCGTGCTGGGGAGTTCGGGACGGTGGCGGCGTCCGGTCCGTCCCCTTCGGTGGAGGGGATCTGCGGCGGTGATGTCGTGGACTGTCAGGCAATTGCGAAATTGGCGCGACATCTTGCGTTCACTTGTCGGGGGTGGTTGAGTGTGCCGCGCCCCACAACGCACCGGCGGTGGGGCGACCTCCACGTACTTGCCCGAAGGGGACCACCCATGAGAAGTGCTCGGTTCCGTCGTATGCGTCGCGCGAGCGCGGCCGCTCTCGTGTCCGCCGTGACGTTGAGCGCGCTGGCCGCGTGCGGCACGAGCAGCAGTGACAACGGCGGCGGCGGTTCCGAAGGGGGCGGCTCGGTCGACCCGGCCGCTCCGTTGGATCCGAAGACGAAGGTGACGCTGACGATCGACTGCATGCCGCCGGCGGCGAAGGCGGCCGAGCTGAAGGAGTGGAAGGAGGACGTCGCGGAGTTCAACAAGACGTACCCGAACGTCACGATCGAGGGGCGTTCCACTCCCGGGCAGTGTCTGGAGCCGCCGCGGTTCACGGCGATGCTGAAGGCGAAGTCGCAGCCCGACGTGTTCTACACGTACTTCACGGACCTGCCGCAGGTGCTGGACAACGACGGCGCGGCGGACATCAGTGCGTACGTCAGCGACAGGAGCGTGCCGCTGCTGAAGGACATCGACCCGAACGTCCTCGGGTCGCTCAAGCACGACGGGAAGCTGTACGGCCTGCCGACGAGCAACTACACGATGGGCCTGCTCGTCAACCGCAAGCTCTTCAAGGACGCGGGGCTCGACCCGGACGCCCCGCCGCGCACGTGGGGCGAGGTGCGGGCCGCCGCGAAGAAGATCGCGGGCCTGGGGAACGGCATCGCGGGCTTCGGCGAGTACAGCGCCGGCAACACGGGCGGCTGGCACTTCACCGCGCAGATGTACAGCGTGGGCGGCGAGGTCGTCGACGCGAGCGGGAAGAAGGCCGCGTTCAACAACGACCTGGGGAAGCAGGTCGCGAAGAACCTCCACGCCATGCGCTGGGAGGACGACAGCATGGGCAAGACCCAGCTGCTCCAGTGGGGCGACCTGCAGAAGCAGATCGCCACGGACAAGCTCGGGATGTTCCTCGCCGCGCCCGACGACATCGCGTACATGGTGCAGCAGCTCGGCGCGAAGTACGAGAACTTCGGGATGGGCCCGATACCCGGCGGCAAGAACACGCTGGCCGGCGGCAACAACTACATGATCAAGAAGGGCATCTCGGGCGACAAGATCAAGGCCGCCGTCGCCTGGCTGAACTTCAAGAACCTCAGCGTCGGCAAGGGGCAGTTCGACTGGGCCCGCACCAAGGCGGACGGCCTCCCGGTCGGTGTGCCCCAGCCGAACTTCTGGCTGGCGGAGTCGAAGACCAAGGACGACGCGGCACGCGTGCAGAACGCGACCATGCCCGTCGCCAACTTCAAGACCTTCATGGACAACCCCGTCGCCGGCAAGGCCGAGCCGCCGAAGGCGCAGGAGGTCTACAAGGTCCTCGACAACGTGATGTCGGGCCTCCTCACCAACAAGGACGCCGACATCGACAAGCTCCTCGCGACCGCCGAGGCGCAGGTCAACCAGGTCCTCGCCCACCAGTGACCCCTTCCCGGCGGGAGTGGGCGGGGGAGTCCGTCCCCCACCCGGCCCGCCTCCGCCGGGGCATCCGCCCGGCCCCGTGCCGGAACCCGTCCGGGTATCCACCCGGCCCCGGCCAGCCCCCCGCCGGGCACCGCGATCCGGCGGACCAGCACCAAGGAGCGACGATGTCGGCGCCCAGCCTGACCCCGAGCAAGACGGGAGCGTCCCGTCACTCCCCGCCGCCCGCGGCGGGACCCGTGCCACCCGGTGGCCGGTTCGCGAAGAACCTGAAGCGGAACCTGACGGCGCACGGGTTCCTGATCGGCGCCGTCGTCTGCTTCGCGGTGTTCTCGTGGTACCCGATGGTCCGGGAGTTCCTCCTGGCCTTCCAGAAGACGGAGAGCGGGCAGACCAGCTGGGTCGGACTGGAGAACCTCGCCACCGTCTTCGACGACCCGGCGTTCTGGCAGGCGTGGCGCAACACGCTGCTGTTCACCGTCCTCGCGCTGGTCTTCGGGTTCGCGGTCCCCTTCGTCGTGGCGATCGTCATCAACGAGTTCCGCCACGGCCAGGGCTACCTGCGGCTGCTCGTCTACCTGCCCGTGATGCTGCCGCCGGTCGCGTCGGTGCTGCTCTTCAAGTACCTCTACGACCCCGGCTACGGGCTCCTCAACGAGCTGCTGCGGTTCCTCCACCTGCCGGAACAGCAGTGGCTGCAGGACCCGGACCTGTCGATGCTGTCCGTCGTCATCGCCTCGACCTGGATGAACATGGGCGGTGCGGCACTCATCTACCTCGCCGCCCTCCAGGGCATCCCCGGCGAGCTGTACGAGGCGGCGGAGCTGGACGGCGCGGGGCTGTTCCGCAAGATCTGGCACGTCACCATCCCGCAGACCCGCCTGATCCTGTCGCTGATGCTGCTCATGCAGGTCATCGCGACGATGCAGGTCTTCGTCGAACCGTTCCTGCTGACCGGCGGCGCCGGCCCCGAGGGATCGACGACGACCGTCGTCCACCTGATCTACCAGTACGCCTTCAACTTCAACAACTACGGTGCCGCGGCGGCGCTCGGCCTGCTCCTGCTCGTGCTCCTGTCCGGATTCTCGGCGGTGTACGTGAAGCTCAGCCGCGCCGAGGACGAGTAGGACCCGGGGAGACCACGTATGTCCACACGCACGCTCATCTCGCCCGCGCAGCTCGCCAAGCCCCGCGCCAAGGCCCTCTACCGGGCGACGTTCGCACTGGTCGTCGGCGGATTCACCCTGGTGTTCCTCGGCCCCCTGTACTGGATGGTGTCCAGCGGCTTCAAGGACACCCAGGAGGTCGTGCGGACGCCGCCGACCCTGGTGCCCGGCTCGTTCGCCCCCGAGAACTACACGCGGGCCTGGGAGGTCATGGACCTCTCCACCCTGCTGTTCAACACGCTCTACTACGCCTTCGGCGCCCTCGCGTTCCAGCTGGCCCTCGACGTCGCCGCCGCGTACTCGCTCTCCAAACTGCGCCCGGTCTTCGGCAGGGCCATCCTCGGCGGGATGCTCGTCACGCTGATGATCCCGGCGACCGTCCTGGTCGTGCCGCAGTACCTGACCGTGCTCGACGTGCCGGTGGTGGAGCGCAACCTGCTGAACACGCCGTGGGTGATCTGGCTCCCGGCGGTCACCAACGCCTTCAACATCTTCCTGCTCAAGCGGTTCTTCGACTCCATCCCGAAGGAACTGCTCGACGCGGCGGCCATGGACGGCGCGAGCCCGCTCCGCATCCTGCGCTCCATCGTGCTCCCGATCTCGCGGCCGATCCTCGGCGTGGTCTCGATCTTCGCGGTCGTCGGGGTCTGGAAGGACTTCCTCTGGCCGATGCTCACGCTGCCCGACCCGACCAAGCAGACGCTGAACGTGGGGATCTACTCGCTCTCCACCGGCGTTCCGGTGAACGTGCTCATCGCCGCCCTCACCATCGCCTCCGTACCGACCCTGCTCATCTTCCTGGTGTTCCAGCGCAACATCATGAGCGGTCTCACGGCCGGCAGCCTCAAGGGCTGAACCGGCCCGGGCCGTCAGGCCGTCATCACGTCGGGCCGCCGGGCCGCCGGGCTCGCGGGCTCCAGGCCCGTAGGCCCTGAGGCTCCAGGACCCCGCCCCCGAGGCCCCCGGCCGGCCCGTACCCCTCACCACCAAGCCTTCGCCGTCGGCCCGTCCGACGCCCCGCAGCAACCGGGCCGGCGGCGAAGACCCCGACCTGCCCGAAAGGACCGTCACGTGGCAGCCCCTCACTCGACCCGCACCCACGACTGGTGGCGCGACGCCGTCATCTACCAGGTGTATCCCCGCAGCTTCGCCGACGGCGACGGCGACGGCACCGGGGACCTCGCGGGGGTCCGGGCGAGACTGCCCTATCTCGCGGAACTCGGCGTGGACGCGGTCTGGTTCACCCCCTGGTACCTGTCCCCGCTGGTGGACGGCGGGTACGACGTCGCCGACTACCGCACCATCGACCCCGCGTTCGGGACCCTCGCCGAGGCGGAGAAGCTGATCTCCGAGGCCGCCGGACTCGGGATCAGGGTCGTCGTCGACATCGTCCCCAACCACGTGTCCGACCAGCACGCCTGGTTCCGCGCCGCCCTCGCCGCAGGCCCCGGCAGCCCCGAGCGCGCCCGGTTCCACTTCCGGCCCGGAAGGGGCGAGAACGGCGAACTGCCGCCCAACGCCTGGCCCTCCCAGTTCTCCGGACAGACCTGGACCCGCGTCCCCGACGGCGAGTGGTACCTCCACCTCTTCACCCCCGAGCAGCCCGACCTCAACTGGGCGCACCCCGAGGTCCGCGCCGAACACGAGGACGTGCTGCGCTTCTGGTTCGAACGCGGAGTCGCCGGCGTCCGCATCGACTCCGCCGCCCTGCTCACGAAGGCTCCCGGGCTGCCGGACTTCGTCGAGGGAGTGGACCCCCACCCCTACATCGACCAGGACGAGATCCACGACGTCTACCGCTCCTGGCGGGCGATAGCCGACGAGTACGGCGGCGTGTTCGTGGGGGAGGTGTGGCTGCCGGACTCCGAGCGGTTCGCCCGCTACCTGCGCCCCGACGAACTCCACACGGCCTTCAACTTCAACTTCCTCGCCTGCCCCTGGGACCCGGAGCGGCTGCGACGCACCATCGACGACACCCTCGCCGAGCACGCCCCCGTCGGCGCCCCCGCCACCTGGGTCCTGTGCAACCACGACGTCACCCGGACCGCGACCCGCTACGGCCGCGCCGACACCGCCTTCGACTTCGCGACCAAGCGCTTCGACACGCCCACCGACCTGGCACTCGGCACCCGGCGCGCGCGTGCCGCCGCCCTGCTCACCCTCGCCCTGCCCGGCTCCGTCTACCTCTACCAGGGCGAGGAGCTGGGCCTTCCCGAGGCCGACGTCCCGCGCGAGCGCATCGAGGACCCGATGCACTTCCGCTCCGGCGGCACCGATCCCGGCCGTGACGGCTGCCGCGTGCCGCTGCCCTGGACCGCCGGCGCCCCGCACGCCGGTTTCGGTACGGCGGCGGCGGCCGAGCCGTGGCTTCCGCAGCCCGACGGGTGGTCCCGCTACGCGGTCGACCGACAGGGCACGGACCCGGGGTCGATGCTCGCGCTCTACCGGGAGGCGCTGCTGCTGCGCAGGTCGGACGCCGGATTCGGCGACGGGCCGCTGACCTGGCTGCCCGCCGGGGAAGGGGTCCTCGCGTTCGCGCGGCCGCGTGGCCTGGTCTGCGTGGTGAGCCTCGCCGACGGGCCCGTGGCCCTCCCTCCGTACGAGCGACTGCTCCTGGCGAGCGGCCCGCTCACCGCGGACGGGCTGCTGCCGCCGGACACGGCGGTGTGGCTGCGGGTCTGACCGTGCGGCAGGCCCCGACCGAACGGCCCTGTGCCCGCCCGCGTCCGAGGGGTGGCGGGCACAGGGCTCCGGCCCGTAAGTCCAACTTCTTAAGTCAAGGTAAAAGAAAAGTGTGTTGCGGTTATTGACGGGGTTCCACGGGCGCGGGCAAGGTGCGGGAGAGCGCTCTCCCGAACTTCCCCCGCCACAAGGAGAATCCCCCCATGCCCTCAGTCGGCATACCCGTCGCCACCGTGGTGGCCTCGACCCTGCTGGCGCTCCTGCCCGCCCAGCAGGCGCAGGCGGCCCCCGCCCTGCTGTCCCAGGGCAAGCCCGTCACCGCCTCCAGCCAGGAGCACTACGGCACCCCCGCGACCGACGCCGTCGACGGGAACCTCGGCACCCGCTGGTCGAGCGGCGCCTCCGACGACCAGTGGCTCCGGGTGGACCTCGGCGCCCCCGTCGCGGTCAGCCAGGTCGTGCTGCGCTGGGAGAGCGCGTACGCCAAGGCGTACCGCATCGAACTCTCCACCGACGGCACCACCTGGACCACCGCCTACAGCACGGACAGCGGCGCGGGCGGCACGGAGACCGTCGCCGTCTCCGGCACCGCCCGCTACGTGCGGATGCACGGCGTGACCCGTGCGACCGGATACGGCTACTCGCTCTGGGAGTTCCAGGTCTACGGGGACGCCGGCGGCACCACCCCACCGCCCCCGGGCGCGGTCCGGGTGACCGGCACCCAGGGCGCCTGGCAGCTGACCGTGGGCGGCCAGCCGTACACCGTCAAGGGCCTGACCTGGGGCCCGTCGATCGCGGACGCCCCGAAGTACCTGCCCGACGTGAAGTCCATGGGCGTCAACACCATCCGCACCTGGGGCACCGACGGCTCCACCAAGCCGCTCCTCGACGCCGCGGCGGCCCAGGGCGTCAAGGTCGTGAACGGCTTCTGGCTCCAGCCCGGCGGCGGCCCCGGCTCCGGCGGCTGCGTCGACTACGTCACCGACACCGCGTACAAGACCACGATGCTCGACGAGTTCGCCAAGTGGGTGGAGGCGTACAAGAGCCACCCCGCGACCCTCATGTGGAACGTCGGCAACGAATCCGTCCTCGGGCTCCAGAACTGCTACAGCGGGACCGCGCTCGAGAACCAGCGCAACGCCTACACCGGCTTCGTCAACGACGTCGCCCGGAGGATCCACACCATCGACCCCGACCACCCCGTGACCTCGACCGACGCCTGGACCGGCGCCTGGCCCTACTACAAGCGCAACGCCCCCGACCTCGACCTCTACTCCATGAACTCCTACGACAACCTCTGCAAGGTGCGCCAGGACTGGATCGACGGCGGCTACACCAAGCCCTACCTCATCACCGAGACGGGCCCGGCCGGCGAGTGGGAGGTCCCGAACGACGTCAACGGCGTCCCCGACGAGCCGACCGACCAGCAGAAGGCCGCCGGCTACACCTCCGTCTGGAACTGCGTCACCGGCCACCAGGGCGTCGCCCTCGGCGCCACGATGTTCCACTACGGCACCGAACACGACTTCGGCGGCGTCTGGTTCAACCTCCTGCCCGACGGCCTGAAGCGCCTCTCGTACTACGCCGTCAAGAAGGCCTACACCGGCTCCGTCGCCGGCGACAACACCCCGCCCGTGATCAGCGGCATGACCGTCTCGCCCGCCACCGCCGCCCCCGCCGGGCGCGAGTTCACCGTCCGCGCCGACATCCGCGACCCCGACGGCGACCCCGTCACCCCCAAGATCTTCCTGAGCGGGAACTACGCCAACGGGGACAAGCGCCTCGTCGAGGCACGGTGGCGCGCCACCGGCGACGGCACCTTCGCGGTCACCGCCCCCGAGAAGCTCGGGGTCTGGAAGGTGTACGTCCAGGCCGAGGACGGCCGCGGCAACGCCGGTATCGAGACCAAGTCCGTCCGCGTCGTCGCCCCTCCCGTCGCCGGCACCAACCTCGCCCTCGACCGCCCCACCACCGCCTCCTCCCACCAGACCGGCTACGGCGACTGCCCCTGTCCGCCGGCCCGCGCCACCGACGGCCGCGCCGACACCCGCTGGGCCAGCGACTGGAGCGACCCCCAGTGGCTCCAGGTCGACCTCGGAGCCGTGAAGCCCATCCGTACGGTGCAGCTCGTCTGGGACCCCGCGTACGCCAAGTCCTACGAGGTCCAGGTCTCCGACGACGGCACCACCTGGCGCACGGTCCACACCACGACCACCGGTGACGGCGACGTCGACACGCTCTCCCTCGCCACCACCGGCCGGCACGTACGCCTCCAGCTGACGGCCCGCGGAACCGGATGGGGCTACTCGCTCCACGAGTTCGGCGTCTACAGCTGACCGGAGCCCGCACCCCTTCGAGCCGCACCCTTTCGAGCCGCACCCCTTCGAGCCGCACCCCTTTGGGCCGTGCTGCTGAAGGCGCACCACCGATGACGCACCACCGAAGGCGCACCACCCACGACGCACCACCGATCACGCACCACCGAAAGGCACCAACCGACAGGTACCACCCCCCCACGGGCAGGAGACCCCCATGAGAGCGAGTCCCAAGAGGCTCCCCGCACTGCTCCTCGGCACCGCCCTCGTCGCCACCCTCCTCGGTGTCGGCACCCTCGCCTCGGCCGCCGACCCGGCGGCCGACGCCCCGCCGCCGGCGGCCGCGGCCCATGCCGGACACCGGATGGCCGCGTCCCTCCAGGCGTCGGGCGACGACGCGGACGGCGACGGCTACATCCCCGCCGTACCCCAGGTCACCGGCGTGACGCCGTCGACCGCGACCCCGCCGCCGCGGTACTTCCACGAGTTCCAGGCCAACTGCGCCGTCTCGCACACGGCGCCCGACGACCCCATCGTCTACCCCGGCCAGCCGGGCCGGTCGCACGACCACACGTTCATGGGCAACACCTCCACGAACGCCAGCAGCGTCACCGCCACGCTCTACGGCGGTGCCACCGCCTGCAAGGCACCCGCCGACGCCTCCGCCTACTGGATGCCCTCCCTGTTCGACGGGGACCGCAAGATCCTTCCCGTCGGTCCCCAGGTCATCTACTACAAGACCGGCGTCACCGACTACACGAGCGTGCGGCCCTTCCCGAAGGGCCTCCGGTTCGTCGTCGGCAACCCGATGCAGTCCGCCCAGCAGTTCCGCGAGCACAAGGGCTTCGTCGAGGGATGGGAGTGCGGTGACAGCTTCTTCAACGTCGACTTCCCCGCGAGCTGCCCGAACCGGCCCGACGTCCAGCTCAACCTGCGCATGCAGGCGCCCAGCTGCTGGAACGGCCTGTACCTGGACACGCCCGACCACCAGAGCCACATGGCGTACCCGGTGGTCAAGCCCGGCACCAACGACAACATGTGTCCGGCCTCCCACCCGGTCGCCCTGCCGATGATCGAGTTCAAGATGGCCTTCCCGGTCAACGGCGACATGAGCCAGGTGCGCCTGGCCAGCGGCCGCGGCTACTCCTTCCACTACGACTTCTTCAACGCCTGGGAGGAGCGCACCCTCAAGGCGATGGTCGACCACTGCATCGTGGGCGGCCTCCAGTGCAACGCCCGGGGCTACGACGAGACGCACCCCGAGCGCGGCGCCGCGCTGAACGAGCAGTACCGCCTGCCCTGACCGATCCCGCACCCGACACAGGCACCGGCCACCCCGCTCCCCAGGGGGCCGGTGCCTCCGAGCCGTGATCCGGCAACCCGACGAGAGAACCGACAAGGGAGCGATGAGCGACGAACGGGTCGTCACGACCGACGACATGACCGAGGGCACGGCCGGCGACATGACCGACGAGATGCTCGACCACCTGGTCGGGAAGCTCGACCTGGAAGGGAAGGTCCGGCTCCTGACCGGTGTCACGACCTGGCGGACGGCCGCCGACGCGGCGATCGGGCTGCGGGAGATGGTCTTCTCCGACGGACCGGCGGGCGTGCGGGGCGAGGCCTGGGACGAGCGCCGCACCTCCTGCCTCCTGCCGTCGGCGTCCGCGCTCGGCGCGACCTGGGACGAGGCGCTGCTGCGGCGCCTCGGCGGCCTGCTCGCTGCCGAGGCGGTCCGCAGGGGCGTCGACGTCGTCCTCGCGCCGACCCTGAACCTGCACCGCACCCCTCTCGGCGGCCGGCACTTCGAGTGCTTCTCGGAGGACCCGGAGCTGACCGGACGCACGGGTGCGGCGCTGATCCGCGGCCTCCAGGAGCACGGCGTGGCCGCGACCGCGAAGCACTTCGTCGCGAACGACTCGGAGACCGACCGGCTGAGCGTGGACGTCCGGGTCTCCGAGCGGGCGCTGCGGGAGGTGTACCTGGCTCCGTTCGAAGCGGCCGTCGACGCCGGGGCGTGGGTGGTCATGGCCGGCTACAACGGCGTCGACGGCACGACGATGACGGCCCATCCGCTGCTCGCCGAACCGCTGAAGGGGGAGTGGGGCTTCGACGGCGTCGCGGTCTCCGACTGGGCCGCCGTGCGCACCGCCGAGGAACCGGCGCGGGCCGCGCTCGACCTCGCGATGCCCGGCCCGGTGAGTCCCTGGGCGACGGACCTGGTGCGGGCCGTGCGCGCGGGCCGCGTCCCCGAGAGCGCCGTCGACGAGAAGGTCCGGCGGATCCTCCGGCTCGCCCGCAGGGTCGGCGCGCTCGGCGACGCCCCCCGACGCCGCCCGCCGCTCCCGGAGGAGGGCGTGCGGCGGCTGCTCCGCCGCACGGTCGCCGCCGGAGCGGTCCTGCTGCGCAACGACGGCGTGCTGCCGCTCGACCCGGGCGGCCTGGGCACGGTCGCCGTGATCGGCGAGCACGCCGCCTCGCCCCGCGTCCAGGGCGGCGGCAGCGCCGGCGTCTTCCCGTCCGCCGTGGTGACGCCGCTCGCCGGCATCCGCGCGTGTCTGCGCGGCCGCGGCCGGGTGACGTACACCGCGGGTCCGTCGGCGGACGCCCCGCCGGAACCGCTCGACGCGGGCCGGTGCACGGATCCGCGCTCCGGCGAACCGGGGCTGCTGCTGCGCTGCCTGGACGCGGAGGGCCGCGAACTCAGGGCGGAGCGGCGCCTGTCGGGGCGCCTCCTTGAACCGGAGCTCGCGCCGGACACGCACACCGTGGAGATCCGGGCCCTGCTCCGCCCCGACACGAGCGGGGCGTGGACCTTCGGGATCGGCGGCTTCGGGCGGATGACGATCGAGGTCGACGGGCACGTGATCCTGGACGGCACCCACCCGCGCGGGACCGACGATCCGGCGATCGTGCACGTCACCCCGCCCCTGCACACGGCGACGAGCTGGCTGGAGCGCGGGCGTCACGTCCATCTCGTCGCCCGCCGCGAGCTGGTGCCGGGTTCCGGCCGGGCGACCGTCCTCGCCGCAGCGCCCCCGCGGCGCGCTCCCGACGAGGCGCTCGCCGAGGCCGTGGCGGCGGCCCGCGAGGCGGACGCGGCGATCGTCGTCGTCGGCACGACGGAGCACGACGAGACGGAGGGGTACGACCGTACGCACCTGTCCCTGGGCGACGCGCAGAACGACCTGGTCCGCACGGTCGCCGCCGCCAACCCCCGCACCGTCGTCGTCGTCAACAGCGGTGGACCGGTCGAACTGCCCTGGCGCGACGAGGCCGCGGCCGTGCTCCTCGCCTGGTTCCCCGGGCAGGAGGCCGGCGCGGGGCTCGCCGACGTGCTCTTCGGCCGCCACGAGCCGGGCGGGAGGCTCCCCACGACCTGGGCCGCCACGCTCGCCGACGCGCCCGTCACCCGCACGCGTCCCGTCGACGGCCGGCTCGACTACGCGGAGGGGCTGCACATCGGCCACCGCGCCTGGCTGCGCGCCGGGACGCGGCCCGCCTACTGGTTCGGGCACGGTCTCGGCTACACGACGTGGGAGTACGGGCAGGTCGACGCCCCCGCCCGGGTCGAACCGGACTCCTCCTTCACCGTGCGGGCGGAGGTGCGCAACACGGGAACGCGCCCCGGGCGCGAGGTCGTCCAGGTGTACCTGGCGCGGGCCGACTCCGCCGTGGAGCGCCCCGCGCGCTGGTACGCGGGCCACGCGGCGGTGCACGCGGAGCCGGGCCGTTCCGTGGTCGCCGAGGTCGTCGTGACGCCCCGGGCGCTGCGGCACTGGTCGCCGGGTGACGGCGGGTGGCGTGTCGAGCCGGGGACGTACCGGCTGATCGTGGGCCGCTCCGCCGGCCTCGTGGAACACGAGACGGACGTGAGGGTGGGGCGCCCTACGGAGGGCCGGAATGCGTGAGGACCGGACCGTGATTTCCGCATTCCGGTGGCCCGGCGGGAAGGGGCCGATCGCCGGCCTTCGTCCGTATACCGAATTCCCCTTTCCCGTACGCGGTGAATTCCCGGCGCGGCACCGGCGAATGCCCCGGAGCGAATACCTGATCCGGGGCGGGGCGGCCGCACCGTGCTTCGCCCGGCCCGCCCGTCGTGCGCGGGAAAACGGCACGTTAGAGTACGGGAGTGATCAGGCGGGGACCGACGCTGGAAGACGTGGCGCGGGAGGCGGGCGTCTCCAGGGCGACGGTCTCGCGGGTCGTCAACGGGGTGCGCAACGTGGACCCGGCGATCCAGGACGTGGTGCGGCAGGCCATCGAGCGCACCGGGTACACCCCCAACAGCGCCGCCAGGAGCCTGGTCACCGGCCGTGTCGCGCAGGCGGCCCCGCGCGCCGAGACGGTGGCGCTGGTCATCTCCGGGGCGGGGGACGAGTTCGCCGCGCGGGTGTTCGCCGACCCCTTCTTCGGGCGGGTCGTCAGCGGTGCCGTGACGTATCTGCGGGGGCGCGCGGCGCACCCCGTGCTGATGTTCGCGGAGTCCGGGGCGGCCAGGCGGCAGGTGGTGGACCACCTGCGCCGGGGCAGCGCCGACGGGGCGCTCGTCGTGTCCATCCAGGCCGACGACCCGCTGCCGCTGATGCTGTCCGCCGCGGGCATCCCCCTCGTGCTCTTCGCGAGGCCCCCGGAGGGATCGGAGGCCGCCTACGTCGACGTGGACCACCACGAGGGCGGCCGGCTCGCCGCCGCGCACCTGCTGGCCAGGGGGTGCCGGAATCCCGCGACGATCCGCGCGCCCCGGGACCTCCCGGCCGGCGAGGCGCGTCTCGCCGGTTTCCGTGCCGCCCTGGAGAGCGCGGGAAGGGCCGCGCCTCCGGTGGCGGAGGGCGGGTTCACGGTCGAGAGCGGCGCGGCGGCGATGCGCCGCCTCCTGGCGGAGCACCCGCGCGTGGACGGAGTCTTCGCGGCCAACGACCTGATGGCGCAAGGGGCGTGCGAGGTGCTGCGCGAACGCGGCCTGAGCGTGCCCGGCGACGTGGCGGTGGTGGGGTTCGACGACTCCAGCGTCGCCGTGACCTGCCGGCCGCCGCTGACCACGGTGCGCCAGCCGGTGGAGCGGATGGCCGCGGCCATGGCCGAGCTGCTCGTCGGTCGGCTCCAGGGGGCGGCGGCCGGGCCGGCGCACCTGGTGTTCGCCCCCGAACTCGTCGTACGGGAATCGGCCTGACGGTGTCGTGCGACGGGCGGCGCGACAGCGCGCCGACGCCATTCGCACGCCGGTGAATTCCTCTTTCCGTAATACGTACGAAACTGTTCCGCAGCGCTTCATGATGGGCTACTTTCGGCCACACACCCCCCTGTGATCCTTCTACTCCGGGCGGATTTTCATGAGTCGCGCCATCGTGCTGCGAGATGTGAGCAAGAAATACGGCGGTTCCCACGTGGTGCGGCGGGTGTCCCTCACCGTCGAACCGGGGGAGTTCCTGGTGCTGCTCGGTCCTTCCGGATGCGGCAAGTCCACCGTCCTGCGGATGATCGCCGGTCTGGAGGACATCACCGACGGTGACCTGTTCCTCGACGGCGAGCACGCGAACGACGTGCCGCCCCGCGAGCGGGACATCGCCATGGTGTTCCAGAACTTCGCCCTCTACCCGTCCATGACCTCGCGGGAGAACATCGGCTTCCCGCTGAAGCTGCGGGAACCCGCGGCGGACCACGACCCGCAGGTGGAGGCGACCGCGCGGATGCTCGCCATCGAGGACCTGCTCGACCGGCTGCCCGGGCAGCTGTCCGGCGGAGAGCGCCAGCGCGTGGCGATGGGCCGGGCGATCTCCCGGCGCCCGTCGGTCTTCCTCCTCGACGAGCCGCTGTCCAGCCTCGACGCCAAACTGCGCGGCCACCTCCGGGCCGAGATCGCCCGCCTCACCGACGAACTGGGCGTCACCACCGTCTACGTGACGCACGACCAGTCCGAGGCCATGTCGCTGGGCGACCGGGTGGCGGTCATGCGCGACGGCGTCCTGCAACAGGTCAGCCCTCCGCAGGAGTTGTACGCACGGCCCGCCAACGTCTTCGTCGCCGCGTTCGTCGGCACACCGCGCATCAACCTCCTCGACGCGGTCGTCCACGCACCCCTCGACGGACCGATGACCCTGGAGCTCGGCAGCCAACGCCTCCTGCTTCCGCAGCCGTTGAGCGTCGACCACCAGCTCCTGCGGATCCAGCAGGGCCGCCCGATCATCGTCGGTCTGCGCTCCGAGGCCGTACGCATCGCACCGCCGAGCCAGAAGCGGCCCGGCGAGGCGACGCTCGTCGGGATCGTGGAGCACGTCGAGTACCAGGGCCACGAGGTGCTCGTGCACCTCGACACCGGCTCGCGGCCCGCCGTCGTGGCCGACCTGGAGGCCTCACGGCCCCGCACCGGCGGACGTCGGACGACCAGCCGCCGGAAGCGGGGGCTCGGCCGGATCAGGGCCCGCGCGGCCGCCTTCGGCGTCGGCCGTGCGGCCGTCGAAGGCCGGGCGACGGCGATCCCCGCCCCCGAGCCCGTCCCGTACGGCGACCCGCACACCGCCCAGGAACGGCGCACGACCGGCCGCAGCGACCTGGTCCTGCGCACCGGCCCCCACGTCCGCGTCCGAGCCGGCGCCCAGGTACCGCTCCTCGTCGACCTCGCCCAGCTGTACGTCTTCGACCACCAGGGCACACGGATCTGCCCGGCCCCGGACGCGCTGCCGGGCCTGGACCAGTAGACGGCGGGGGAGTACCGGCCGATCGCGCACGCCGACCGCGCACGCTGACCGCGCACGGCGACCCCGAGGGCCCGGCCGGCGACGTCCGGCGGGCCCGGCCGGGCGGTCCGCTCGGCAGGCCGTCCCCCGGGAACCGTACGGCCGGTCCGCGTCCACGCATGATCGGCCGGACGGTCCTGGACCTGACACGGCCCGGTAGTCGTGCGACGGTGGAGAGAGGACCGCGGCCCGGGCACGTGTGTCGCTGCCGCGTGACAGACCCCGCTGACCGTGGTGATTCAGTGGAGGATGGGCCATGCGGGAGAGGGACCGGGCACCGGGCAGATCTCGTGACGAACACGCGGCCACCTCGGCGGCGGTCACCGGCCTGTCATGGGTCTTCTTCGCGATCGGGGTGGTGATCACCCTCGGCGCGGCCACGGGCATGACGCGGCGGGACCGCGGGACGTCCTTCCGGGCAGCGCTCACGAAGACGAGGCGGTCGTCGTGACTCCCGGCGACAGCGAGGCGCTGCGGAACCGGCACGGACCCCCGGTCCGCAGGATCGTCTGGACGGTGACCCGCGTGGTCCTGTCGGTCACCGTTCTGGTCGCCGTCTACTACCTGCTGCCCCTGGACCACTCCTCCGAGGCCGTCACCGTCACCATGCTCCTCGTCGGGCTGGCGGGCTTCGTCGCCCTGGTCGCCGTCCAGGTCCGCTCGATCCTGTACGCCCGGAACCCGGTCCTTCGGGCCGTCGAAGCGATGTCCGTGAGCATCCCGTTCTTCCTGCTGCTGTTCTCCGCGAGCTACGTCGCGCTGGCCGGGCTCTCGCCCACGAGCTTCGGCGAGCCGCTGTCCCACAGCGACGCCCTCTACTTCACCGTCACCGTGTTCTCGACCGTCGGATTCGGCGACATCACCGCCAAGACCGAGGCCGCGCGGCTCGTGGTCACCGTCCAGATGCTCGCCGATCTGGTGATTCTCGGCCTGGCCGTCAAGACCGTCGTGAGCGCTGTCCGCCGCAGTCGGCAGCGCAGGGCCGATGCGGGCCGTTCTCGGGCGGGGGAGCAGGGACGGGGATGACGATCAGGCCGGCCCGCAGGCCGCACTGAGGGCCGGACAAGCGGCCGTCGCAGCCGCGCCGGACACGTGAGTCGCAGCCGCGGCGCGTGTGACGGTCATCGCCGCCCGGTGCGTCCTGCGGGAGCCGGGGTCCGACCCGGGACCGACCAGAGGCCCGGACCGCCCGGCCCGACCCCGGCGGGGCCGGGCCGGGCGGCGAAACGAGCCCTCACTACGAGAATCCCCGCAGGCGACGAGCCGGACAACTGCTAGTGCGCGGCCCGCTCCCGGAGCGTCTCCTGCCACGCGGGGGCGGCCTCCTCGGGGTTCGGGGGGGCGAGGCGGCCGCCGCGGGCGAAGAAGTCGGCGAGGGGGAGGATGGCCGCGCCGACGGTGACGGCGTCGGGGCCGAGGGTGCCGAGGCCGATGTGTACGCGGGAGGCGGGGAAGGTGAGGGCGTACTCCTTCGCGTATCCCCTGACGGTGTCCAGGAAGCGGGTGCCGAGCTGGAGGCCCGCCCAGCCGCCGACGAGGATGCGTTCGGGCTGGAAGAGGTTGATGAGGTCGGCGAAGCCGGCGCCGAGGTATTCGGCGGTCTCCTCCAGGACGGCGAGCGCGGTGGCGTCGGGGTGCGTGCCGGGGGCGGCCGGGTAGGCGGCGGCGAGCATCGCGGTGAGGGCGGTCTCCTCGTCCGCGCCGGTCGGGGGCTTCCCGCCGGCCTCGCGCCAGCGTTCGAGGAGGGCCTCGGCGCCCGCGTACGCCTCCAGGCAGCCCAGGGCGCCGCAGCGGCACCGGCGGCCGCGGACCCGTACCGTGAGGTGTCCCCATTCCACGGCCCGGCCGGGGCGCAGGTCGTCGGAGACGACCGAGGCGCCGACGCCCGAGCCGAAGAGGACGACCACGGCGTTGCGGACGCCCCGGCCGGCGCCGAACCACATCTCGGCCTGGCCGAGGGTCTTGGCGCCGTTGTCGATGACGTACGGCACGGACGGGGGCAGGGGCACGGCCTCACGCAGGAGGCGTTCCAGGGGGACGGCGTCCCAGCCGATCGTCTGGCCGTGCACGACGGCGGGGCCCTCGGGGTCGCGGACGACGATGCCGGGGACGCCGACGCCCACCCCGAGCAGCCGCTCGGGGTCGATGCCGGCCTGCCGGACGACCTCCTCGACGCCGTCGCGGACGTGGCCGACGACGACGCCGACCTCGTACCGGTCGACGCGGCGGGGGCCCTCCGGGTCCAGCGGCCTTTCCACGCGGGCGAGTTCGGTGAGCGCCATGTCGAACAGCTCGACGCGGACGCGGGTCTCGCCGACGTCCACGCCGATCATGTAGGCGCTCGTCCGGCGGATGCGGAGGAGGGTGCGCGGGCGGCCGCCGGCCGAGTCGACGCTGCCGGCCTCCTCCACGAGGCCGTCCGCGACGAGTTCGGCCACGACGTTGCTCACCGAACCCGAGCTCAGTCCGGTCGCGGGGCCCAGCGAGAAGCGGCTCATCGGCCCGTCGAAATACAACCGTTGCAGTACCGCGGTGCGGTTCTCCCGCCGCAGGTCACGCACGGTCCGGCCGCTGCGTACGCTCACCGAGCACCCTCTTCCCTTGGATCGGATTCGCAACATACCCCTGGCGGACCTCTTGACGCCACCTTCGCTTGAGGTTTAACTCACATCCTAAATTAAGTCGGGAGAGGGCTTCGGAGGTTGAACGCGGGACGTCGCGCTCCCTCCTCCCCGACTTCCCACGCCCCCTAGAAAGGCCCTTGGGACCATGCGCAGAATCAGAGCCGCCGCCGTCGGTGCCGTCACCCTCTCCCTCGTCCTCTCGGCGGCCGCCTGCGGAGGCGGCTCCACGGACGGGGCCGGCTCCAACACCCAGCCGAAGACCCTCACCTACTGGGCCTCCAACCAGGGCGCGAGCCTGGAGGTCGACAAGAAGGTCCTCCAGCCCGAACTCGACAAGTTCGAGAAGGAGACCGGCATCAAGGTGAAGCTGGAGGTCGTCCCCTGGTCCGACCTCCTCAACCGCATCCTCACCGCCACCACCTCCGGCCAGGGTCCGGACGTCCTCAACATCGGCAACACCTGGAGCGCCTCCCTCCAGGCCAGCGGCGCCCTGCTGCCCTGGGACGCGAAGAACTTCGAGAAGATCGGCGGCAAGGACCGCTTCGTCGACTCCGCCCTCGGCTCCACCGGCGTCCAGGGCCAGGACCCGGCCGCCGTCCCGCTGTACTCCATGGCGTACGCCCTCTACTACAACAAGAAGATGTTCAAGGACGCCGGCGTGGAGAAGCCCCCGGCCACCTGGGACGAGCTGATCGCCACCGGCAAGAAGATCACCAAGGGCGGCGGCTCCGGCATCGGCGTCGAGGGCTCCAACCTCTCCAACAACATCCACCAGGTCTTCGTCCTCGGCAAGCAGCACGGCGCCGACTTCTTCACCCCCGACGGCAAGGCCGACTTCACCTCCGACGGTGCCGTCGCCGCCGTCAAGCAGTACGTCGACCTCATGGCCGTCGACAAGATCGTCGCCCCCGGCAACGCCGAGTACGCCCAGAACCAGTCCCTCAGCGACTTCGCCAAGAACAAGACCGCCATGGTCCTCTGGCAGACCGCCTCCGCCACGTTCAAGGCCCAGGGCATGGCCGACGACGAGTGGGGCGTCGCCCCCGCGCCCGTCCCGTCCGGCGCCCCCGGCCAGGGCAAGGCCACCAACTCCATGGTCGCCGGCATCAACCTGGCCGTCTTCAAGAACACCAAGAACATCGACGGCGCCCTCAAGTTCGTGAACTTCATGACCGGCGACGCCGAGCAGAAGATCCTCAACACGGCCTACGGCTCCATCCCGCCGGTGAAGAGCGCCCAGCAGGACCCCGCGTTCAACGGCCCCGCCCTCGCCGTCCTGCGCGACACGCTCGCCACCAGCGCCGCCGCCCTCCCGCAGGTCCCCGAGGAGTCGCAGTTCGAGACCGTCGTCGGCACCGCGGTCAAGGAGCTGTTCGCCGACGCCGCCGCCGGCCGCGCCGTCACCACCGAGTCGGTCCGGGCCAAGCTCGAAAAGGCCCAGCAGCAGATGCCCAAGAAGTGAGTCCGGACGCCACCATGACCACCACCGCCATCGAGAAGACCGGCGGACGGAGCGGACGGCGGCACACCCCCGGGACGGCGCCCCGCCGGCGCCGCCCCGGGCGGCTCAAGGCCGTCAGCCTGCCGTACCTGCTGCTCCTGCCGGCCCTGCTCCTCGAACTCCTGGTCCACCTCGTGCCGATGTTCATGGGCATCGTGATGAGCTTCCGGGAACTCACCCAGTTCTTCATCCGCGACTGGAGCAGCGCGCCCTGGGCCGGCCTGGACAACTACGCCGTCTCCGTCGACTTCGACGCCCCCGTCGGCGAGGCCCTGCTCGCCTCGTTCCTCACCACCTGCGTCTTCACGCTCTGCTCGGTCGGCCTGTGCTGGCTGCTCGGCACCGCGGCCGCGATCTTCATGCAGGAGACCTTCAGGGGCCGGGGCTTCCTGCGGGCGCTCTTCCTCGTCCCGTACGCCCTGCCGGTCTACGCGGCGGTCATCACCTGGGCGTTCATGTTCCAGCGGGACAACGGCCTCGTGAACCACGTGCTGCACGACCAGCTCGGCATCGGCGACAGCCCCGCCTTCTGGCTCATCGGCGACAACGCCTTCGTGACCCTGCTGGTCGTCTCCGTCTGGAAGGGCTGGCCCTTCGCCTTCCTCATCATGATGGCCGGGCTCCAGAACATCCCCAAGGAGATCTACGAGGCCGCGGCCCTCGACGGGGCCGGCGTCTGGCAGCAGATCCGCCGCATCACCCTGCCGTCCCTCCGCCCGGTCAACCAGGTCCTGGTCCTCGTGCTCTTCCTCTGGACCTTCAACGACTTCAACACCCCCTTCGTCCTCTTCGGGAAGGCGGCCCCCGAGTCCGCCGACCTGATCTCCCTGCACATCTACCAGTCCTCGTTCCAGACCTGGAACTTCGGCACCGGCTCGGCGATGTCCGTCCTGCTGCTGCTCTTCCTCCTGGTCGTCACGGGCGGCTACCTGTTCCTCACCACCCGGGGAAGGAAGGCGAGCGATGCCTGACACCGCACGGAGGCGCCCGCGCTCCCCGATGGCCATGCCCCGCTCCTTCCTCTGGAGCCGCCGGATCTTCCTCACCCTGCTCACCGGCTTCGTCCTGCTGCCGGTGTACGTGATGGTCTCCAGCTCCCTGAAGCCGCTGGAGGACGTCTCGGGGAAGTTCCAGTGGATCCCCTCCGGGCTCACCCTCCGGCCGTACTTCGACATCTGGGAGACCGTCCCGCTCGCCGACTACTTCGTGAACTCGGTCGTCGTGGCCGGCGCGGCGACGGTCTGCTCCGTCACCATCGCCGTCTTCGCCGCCTACGCGGTCAGCCGGTACGACTTCCGCGGCAAGCGCGTCTTCACGGTCACCGTGCTGTCCACGCAGATGTTCCCCGGCATCCTCTTCCTGCTGCCGCTGTTCCTCATCTACGTCAACATCGGCAACGCCACCGGCATCGCCCTCTTCGGCTCGCGCGGCGGTCTGATCCTCACGTACCTGACCTTCTCACTGCCGTTCTCGGTCTGGATGCTCATCGGCTACTTCGACGCGGTCCCGCGCGACCTCGACGAAGCCGCCAAGGTCGACGGCTGCGGCCCCTTCGGGGCCCTCTTCCGGGTCATCGTGCCCGCCGCGGTCCCCGGCATCGTCGCCGTCGCCGTGTACGCCTTCATGACGGCGTGGGGCGAGGTCCTCTTCGCCTCGGTCATGACCAACGACACCACCCGCACCCTCGCCGTCGGCCTCCAGGGCTACGCCACCCAGAACGACGTCTACTGGAACCAGGTGATGGCCGCCTCCCTCGTGGTCAGCGTGCCCGTCGTCGCCGGGTTCCTCCTCCTCCAGCGCTACCTCGTCACCGGCCTCACCGCCGGCGCGGTCAAGTGACGCCGCCCACCGGCGCCACCGCCACTGAAAGGACTCCCGTGTCTGAACCGCTCGACCTCGCCGCCTTCCCGCCCTCCTTCACCTG
Source organism: Streptomyces sp. NPDC093089 (assembly GCF_044754405.1). Taxonomy (NCBI): domain Bacteria; kingdom Bacillati; phylum Actinomycetota; class Actinomycetes; order Kitasatosporales; family Streptomycetaceae; genus Streptomyces; species Streptomyces sp. NPDC093089. Next base: position 396,055 of record NZ_JBIVPA010000003.1, read on the forward strand.
GGGCACGGCCACGTCCGCGTACCAGATCGAGGGCGCCGTCGCCGAGGACGGCCGCGGCCCCTCAATCTGGGACACGTTCTCGCACACCCCCGGTGCCGTCGACAACGGCGACCACGGCGACACCGCCTGCGACCATTACCACCGGTGGCCCGAGGACGTCGCCCTGATGAAGGAGCTCGGGACCGACGCCTACCGGCTGTCCGTCGCCTGGCCCCGCGTGCTGCCCGGCGGCGACGGACCGGTCAACGCGGCCGGACTCGACTTCTACGACCGGCTCGTCGACGGCCTCCTCGACGCCGGGATCACCCCGTCCGTCACCCTCTACCACTGGGACCTGCCGCAGGCCCTCCAGGACCGCGGCGGCTGGACCGTCCGCGAGACGGCCGAACGCCTCGCGGCCTACTCCACCGTCGTCGCCGAACGCCTCGGCGACCGCGTCACCCAGTGGGCCACCCTCAACGAGCCCCTCTGCTCGGGCTGGATAGGCCACCTGGAAGGGCGCATGGCCCCGGGCCTCACCGACCTCACGGCCGCCGTCCGCGCCTCGTACCACCTCCTGCTCGCCCACGGCCTCGCCACGCAGGCCGTCCGCGCCGCCGCGCCGGGCGCGCAGATCGGCCTGGTCACCAACCACTCGACCGTCGCGCCCGCCTCCACCCGGCCCGAGGACGTCGCCGCGGCGGCCCGCATGGACGGCCACACCAACCGCTGGTGGCTGGACCCGGTGTACGGCCGCGGCTTCCCCGCCGACATGCGCGAGCTGTACGGGGTCGAACTCCCCGAGCGGCCGGGCGACCTGGACACCATCGCCGCCCCGCTGGACTGGCACGGCCTCAACTACTACTTCCCGGCCACCGTCGCCGACGACCCCGCCGGCCCCGTCCCGTACGCCACCGAGGTCCGGCTGCCCGACGTGCCGCGCACCGGCATGGACTGGCAGATCGACGCCGGCGGCCTGGAGGCCTTCCTGCTGCGGCTCACCGAGGACTACGGCGTGCGCAAGCTGTACGTCACCGAGAACGGCTCGGCCTTCCCCGACACCGTCGGCCCCGACGGCAGCGTCCACGACCCGGAGCGCACCCGCTACCTGGAGCAGCACCTCGCCGCCTGCGCCGCCGCGCTGCGCAAGGGTGCCCCGCTCGCCGGCTACTACGCCTGGTCCCTGCTCGACAACTTCGAGTGGGCCTACGGCTACGACAAGCGCTTCGGCCTCGTCCACGTCGACTACGCCACGCAGCGGCGCACCGTGAAGAGCAGCGGGCGACGGTACGCGGACATCGTCCGGGCCCACCGGGAGGCCACCTCCGGCTGACCCGCGGCCCTTCCCGCCACCTGAGAGCCGCCCCCGGCACCGCCGGGGGCGGCCTTCGGCATGCCCGCGCCACGATGGCGCCCGGCCGGTCCGCCCGAGGGGGCGTACCGGGCGATGTCGGGCGCGATCGATGACCGATACCTGCAACTCGCTTGCGTTACTTGCGCTAGTCTTGCGCTCATGACGCGACGACTTGCTCAAGTGGCGAAGAAGGTGGGGGTCAGCGAGGCCACGGTCAGCCGTGTCCTCAACGGCAAGCCCGGGGTCTCCGAAGCGACACGGCAGTCCGTGCTCACCGCCCTGGACGTCCTCGGATACGAGCGGCCCACGCAGCTGCGCGGCGAGCGCGCCCGGCTCGTCGGCCTGGTCCTTCCGGAGCTCCAGAACCCGATCTTCCCGGCGTTCGCCGAGGTCATCGGGGGTGCGCTCGCGCAGCAGGGGCTGACCCCCGTGCTCTGCACGCAGACCAAGGGGGGCGTGTCCGAGGCCGACTACGTGGACCTCCTGCTGCAGCAGCAGGTCTCCGGCGTGGTCTTCGCCGGAGGGCTGTTCGCGCAGGCCGCCGCACCGCACGACCACTACCACCAGCTGGCGGAGCGCAACATCCCGGTGGTCCTCATCAACGCCGCGATCGAGGGGCTGAACTTCCCCTGTGTCTCCTGCGACGACGCCGTCGCCGTCGAGCAGGCCTGGCGCCACCTCGCCTCCCTCGGGCACGAGCGGATCGGCCTGGTCCTCGGCCCCGGCGACCACATCCCCTCCCGCCGCAAGCTCGAAGCGGCCCGCGGCGTCGTCGCGGCCACCGGCAGGGAGCTGACCGACGAGTTCGTCGAGCGGTCGATCTTCTCCCTGGAGGGCGGCCAGGCCTCCGCCGCCCGGCTCCTGGAGCGCGGGGTCACCGGGATCGTGTGCGCGAGCGACCCGCTGGCCCTCGGGGCCATCAGGGCCGCGCGCCGGCGGGGGCTCTCGGTGCCGGAGGACGTGTCGGTCGTCGGCTTCGACGACTCGGCCTTCATGAACTGCACCGAGCCCCCGCTGTCGACCGTCCGCCAGCCCATCGAGGCCATGGGCCGCGCGGTCGTCGAACTGCTCTGCGCCCAGATCCAGGGCACCCAGACCCACCCCGGCGAGCTGCTCTTCGAGCCCGAACTCGTCGTCCGCGGGTCGACGGCGCAGCCGCCCGTCGGCTGAGTCCGGCCCCCGCCCTTCGTTCCCTCCCTTCCCGCCGGCACCGGCACCGAGGACGCCCCCGAGGCGCCCGGTGCCGGTGCTTTTTTGCGTCCGGAAGTTCCCCGACCGTTGACAAAGTCGTGACCCGGTAGAAACCTGTCACCTCGGCGACGCAAAAGATTGACTGAATCACTCAAAAGTGAGGCCATGCGTCGCACTTCACTGTCGGAGTCATGCCGGGTTCCCGCCGAACGCCCCCGTAGCCCTCCTCTCCACGGACAGGGCGCGAGCCGAGGCCCGGATCATGGAAAGGTCACCATGAGAGGCACACACCTGAGCCGGCGGCTCACGGCCGGAGCGCTGACCGCCGGCCTGCTCGCCATCGGGCTGCTCCCCGCCCCCGCCCCCGCGCACGCCGCGACGGCGGCGGAGCCGAACCTGGCGCTCGGCCGGGCGGTGACGGCCGGCGGCGCCCACGGCGCCTACCCGGCCCGCAACGTCACCGACGGCAGCCAGCAGTCCTACTGGGAAGGGCCGGCCGGCTCCTTCCCCCAATGGGTACAGATCGACCTCGGCGCCGCCGTGGACGTCGACCGGGTCGCGCTGAAGCTCCCCACCGGCTGGGGAGCGCGCTCCGAGGCCGTCGGCGTCCTGGGCAGCACCGACGGCAGCACCTTCACCACCCTCTCCGCGCCCCGGGCCCGCGCCTTCGACCCGGCCGCGGCGAACGCCGTCGACATCGACCTCACCGAGGCCACCACCCGGTACGTCAGGATCCAGGTCGACTCCAACACCGGCTGGAACGCGGCCCAGTTGTCCGAGGTCGAGGTCTACGGAGAGGCCGGCGGCCCCGTCGACCCGCCCGTCGAAGGGACCAACCTGGCCCGCGGCAAGCCGATCGAGGCGACCTCCACCACCCAGAACTACGCCGCCACCCACGCCAACGACGACAACACCGGCACCTACTGGGAGTCCGCCGGCTTCCCGGCCGACCTGACCGTGCGCCTCGGCGCCGACGCCGACCTCAGCGCCGTCGTCGTGAAGCTCAACCCCGACCAGGTGTGGGGCCCGCGGACCCAGTCCTTCCAGGTCCTCGGCCGCGCCCAGGGAGCCACCGGCTTCACCTCCCTCAAGGCCCGCGCCGACTACGCCTTCAGCCCGTCCTCCGGCGGGAACTCCGTCACCGTCCCCGTCACCGGCCGCTACGCGGATCTCCGGCTCGCGTTCTCGGCCAACACCGGCGCCCCCGGCGCCCAGGTCGCCGAACTCCAGGTCCTCGGCACGGCGGCCCCGAACCCCGACCTCGTGGTGACCGACCTGACCTGGTCGCCGGCGACACCGTCCGAGACGGACGTCGTCACGGTCAGCGCCACGGTCCGCAACACCGGCACCGCGACCGCCGCCGCCACGACCGTGAACGTCAGCGTCGAAGGGACCGTCGCAGGCTCCGCCCCGGTGGCCTCCCTCCCCGCCGGAGCGTCCGCGACCGTCGCGGTCCCCGTGGGCCGACGGCCGATGGGCTCGTACACCGTCTCCGCCGTCGTCGACCCGACGGACACCGTCGCCGAGCAGGACAACGGCAACAACAGCCGCACCGCCGCCACGAAGCTGACCGTCGGCCAGAGCCCCGGACCCGACCTGAAGGTCACCGGCATCGCCGCCAACCCGTCGGCCCCCGCCGTCGGCGCGCCCGTCTCCTTCACCGTCACGGTCCAGAACCGCGGCACCACCGCCGTCCCCGCCGGCACGGTCACCCGCCTCACCGCCGGCACCACCACCCTCCAGGGCACCACCCCGGCCGTCGCCGCCGGAGGCTCCGCCACCGTCGCCGTCGCCGGCACCTGGACGGCCACCAGCGGCGGCGTCACCCTGACCGCCACGGCCGACGCCACCGGCACGGTCGCCGAGACCGACGAGAACAACAACGTCCTGGCGCGCTCCCTCGTCGTCGGGCGTGGCGCCGCCGTGCCGTACACCGAGTACGAGGCGGAGGACGCCCGCTACCAGGGCACGCTCCTGACGAGCGACCCGAAGCGCACCTTCGGCCACACCAACTTCGCCACCGAGTCCTCGGGCCGGAAGTCCGTGCGGCTCACGACCACCGGCCAGTTCGTCGAGTTCACCTCCACGAACGCCGCGAACTCGATCGTGGTCCGCAACTCGATCCCCGACGCCCCCGCGGGCGGCGGCGCCGAGGCGACGATCAGCCTCTACGTCAACGACACCTTCCTGCGGAAGCTGACCCTCTCCTCCAAGCACAGCTGGCTCTACGGCACCACCGACAGCCCCGAGGGCCTGACCAACACCCCGCAGGGGGACGCGCGGCGGCTCTTCGACGAGTCCCACGCCCTGCTGACGCAGACCTACCCCGTCGGGACGAAGTTCCGCCTCCAGCGGGACGCCGGCGACACGGCCGCCTTCTACGTCCTCGACCTGATCGACCTGGAGCAGGTCGCCCCCGCCGCCACCCAGCCGGCCGGATGCACCTCCATCACCGCGTACGGAGCCGTCCCCAACGACGGCATCGACGACACCGACGCCATCCAGCGGGCCGTCACCGCCGACCAGAAGGGCGAGATCGGCTGCGTGTGGATCCCCGCCGGGCAGTGGCGCCAGGAGCAGAAGATCCTGACCGACGACCCGCTGAACCGCGGCGAGTTCAACCAGGTCGGCATCCGCGACGTGACCATCCGCGGCGCCGGCATGTGGCACTCCCAGCTCCACACCACCACCCCGCCGCACCAGGCGGGCGGCATCAACCACCCGCACGAGGGCAACTTCGGCTTCGACATCGACCACAACACCCAGATCTCCGACCTCGCGATCTTCGGCTCCGGCACCATCCGGGGCGGTGACGGCAACGCCGAGGGCGGAGTCGGCCTCAACGGCCGGTTCGGCAAGGGCACGAAGATCAGCAACGTGTGGATCGAGCACGCGAACGTCGGCGTGTGGGCCGGCCGCGATTACTCCAACATCCCCGAGCTGTGGGGCCCCGGCGACGGCGTCGAGTTCACCGGCATGCGCGTCCGCAACACCTACGCCGACGGCATCAACTTCGCCAACGGCACCCGCAACTCGACCGTCTACAACTCGTCCTTCCGCAACACCGGCGACGACGCGCTGGCCGTCTGGTCCAGCAAGTACGTCAAGGACACCTCGGTGGACATCGGTCACGACAACCACTTCCGCAACAACACGATCCAGCTGCCGTGGCGTGCCAACGGCATCGCCGTGTACGGCGGTCACGGCAACACCATCGAGAACAACGTCATCTCCGACACCATGAACTACCCGGGGATCATGCTGGCGACCGACCACGACCCGCTGCCCTTCACCGGGCAGACCCTCATCGCCAACAACGCCCTGCACCGCACCGGCGGAGCGTTCTGGAACGAGGACCAGGAGTTCGGTGCCATCACGCTCTTCGCACAGGGCCAGGACATCCCGGGCGTCACCATCCGCGACACCGACATCCTCGACTCGACCTACGACGGCATCCAGTTCAAGACGGGCGGCGGAGTCATGCCCGACGTGCGGATCAGCAACGTCCGCATCGACGGGTCCACCAACGGCTCCGGAATCCTCGCGATGAGCGGAGCCCGGGGCAGCGCCACCCTCGAGAACGTCACCATCACCGGCAGCGCCGAGGGCGACGTCCTCGTCGAACCCGGATCCCAGTTCGTGGTCACCACCGCGCGATGACACGCGCGCGCCCGCACGTCCCGCACCTCACCTCGTCACACCGACCCCCACGAGACAGAGGAACGATGAGATTCCGCGACCGCAGGACACGGTGCCTGAGCGCCGTGATCGCGACCAGCCTCCTGACGCTGGGAGGCCCCCTCATGGCCGCCCACGCGGCGGGAGGGCCCAACATCGCCCTGGGCGACCCCACGTCGTCGAGCACCGCCCACGCCGAGTACGGCGCCGCCAACATCACCGACGGCAACCAGGGCACGTACTGGCAGAGCGCCGGCACGGCCTTCCCCCAGTGGGTGCAGACCGACCTCGGCACCACCGAGCGGGTGGACGAGGTCGTCCTCAAGCTCCCCGCCGGATGGGAGAGCCGCACCCAGACCCTGTCCGTGCAGGGCAGCGCCGACGGCACCAGCTTCACCACCCTGAAGAGCTCCGCCGCCTACACCTTCAGCCCGGGGGCCGGGAACACCGTCACCGTCGCCTTCCCCGCCACGCAGACCCGCTTCGTCCGCGTCGCCGTCACCGCGAACACCGGCTGGCAGGCCGCGCAGCTCTCCGAACTCGAGGTCCACGCCGCCGACGGATCCTCGGCGAACCTGGCGGCCGGCCGTACCCTGACCGCCAGCAGCCACACCCAGGCCTACTCCGCGCCGCAGGCCAACGACGGCAACCGCGCCACCTACTGGGAGAGCGCCAACAACGCCCTGCCCCAGTGGCTCCAGGCCGATCTCGGCTCCGCAGTGCGCGTCGACCGCGTCGTCCTCCGGCTGCCCGACACCTGGGGCGCCCGCAGCCAGACCCTCAAGATCCAGGGCAGCACCGACGGCACCGCGTTCACCGACCTCACGGCCTCCCGGGCGTACGTCTTCGACACCGCCGGCGGCCACTCGGCGACCCTCGCCTTCGACGCCACCACCACCCGGTTCGTACGGGTCCTTGTGACCGCGAACACCGTCCAACCCGCCGCCCAGATATCCGAGTTCGAGGTCTACGGCCCGGCCGCCGGCGACACCCGGGCGCCTTCCGCGCCGACCGGCCTGGCGTACACCGAACCCGCCACCGGACAGATCCGGCTCACCTGGAACGCGGCCACCGACGACACCGCCGTCACCGGCTACGACGTCTACGCCAACGGGACCCTCCTCACGAGCGTCGCCGGGAACGTCACCACGTTCACCGACAACCGGCCGGCGAACCAGACCGTTTCCTACCGCGTGCGGGCCAGGGACGCGGCCGGCAACCAGTCGGGCGACAGCAACACCGTCACCCGCACCGGCGACGCGGGGGACACCCAGGCGCCGACCGCGCCCGCGAACCTCGCCCTCACCGAACCCGCGAGCGGCCAGGTCAAGCTCACCTGGACCGCGTCGACCGACGACACCGGCGTCACCGGCTACGACGTCTACGCCAACGGGACCCTGCGCACCACCGTCGCCGGCGGCACCACGACGTACACCGACACCCAGCCCGCCTCGGCCACCGTCACCTACCGGGTGCGAGCCAAGGACGCGGCGGGCAACCAGTCCGGCGACAGCAACGCCGTCACGCGCAACGGCACCGGCGGCACCGGCTCCGACCTCGCCGTGGCCAAGCCGATCAGCGCCTCCTCCACGGTCCACACCTTCGTCGCCGAGAACGCCAACGACAACAACCCGGCGACGTACTGGGAGGGCGCCGGCGGCAGCTACCCCCACACGCTCACCGTCGAGCTCGGCGCCAACGCCGACCTCGACCGGCTCGTCCTCCGGCTCAACCCGGACACCGCCTGGGCGGCCCGCTCGCAGACCGTCGAGGTCCTCGGCCGCGAACAGAACGCCACCGCCTTCACCACCCTGGCCGCCGCGCAGAGCCTCCGCTTCGACCCGGCGAGCGGCAACAGCGTGACCGTCCCGGTCTCCGGGCGCGTCGCCGACGTCCAGCTCAAGTTCACCGCCAACACCGGGGCCCCGGCCGGCCAGCTCGCCGACTTCCAGGTCATCGGCGTCCCGGCCCCCAACCCCGACCTGGAGGTCACCGGCCTCACCGCGTCGCCCGCGGCCCCGACGGAAGCCGACCCGATCACCGTGTCGGCCACCGTCCGCAACAGCGGCCCCGCCGCCGCGCCGGCCAGCACCGTCGCACTGCGCCTGGGCGGCACCAAGGTCGCCACCGCGCAGGTCGGCGCCCTGGCCGCCGGCGCCCAGACCACGGTCGGCGCCTCCATCGGCGCGCGCGACGCCGGCAGCTACCAGTTGAGCGCCGTCGCCGACGAGGCGAACGCCGTCATCGAGCAGAACGAGTCCAACAACACCCACACCGGCCCCACCGCCCTGGTGGTCAAGCCGGTCGCCGGCTCCGACCTCGTCACCGCCTCGGTGACGACCACGCCGTCCAGCCCGGCCGCGGGCGACACCGTCACGTTCAGGGCGACCGTGCGGAACCAGGGCACCGACGCCAGCGCCGCGGGCGGCCACGGCGTCACCCTCAGCCTCGTCGACTCCCGGGGCACCACGGTCAAGACCCTCACCGGATCCCACACCGGGACCCTCGCCGCCGGTGCCACCGCCGTGGTGGCCCTCGGCCCGTGGACCGCGGCCAACGGCTCGTACACCGTGCGGACCGTCCTCGCCGACGACGCCAACGAGCCGCCGGCCAAGCGGGCGAACAACACCTCCACCCAGCCGCTGTTCGTCGGACGCGGCGCCAACATGCCGTACGACATGTACGAGGCCGAGGACGGCACCGCGGGCGGCGGCGCCACCGTCGTCGGGCCCAACCGGACCGTCGGCGACATCGCCGGCGAGGCCTCCGGCCGCAAGGCCGTCAGCCTGGACGCGACGGGCGAGTACGTCGAGTTCACCACCCGCGCCGCCACCAACACCCTGGTCACCCGCTTCTCGATCCCCGACGCCCCCGGCGGGGGCGGCATCGACTCCACCCTCTCCCTCTACGTCGACGGCGTGTTCAAGAAGGCGCTCCCGCTCACCTCGAAGTACGCCTGGCTGTACGGCAACGAGACCGCGCCCGGCAACTCCCCGGGCTCCGGCGCCCCGCGCCACATCTACGACGAGGCCCACCTCCTCCTCGGCGAGACGGTCCCGGCGGGCGCGAAGATCCGGCTCCAGAAGGACGCGGCCAACACCTCCACGTACGCGATCGACTTCGTGAACCTGGAGCAGGTCGCCCCAGCAGCCAACCCCGACCCGGCCGCGTACACCGTGCCGGCCGGCACCACGCACCAGGACGTGCAGAACGCCCTGGACAAGGTCCGCATGGACACCACCGGCACCCTCGTCGGCGTCTACCTGCCGCCGGGCGACTACCAGACGTCGAGCAAGTTCCAGGTGTACGGCAAGCCCGTCAAGGTCGTCGGCGCGGGACCGTGGTACACGGCCTTCCACGCCCCCTCGACCCAGGACAACACCGACGTCGGCTTCCGCGCCGAGGCGTCGGCGAAGGGCTCCCTCTTCAAGGGCTTCGCCTACTTCGGCAACTACACCTCGCGGATCGACGGCCCGGGCAAGGTGTTCGACTTCTCCAACGTGTCCGACATCGTCATCGACGACATCTGGAACGAGCACATGGTCTGCCTCTACTGGGGCGCCAACACCGACCGCATGACCATCAAGAACTCCCGGATCCGCAACCTCTTCGCCGACGGCGTCAACATGACCAACGGATCCACGGACAACCTCGTCACCAACAACGACGCCCGGGCGACGGGCGACGACAGCTTCGCCCTGTTCTCCGCGATCGACGCCGGCGGCGCCGACATGAAGAACAACGTCTACGAGAACCTCACCACCACCCTGACCTGGCGGGCGGCCGGCGTGGCCGTCTACGGCGGCTACGACAACACCTTCCGCAACATCCACATCGCCGACACGCTCGTCTACTCCGGGATCACCATCTCGTCGCTCGACTTCGGCTACCCGATGAACGGCTTCGGCACCGGACCGACCACCTTCGAGAACATCTCCGTCGTCCGGGCCGGCGGCCACTTCTGGGGCTCGCAGACCTTCCCCGGCATCTGGGTCTTCTCCGCCTCGAAGGTCTTCCAGGGCATCAGGGTCAACCACGTCGACATCGTCGACCCCACCTACAGCGGGGTGATGTTCCAGACGAACTACGTCGGCGGCCAGCCGCAGTTCCCCATCAAGGACACGGTCTTCACCGACGTCTCCGTCACCGGCGCCCGCAAGAGCGGTGACGCCTACGACGCCAAGTCCGGCTTCGGCCTCTGGGCCAACGAGATGCCGGAGTCCGGCCAGGGCCCGGCGGTGGGCGAAGTGACGTTCAACGGCCTCGAACTGAACGGCAACGCGGTCGACGTACGCAACACCACATCGACCTTCAAGATCAACATCAACCCGTAGTCCCGGCGGTCCACGGACCGCTCCCGACCCGCGAACGGCGCGGGCCCCGCCCGGGGCCCGCGCCGCTCGTGTCGAATGGCCCTGGTCAGGCAGGGTGTCGGCATGGTGGGCCATGCGGGGGAGACCACACGAAGGACGTACGGATCCGGGGGGGAACGTACGGCCGGGTCGCCCCCCCCGCACCGCACCCGACAACGAACCACGGGCCTCTCCGACGCACACGGCCAGGAGAGGCCTCCCCAGGGGGAACCCCGCCACGACGCCACCCAGCCCAGCAGGCCCCACGCTCATCGGATCCGTCCGGCGGGCCATGCGCCTGCTCGAAGCCGTCGCCGAGGACCCCGCGCGCTCCACCGCCAAACACCTCGCCCGGCGCACCGACATCCCCATCGGCACCACCTACCACCTGCTCCGCACCCTCACCCACGACGGCTACCTGCAGCGCGACGGCGGCCGCTACCTCATCACCGCCGCCACGGCCCGCCTCGGCGGAGCCGTACCGGAACAGGCCAACGCCCGCGACCTGCAGAGCCGGCTCGACGCGCTGCGCGACCAGACCGGAGCCGCCATCTACTACGCCTGGTACGACGAGGGCGAGGTCAGGATGGTCGGCCGGTCCTCCGGGCCCGGAACACCCGCCGCGGAGCAATGGGCGGACTTCCGGCGCACCGCCCACGCCCACGCGATCGGCCAGTGCCTGCTCTCCCGACTCGCCCCCGACGCCCGCCGCGACCACCTGGCCCGCCACCCCGTCGAACCCCTCACCCCGTACACCGTCCCCGACGCCGACGTGCTGCTCCACAAGCTCTCCCGGCTCCGCAGGGGACACGCGGTCCAGGAACGCGAGGAGTACGCCCCCGGCAGCGTCTGCGCCGCCCTCCCCATCACCGTCCCCGCCGCCCTGGCCCTCTCCCTGCCCGTGGTCCGCGCCGACCTGCTCGACCCGCTCTCCCACCACCTGCGCCGCCGGCTGGAGACCGCCTTCATGCGACCTGGAGGTCCGAGGGCGCGCGTGACTCCGGGACGGGCCCGCCGGCGAATCGCCGCAGATCCGCCGGGGAGGCCGTGCAGCCGGGCCGTGCGGTACGGGCGGTCAGCGCCCCCGGCGGAGGTCCAGCATGCAGAAGACCTTGTCGTAGCGGCGTTCCCCGACGGCGACGAAGTCGGGGAGGCGGCCGTACTCGCCGAACCCCAGCGACCGGTACAGAGCGAGGGCACGGGTGTTGTCGCCGCGGGCGTCCAGGGTGAGGACCTCGATTCCGGCCCGCTCGGCGTCGCCGATCAGGGCCGCGGTGAGGGCCCGGCCGATCCCCTGCCCGTGGGCGGCGCCGTCCACCGCGACCTTCTCCAGGTCGGCGTGCGGGCGGTGGGTCGGCCGCGCGTAGCGCAGCCAGTACCCGAGCCCGACCAGCCGGCCGTCGACGTACGCGGCCCGCAGGCTCGCGTCACCGGCGCGCACCGCAGCGACCACGCCGTCGAGGAGCCGCGCCACCTCGTCCGCCGTCGGCGGCTCGACCCAGCCGAGCGCGGCACCCCCGCGCACCAGGTCGGCCAGGATCCCGTGGGCCGACCCGGCGAACCGCGCCCGGAGCCCCGGATCGGACGCCACCTGCCCGGCGTCGAGGACCAGTGGCTCGCGCCGGGTCGCGTCGCTGGTCGTGGTCTCGCGCATGACGGGCAGCGTATCCAGGGCCTCAGGCCGCCTACGGAGCGGACCCCGAGGCGGACCCGGGACGGAGCCGCGCCCGCGGGACGCCGTGCACGCGGGACGCCGTGCACGCAAGGCGCCGTGCGCGCTCGCTCACGGGAGTGGTTCCCGGGGGCCAGCGGGCGCAGTACGGCCCGGTCCGGGCGGGAGCCGGGGGAGTGCCGCGAGGAAGCTGTGCGCTGCCCGTACACCAGCGAAGACGGAGGTTCCCGCTCCCATGACCCATGTACACCTCAGACCGGCGGGACGGCACCGCGGAGCAGGCGGGAGGGCCGGGGCGCTCGCCGCGTGCGGCCTGGCGCTCGCACTCGCGCTGCCCGGCACCGCGCTGGCCGCACCCGGAGACCTGGACCCGGCGTTCGGGACCGGCGGCCGGGTGACCACGCCCCTCCCCGGGTACGCGGAGGGGCACGACCTCGCGCGGCAGGCCGACGGGAAGCTCGTCATGGCCGGGCTGAGCAGCGACGGCGGCTTCGCGCTGGCCCGCTACCTGCCCGGCGGCGGCCTCGACACCGGCTTCGGCGGCGACGGCGTGGTGACCAGCGACTTCGGCGGCGGCGCCCACACGGCCAACGCGGTGGCGATCCAGCCGTCGGACGGCAAGATCGTCGTGGCGGGCACCACCGAGGTGGTCGCGGAGGAGGGCGGCGGCTGCTGCTTCTTCTCCGTGGCCCGCTACAACGCCAACGGCACCCCCGACGCCGGCTTCGGCACCGGCGGGCGCACCTCCGTCGCCTTCCCCGGCGACGGCGGGACCGCCTACGGCATGGCACTCCAGACCAACGGCGAGATCGTCCTCGCAGGCCGGGCCGACGACCCCGCGAGCGCCGAGGCGAACGACTTCGGCCTCGCCCGCTTCCACGCCGACGGCAGCGTCGACACCGGCTTCGGCGGCGACGGGTTCGCCGTCACCGGCTTCGGCGACTTCGACGAGGCCCGCGCCGTCCTCGTCCAGCCCGACGGGAAGATCGTCGCGGGCGGCCACGGGGCGGGCTTCGCCTTCTCGCTCGCCCGCTACCAGGGCGGCGACGGCACACCGCCGCCCGCTCCCCGGGCCGACCTCGTGGTGACCCAGGCCCCCACGGCCCCCGTCAGCATCGGCGACCGGACCACCTACACGGTGACCGTCGCCAACTCCGCGGCCTCCACCGCCACCGCGACCGGCGTCACCCTCTCCGACACGCTCTCCGGCGCCGGCGTCACCCTCACCTCGGCCACCTCGTCGCAGGGCGGCTGCACGACCACGGCGACGACGGCCACCTGCGCCCTCGGCTCCCTGGCCCCCGGCGCGAGCGCCGCGGTCACGCTGACGGCCGAGCCCCGCTCCACCGGCACGATCACCCACACGGCGACCGCGTCCGGGTCGCCGCAGGACCCGGCGGCCGGCAACAACATGGCCGTCGCGACCACCCCGGTCAACAACGCCCGCGGTTGCACGATCATCGGCACCAGCAATGCCGACACCCTCACCGGCGGCTACGCCAACGACGTGATCTGCGCCCTCGGCGGCAACGACACCGTCCGCGCCGGCTACGGCAACGACACCGTCCACGGCGGCTTCGGCAACGACAGCACCGACGGCGGCTTCGGCGACGACACCCTGAACGGCGGCCCGGGCAACGACACCCTGACCGGCTACTACGGCAACGACCGCCTCACCACCACCGACGGCGTCCAGGGCAACGACACCGCCAACGGCGGCCTCGGCACGGACACCTGCACCACCGACGCGGGCGACACCCGCATCAGCTGCCCCTGACCCGTCCCCGTCCTCTCTCCACCCTCGTCCCCGCCCCCGCCCCGCTCACGAGAGCCGTCGCCGTACCCACGGCGACGGCTCTCGCCCCGTCCGTCCCACCCGGGGCTCCTCCGTACGCCCTACCCCTCCGTACCGGACACCCCGCCCGGCTCCGTCCAGGGGCGGAGCTTCTCCGGGTTGCGGACCGCCCAGATGCGCGTGACGCGTCCGCCGTCGAAGTCGAACGCGGCGACCGTCACGGTCGTGCCGGAGTGCTGAGCGACCAGCCCCGGACGGCCGTTGACCGTGCGCTCCAGGAGCGCCAGCCCCGGGGCCTTGTCGGAGATGTGGATCAGGTACTGGGCGATGAGGTCACCGCCCTCGACCGGGCGAAGGACGGTGCCGACCAGGCCCCCGCCGTCCGAGGTCATCGTGGCGGCGGGATCGAGGAGGCCGACGAGGGCCTTGATGTCCTTCGCCTCCCACGCCTCCTTGAAGTCCCGCACCAGAGCGGCCTGCCCCGCCGCGGGTGCCGCCGCGGCCTTCGCGTCGCGGACCCGCCGCCGCCCCGAGGTCGCCAGCTGCCGGCAGGCCGCGGGGGTGCGGCCGACGATGCCGGCGACCTCGGGGAAGGGGTAGCGGAAGACGTCGTGCAGGATGAACGCCACGCGCTCGGCCGGGGTCATCGACTCCAGGACGACGAGGAAGGCCATGTTCACCGACTCGTCCAGGGTGACCCGGTCGGCCGGGTCGGCCCCGCCGTCCGCGGACCGTCCGCTGAACCACTCCGTGCGGTCGGGCAGCGGTTCCGGCAGCCACGCCCCGACGTAGCGTTCGCGCCGGGCCCGCGCCGAGCCGAGCACGTCCAGGCAGATGCGCCCCGCCACCGTCGTCAGCCAGGCGCCGGGCGACTCGATCGCCTCCTGCTGGCGCCTCGTCATCGCGTACCAGCGGGTGTACGTCTCCTGCACGGCGTCCTCGGCCTCGGCGAGGGAACCGAGCAGCCGGTAGGCGAGATTGGTGAGGTGGCCCCGCTCGTCGACGACGTCGCCCGGATCGGGCCCGCGACGGTCCTGCGCCTGCCCGGCTGTGGTGCTCATGCTCGCGACCGCTCCCTCGTTCTTCTCGCCCGCCCGACCTCCGGCACGACGAAATGATCATCTCACCCATGGACGTGACCGGCGTCTCACTCACACTTCGCGCCCCTGCGTCGTCGAACCATCGAGAACGTACCGACCCACCGCCGCGAGGCAGAAGAGGGGACCGCACCATGGCCACCAACACCACGGCAGCACAGCGCAGTCACACGTTCCTGCGGGTCTCGATCGCCCTGCAGACCCTGACCCTGTTCCTCCAGGCGGTCTCCGCGGGCCTGCTGCTCTCCACGTCGTACGGCGAGCTGCTCCACGGCGTCGGCGCCCGCGTCATGTACGGCGCGACCATGCTGTACGTCGTCGCCGCGATCCTCGCCTGGCGCCCCGGCGGCGGTTCGCCCCGCGCCATCCTCCACTCCTCCGGTTTCCTCGTCCTCGCCTCGGCGCAGGTCGTGTCGGGCATCGCCCGCGTGCCCTCCGTCCACGTCCCCCTCGGCGTCCTCATGTTCGGCCTCAGCCTCCTCGCACTCGGCCGCACCGTGACCACCGGCACGACGTCCCGCGCCGCCGCCCGCCCCTAGGCCCTGTCCGACCTGTCGACCGGGCCGGTCTGATCCGTGAGTACGGGGCCGCCCGGCACGGCCCGCTCCGGTATCCGCGTTCGTCCACCGCCCGGAGGGGCCTCGCGGGTCTCGGCCACGGCCCCGACGCGACCGTCGTACCCGTCATCGGCCCCGACCGCCTCGAACTCGCCGCGCGCATCCTCGCGCGGGAGGGACCGGAGTTCACGGGCGCTCCCGTGCGACTGCTCTCCGGGACCCCGGGGAACCGTGCCCGCTGTGGGCTGGGTCCGGTTTTCGCCCTCTGGGGCGCGAACAGGACTGCGTACCTCGGGACGGCACTTCCGGCGTCCTCGCGCCGGCCGACTGCTTCGCGGCGGTCCGCGACCTTCCGGGAGTCGCCGTCGGCCACGAAGGACACGCCATCACCGTGCTGCGCGAACGTAGCCACGAGATCGGCAGCCCGCGCTTCCGGATCTCGGCGGAGAAGGACGGCCCCCGACTGCACGTGGAACTGCGCTTCTCTCCCCTGCTGCGGCCGGAGGAGACGCTCAGGGTCGTGGAGAGGGTCGCCGCACGACTGCCGGAGCGCGTCCAGGTGGTTCCGTACGCTCCCGGTGCGCTGCTCGACACGCTGACCGTCTGATTTCACGACGGCTCCCTCACACGTCGTCGTCAGCACCCTCATCCGGCGCGCTCATGATCGACAGGACACCCCCTCGCCGCTGCCCGCGGAAGCCGCGGGCCTGCGGCCGGGGCGCCCTCACGCCGGTGCGAGAGCGGCCGGCAGGGGTTTGGCGTGGACGACGTGGAGCTCCGACACCGCCCGGGTGAGGACGACGTAGAGACGGTTCAGGCCCCGGGGTTCGGCCTCCACGATGTCCGCGGGCTCGACGACGATCACGTGGTCGTACTCGAGTCCCTTCGCCGCCGTCGCCGGGACCAGGCTGACGCGCTCTCCGAGGACCTCCGGCCCCGCCGTCCGGACACCGGCCGCGTCCAGTGCGTCCCGCAGCGCGTCCGTGGCGGAGTCGGCGGCGATGACGCCGACGGAACCCGCCCCTTCCCGTGCGCGGGTCACGGCCTCGACCACCGCCGCGGCCGTGTCACGCGTGGCCTCGATCGTCGCGCTGCCGTCGAGGCGCAGGGAGCGGGCCGGCGGCACGTCGACGTCGAGGTGGGGCAGGAGCCGGTTGGCGAGTTCGGCGACCGCGCGCGGAACGCGGAAGCCCGTGGTGAGCGGGGCGACGACGGTGCCGGGCTTGGCCAGGTGGGCGAGGAGCCGAGGCCAGTCGCGGGCGGCCCAGGGGGCCGTGCCCTGGGCGAGGTCGCCGAGGACGGTGAGCGACGCGAAGGCCGACCGGCGTGCGATGGCGCGGCACTGCATCGGCGACAGGTCCTGCGCCTCGTCGACGACCACGTGCCCGTAACTCCCCGGGCGTTCGATCAGGCCGGCGAGCTCGTCGAGCAGGACCAGGTCGGCCGCGGACCAGCGGGCCGCCCCGGTGGAGCGCGACGGGCCCGACCGGAGCAGCGCCCGCTGCTCGGACGCGTCGAGGACGCCCTCGGCCGCGGCGGCGAGCGCGTCCGGCTGCGTCAGCACCTCCGTGAGGACCCGTTCGGGTCGGACGGCGGGCCACACGGCGTCGAGCAGGGCGGTGACCGGTCTCGCCCGTGACGTCCTCCGGATCCAGCCGGGCGTGCGGGGGCCCGCACGGCGCTCCGCCCGCGCCCGCACGGCGGCGACGACGCGGTCGCGGACCCGCTCGCGCCCCACCGCGTAGGCGAGGTCCTCCGCGCGCACGTCGGCGACGATCCCCTCCAGCTCGTCCGCGGGCACCCGCCACCGGTACGAGCCGTCCGGGACCACCAGCGGCGTCGCCGCCCCGGCGCGGACGTGCGCGTACAGCGCGCGGTGGAGGACCTCCGCCATGCGCGCGTCGTGCTTGACCGCCGCGGTCTCCGCCCCGTCCTCGGCGCCGACCGGATGGCGGGCGATCTCGTCGTCCAGGGTGGACTGCCTGACCCCCGTCTCGCCGAGCGCGGGCAGGACTTCGGAGATGTAGGACAGGAACGCCCGGTGGGGGCCGAGGATCAGCATGCCGCCCCGCCGGACGCGCTGCGGATGGGTGTAGAGCAGATACGCGGCGCGGTGCAGTCCGACGGCGGTCTTCCCCGTGCCCGGGGCGCCCTGGACGCAGAGGGAGGCGGCGAAGTCCTCGCGGACGAGGTCGTCCTGTTCGGGCTGGATGGTCGCGGCGATGTCCCGCATGGGACCGGTGCGGGGGCGCTCGATCTCGGCCGTGACGATGTCGCTCGGCCGCGATCCGTCGGCGCCCGGACGGCCCTTGACGAGGTGCTCGTCCTCCAGGCCGGTCAGGTCGGCCGAGTCGCCGCGGCCCGTCGCCGACCACCCGAACCGGCGGCGGACGGCGACGCCCCTCGGGTCGCGGGTGCCGGCCTGGTAGAAGGCGCGTGCCACCGGTGCGCGCCAGTCGACCACGAGGGGTGGTGCCGAGGGCTCGCGGGCGATGCGCATGCGTCCGAGGTGGTAGGTCTGCCCGGCGTGGTCGCCCGCGGCCGGGTCGGCGCGGGCGAAGTAGAGGCGTCCGAAGAACAGCTGGCCCGGGGGCAGTTCGCGCAGTTCCCTCGCCTGGCCGCGCAGCTGCCGGCCGAGCACCTCGGCGTCGGCGCCGGACGCGGAGGCGTGCTCACCGACGGTGACCTGCTCCCGAGCGCCGTCGATCATGGCGGTCAGGGCGGCCCGGCAGGCGTCGTGGTGGGCGCGTTCCCGGCTGAGGGCGTCACGGAGCGAGGAATCGGAGTGCGGCATGCGGCCACAGTAATGCAACCAGAAAAAATATGTAACTGAGTAACGATTTTGCGAGGGCGGGTCAGACCAGGACGGTCACTCCGGTGCCGAGCTGACCGAACGCCGCCGAGGCCACGGCGACCGCCTCGGGATAGAGCGCGTCCGCGCTGTCGCCCGTCGTGATCCGCGTCCAGTTCTCCCGCGCGAGGACCCGCTGGACGGCGACGACCTGACCCGCGGCCAGCCGTGCCGGGGTGCCGCCGCCGAGAGCCTCGGCCAGGATCGCCTCGTTCCGCTCGACGTACGCGTGCAGGCGCGCGACCACCGACGGCGTCGCGTACACCAGCCGGTGGAACGCCAGGACCTCGTCGTCGTCGTTCAGTCCCGTCACCGGATCGCGCCGGGCCAGCCCGTCCAGGAAGTGGTTCCGCAGGGCCTCCAGCGGCGAGGTCCCGTCGGGCCGCTCCGCCACGACCCTCCCCGCCTCGCCCTCGTGGTCCGCCAGCCGGTGCAGGACCAGGTCCTCCTTGGTCGGGAAGTACCGGAACAGCGTCGGCTTCGAGACGTCGACCGCCGCCGCCACGTCGGCGACCGTCACCTCCTCGAACCCCCGTTCCACGAACATCCCGATCGCCGTGTCCGACAACCGCGCGTACATCTGCCGCTTCTTGCGCTCCCGCAACCCGCCCGTCTCGCCCATGGCGAGCACCCTACGGCGTGCCGTTCGGCAGGAGCGCAACACGTCCGTGACGGGTCCGCGAGGAAGCCCGGCCAGGGGCGGGAACCCGGCGGGGGCGGGTGGGGCCCGGTCCCGTGCGGGACCGGGCCCCCGGGGGTCACGGTGCGGCGGGGACGGTGTCCTCGAAGGCGGTGCCGGCCGAGCGGTAGGCGGCTACCTCGGCGGCCACCTGGGCCGGGGTGAGGACCCGGTCCTTGACGTGGAGGACGTAGTCGACCTTCTGGTCGTAGGCGCGCGGGGTGGTCGACGTCTGCCCGGCGAGGTCGATCAGCCACTGGTTGAAGTTGATGGACATGGGGCGTTCGGGGAGGTAGCGGGCGTCGTGCCGGCCGAACTCCTGGCCGTCGACGTAGTAGACGATCGCGTTGTCGTCGATGGTGAGGACGAGGTCGTGCCAGCCGGCATAGCTGGTGCGCGACTCGGAGTGCTGGTTGACGGCCTCCCAGGGGTCGGGGCGGTAGGTCTCCCAGGAGGTGGTGTAGAGGATGTTCGCGGGCTCGCCCCAGCCGCCGTTCGGCAGGTACTCGAAGTCGTACTCGGCGTAGTCGTCGGCCATGGGGGCCTTGAGGTCGTTGATGGTGAAGAAGGTCTGGACGACGCGGTCGCCGTCGGGCCCGGACAGCGGTGCGTCGGAGAAGCGGACGCGCGCCGCGTAGGTGCCGTTCCTGAACTTCGTGGCGCGGGTGAGGATCTCGGTGTGCCGGGTGGACTCGCCGGTCCCGGCGGTGGAGGTCCGGAGGTTCATGATCGAGTTCGTGCCCTCCTTCGCGAAGGTGACGTTCTCCGGGGCCCAGGTGGCGCCCGGCACGCCGGGGCCGCCCGCGTTGGAACGCACGCTCCAGCCGTGGGCGTTGACGGCCGGGTCGGTGTGCCCCGTGTAGTCGAAGTCGTCGAAGAGCGCGGCGCCCGCGGGCGGCGGAGTGGTCGGGTCGGTCGGCGTGGGCGTCGGCGTGGGGCCGTCGCCGGTGGGGGAGGTGCCCCAGACCGGGACGCCGGCCACGGTGGCGGTGACCTTGGACCAGGCGGTGTACGAGGTCTGGGCCGGGCCGAAGGAGTAGTCGTCGTTCTGGTTCAGCGGCTGCCAGTCGGAGCGGTGGAAGCGCAGCTGCATGTCGCCGGTGTCCGCGCCCGGGGCGAGGGTGCCGGCGCCGGCGGTGAAGCCGACCTCGAGGTAGCGGTCGGCGGTCGCGGTGGGGTGCGCGAGGGTGCCGAAGGTGCCGGTCAGGTTCGCGCAGCCCTTCACGGCCCAGGAGCAGGCGTAGGTGTACGAGGCCCCCGCGTCGGCCTTGAAGTAGTAGCGGACCTTGACCTGGTTCAGCGGGAGGCCGGAGGAGCCGGTGTTGACGACCTTCAGCCAGGGCTCGACCTGGTCGCTTCCGGTGGCGCTCTGCCGGTACTGGACGGTGACGGCCTCGCCGGCCGCGGCCGCCGGAAGCGCGGTGAGTGCGGTGGCGCCGAGCCCGGTCACCGCGGCGACGGCGAGCGCGGCACGGATCCGCGGCTTCCTGTTCCTCGACGGGTCGCTCATGACAAGTCCTCCTTGAGTGGGGTCCGGCCGGCGGCCGGGGTCGTGGGGGAAAGACGGCGCGGCACCCCGAGGGCGTCGAGCCGGGTCCGGTGGTGGCGCAGGCGCTCCCGGAAGCCGGGCCAGTCGTGGCGGCCGGTCCAGACGACCTCGGCGAGCGCGCAGAGCCGGGGGAAGGTGAGGTATTCGGCGTGCGCGGCGGTCGGCACGTACTCGGTCCACAGCTGGGCCTGGGAGCCGAGGACCCGGGCCGCCTCCTCGGGGCTCCAGTCGGCGGGCGCCGGGTCGTTGCCGTGGACGGCCCGCAGGTCGACGACCTCGCCGGCCTGGCCGGGCGGTTCCGCCGGGCCCGCGGACTGGGGGTAGTCGAGGTACGTGGTGCGGTGGGGTGCCATGACGACCTCGTGGCCGCGGCGGACGGCGGTGCGTCCGTGGTCGGCGTCGCGCCACGGCATGACGGTGAAGTACGGCGGGAGGTCGGCGCCGTTCTCGGTCCAGCTGAGCGGCCGGCGGCCGGCGTCGAGGAGGTGGCGTCCGACCCGCTCCATGAACCAGCCGTGCAGGGCGTCGGGCCCCGCCAGCCCCTCGGCGGCGGCCCTGCGGCGCGCGTCCGGGGAGGCGTGCCACTCGGTGGTGGGGCACTCCTCGCCGCCGATGTGGACGTACGGGGAGGGGAAGACGTCCATCACCTCGTCGAGGACGGTGCGGCAGAAGTCGAGGGCCTCGTCGTGGACGCCGAGGATGGTGTCGCAGACGCCCCACCGGTCCCACACCTCGTAGGTGCGGCCGGGGTGGTTGCCGAGTGCGGGGTACGCGGCGAGGGCGGCCCGGACGTGACCGGGCATCTCGATCTCGGGCACGACGGTGACGCCGCGCTCCGCCGCGTACGCGACCAGGCCGGCGAGTTCGGCACGCGTGTAGGCACCGCCGTGCGGCAGGCCGCCGACCTCGGTGAGCCGGGGGAGGGCGGGGACCGGCATGCGCCAGCCCTGGTCGTCGGTGAGGTGGAGGTGGAGGACGTTGAGTTTGTGGAGGGCGAGGAGGTCGACGTACCGCCGGAGGTAGGAGACGGGCCGGAAGCGGCGGGCGACGTCGAGCATGGAGCCGCGCCAGGGGAAGCGGGGGACGTCGGTGATCTGCGCGCAGGGGATCGACCAGGCGACGCCGGGCACCGGGTCCGTGAGGAGGGCTTCGACGGGCAGGAGCTGGCGGAGGGTCTGGACGCCGGCCAGGAGGCCCCGGGGGTCGGCGGCCCGCAGCAGCACCCCCTCGGTGCCGACGGTCAGCCCGTACCCCTCGTCGCCGAGGCCGGTCAGGGCGCGGTCGAGGGCCAGGACGACGGAGCCGTCGGGGCGCGCGGGCAGGGTCAGGCCGGTCGCCGGTGCGAGCAGGGCGCGCAGCAGGTCGGCCGCGCCCTCGGCGCCGGGGGTGACCTTGAGCGTGGTCGCGGCGTCGAAGGTGAACAGGCCGGCGAGGACCGAGAGGTGGGTGGGTTCGGGAACGAGTCGGGGCAGGGGCATCGCGGTGCGTTATCCCTTCACGGCTCCGCCGGTCATCCCGGCGGCGACCCGGCCCTGCAGGACCAGGAAGAGGACGAGGACGGGCAGGGCGAAGAGCGTGGAGGCGGCCATGGTGGCGCCCCAGTCGGTGCCGAAGACGTTGGAGAAGGACGAGAGCCAGACGGGCAGGGTGCGGTCGTCCTGGTTCTTGATGATCAGCATGTTGGCGAAGGCGAACTCGTTCCAGGCGGTGATGAAGCCGAAGAGCGAGGTGGCCAGGAGTCCCGGGGCGAGCAGGGGCAGGGTCACCCGGCGGAACGCGCCGGCGCGGGTGCAGCCGTCGACCTGGGCGGCCTCTTCGAGCTCCGCCGGGACCCCGGCGAGGAACGAGCGGAGGGTGACGACGGTGAACGGCAGGGTGATCATGAAGTAGATCAGGCTGAGGGTCGCGAGCCGGTCGAGCAGGTCGGCGTCCCGGGCGATCACGTACATCGGGATCAGCAGCGCTTCCCAGGGCGCCACCTGCGCGAGGAAGACCATCAGCAGGAAGCCGCGCCGGCCGCGCCAGCGCAGCCGCGCCACGGCGAACGCGGCGGCCAGCGCCACGACCAGGGCGAGCAGGACGCACCCGGCGGTGACGAGCAGGCTGTTGCGCCAGAAGGTCCAGAAGCCGTCCGCGGCGACGGCGTGCCGGAAGTGCTCCAGGGTCACGGCGCCGGGCAGGAACCGCGGGGTCTCGGACTGGATGTCGCGGGTGGGCCGGAAGGCGGTGAGGACCATCCAGTACACCGGGAAGACGGCGAGGACGAAGACGAGCGTCGCCGCGGTGTTCAGGGGGAGTCGGCGCAGGGCGCGCGGGGTCACCGTTCGGCCTCCTGTCGGAGCAGCTGGCGGAAGTAGGCGATGAGCACGGCGACGAGGAGGAGCACGGTGAGGGTGGAGACGGCCGCGCCCAGGTCGTACCGGTGCAGGGACTGGGCGACCCGGTAGGCGTAGACGGGCAGGGTGGTGGTCGCCTCGCCGGGGCCGCCCCTGGTGACGGCCCAGATCTGGGCGAAGCAGCGGAAGACCCAGATGACTTCGAGGCACAGGACGAGTCCGAAGATCGGCCTCAGCAGGGGCAGGGTGACCGACCGGAAGATCCGCCGGCCGTCGGCCCCGTCGAGCCGGGCCGACTCGTACAGCTCGGCCGGGACGGTGAGCAGGGCCGAGTGGAGGGTGATCGCGGCGAACGGCACCGACTGCCAGACCACCAGCAGGACCAGGACGGTGAACGCGGCGGGCCCGTCGGCCAGCCAGGAGTAGCCCTCGAAGGACTCGAACCCGAGGTGGACGAGCACCCAGTTGACCACGCCGAGGCGCGAGGCGAAGAGCCACTGGAAGACCGTCGTGGTGGCGATCACCGGGCTCGCCCAGGCGAGGACGAGGCCGCTCGTCACCAGGATCCGCATCCGCCGGCCGAGCCGCTGCATCATCAGCGCGACCAGCGTGCCGATCACCATGATCAGCATGACGTTCACCAGCGTCCACCAGAGGGTGCGCCGGACGACCTCCCAGAACTCGGGGTCGGCCAGGACGGTCCGGTAGTTGCGGAACCCCACGAAGTCAGCGCCACCGCGGATGAGCTCGCCCATGCCGTACTCCTGGAAGGAGATCAGCAGGTTGCGGGCCAGCGGGTACCCGAGGAGGAGGGCGCCGCCGAGGACGGTGGGGGCGATCAGGAGAT
This sequence comes from Streptomyces sp. NPDC093089, assembly GCF_044754405.1. NCBI lineage: Bacteria > Bacillati > Actinomycetota > Actinomycetes > Kitasatosporales > Streptomycetaceae > Streptomyces > Streptomyces sp. NPDC093089. The sequence goes on from NZ_JBIVPA010000003.1 coordinate 419,992, forward strand.
AGGGCCGGAGGTCCGGCCCGTGGGGTCGCCTCACGAGCCGAGGGTCCGGGTGATGCTCGCGGACGCGGTCGCCGCCGCCCGTGCCGGATCGGTGCCGGTGAGCACGGCGGTCATGTACTGCTTGATGGGGTTGGTGGCCTCGACGGCGGCCCACTGCGGGGAGTTCGGCGTCGCCCGGCCCTGCGCGGCGCCGGCGGCCATGGCGGCGGTGCCCTCGTCGTCCTGGATGACGTGCGCGAGGGAGGTGCGGTTGGGGACGTAGCTCATCGTCTTCGCCATGTCCGTCTGCCACTTCTCGCCTGCCAGCGCCTTGACCACCTGGTAGGCGGCGTCGGGGTGCCGGGACGCCTCGGGGACGATGAGGTCGGAGCCGCCGGTGAAGACCGCTCCGGGCTTCTCCGCCGTTCTGCCGGGTACGGGGAAGAAGCCCAGCTTCCCCTTGAGCGCGGGGTTGATCTCCTCGACGATCTTCGCGCCGCCGGGTACGGCGACGATCTGGGCGACGTCCCCCTTCGCGAAGACCTCGGCCTGCGGCGGCTTGGCCTCGTCGGAGTCCTTGGGGCCCTTGCCGAGGGCCTGGAGCCGCCGGTAGAAGTCCATTCCGGCGAGGGCCTGGGGGGTGTCGAGCGAGCCCTTCCAGGCGGCGCCTTCCCGGACGGCGAGGTCGCCGCCGGCCTCCCAGACGAAGCCGGACAGGGTGTACCAGTTCTGCCCGGGGAGGTAGATCCCCTGCGTGGCGCCCTTGTTGAGCTTCGCCGTGACGGCCAGCCACTCGTCCTGCGTCTTCGGCGGCGCGGTGATGCCGGCCCGGGCGAAGAGGTCCTTGTGGTAGATGACGACGCGGTTGGCCGCGTACCAGGGGATGCCGTACTGCCTGCCGTCCACCTTGCCGGGGCCGGCGAGTCCGGGGAGCCAGTCGGCGCCGTTCAACTCGCCGGTCCTGTCGCCGAGATCGCGCACGCCGCCGCTCGCCGCGTACTGCGCGACCTGGGTGTTGCCGACCTCGATGACGTCCGGGGCGTCCTTGCTGGCGAGGGCGGCGGTGACCTTCTCGCCGATGCCGTCCCACTCCTGGATCTGGATGTCGAGGTCGATGTCCGCGTGCTCGGCCTCGAAGCCGGCTCTGAAGCGGGTGAGGAACGCGTCGGTGACGCTGTCCTTCATGATCCAGACGGTGACCTTCTCCGGTCCGCCGGAGGCGGCCGGGTCCTCCGGGGCGCTGCAGGCCGTGGCGGCCAGGGCGACGGCCGCGACGAGGGCGAGGGGGCCGGCCACGGGGCCGGAGCGGAGGCCTGCGGGGGGACGGATCTTCACGGGCACCTCGATGGATGGTTGACCAATTGGTCAAGTGGTCAGGTGTGTGACCAGAAGGTGGCATGGACCAGTGGAGCCGTCAATCCCCTGAAAAACATGTGCTGTTCACCCGGTGACAGGTCGACTCGTTCGGCTACCATCGGCCTTACCAGTTGACCAGTCAGGGAGAGTGGCATGAAGGACGGCTCCTCCAGCGGGGTGCTGAAGCGGGAGCGGGTACGGGAGCACCTGCTGGGCCTGATAGAAGGCCTCGGCCCCGGCGACGCCATCCCCTCCGAGCGCACTCTCTGCGCCACCCTGGGCGTCTCGCGCCCCACGCTGCGCGCCGCCGTCGACGAACTCGTCGCCACCGGCCTGCTGGTGCGCGAGCACGGCCGGGGCATGTTCGTCGCCCCCGCGAAGATCACCCAGCAACTCGCCCCGAGCGACACGGCCTTCGCCGTCCCCCGGGCCTCCGGCGACTGGTCGAGCACCGTCCTGGAGGCCGCCACCGTCCGGGCCGGCGCCCGCATCGGACGCAGGCTCCGCCTCTCGCCCGCCGCCGAACTGCTCTACGTCGCCCGGCTCCGCCTCGTCGACGGCGCCCCCATGGCCATCGAACACCTGCACATCCCGGCCGACCTCGTCGGCGCCGCGCTGAGCCCGGAGGAACTGGAGGCGGGCGACCTCTACGACCACCTGCGGGAACACCACCGCGTCCACGTCCAGGAGGCCACCCAGTCGATCGAACCCACCGTCGTCAGCGAGGACGAGGCCGCGCTCCTGGACGTCCCCGTCCTCTCGCCCGCGCTCCTGATCGAACGCCTCACCCTGGACACCGCCGGCCGGCCCGTCGAGTACGTCCACTCGGTCTACCGGGGCGACCGCTACCGGATCGTCTCCCGCCTCGACTTCACCCGCGACGGCCTCGTCACCTCCTCGACCGAGGGAGATGCATACTGACCTGCGGCGGGAGCGCGCATCGGGGAGGGCACGGGATGGAACTGAAGCGGGAGCGGGTACGGGAGCATCTGCTGGCCGTGATCGACGGCCGCCGCCCCGGCGACGCCATCCCCTCCGAGCGCACCCTCTGCGCCACCCTGGGCGTCTCGCGCCCCACGCTGCGCGCCGCCGTCGACGAACTCGTCGCCACCGGCCTGCTCGTGCGCGAGCACGGCCGGGGCATGTTCGTCGCCCCCGACAAGATCACCCAGGAACTGGTCGCCGACGACCACGCGGCGAGCGCTCCCCGCAGCCCCGGCAGCTGGACGAGCACCGTGCTCGAACTCCGCACCGTACGGGCCGGCGCGCGCATCGGCCGCAGACTCGCGCTCTCCCCGGCGGCGGAACTGGTGCACGTCACCCGCCTCCGGTACGTCGACGGCGCACCGATCGCCCTGGAACAGCTGCACGTCCCGGCCGACCTGGTCCCCGGCCTCACCATCGCCGACATGGAGGGCGGGTTCTACGCCCATCTGCGCGAGCGGCGCGGCATCCGGACCGCCCACGCCGTCCAGTCCATCGAGCCGACCGTCCTGAGCGAGGAGGAGGCGGCCCTCCTGGACGTGCCCGTCCTCTCGCCCGCGCTGCTCTTCGACCGCGTCACCTCCGACACGGCGGGCAGACCGGTCGAGTACGTGCGGTCGCTCTACCGCGGCGACCGCTACCGCGTCGTCACCCGGCTCGCCCTCGGCGACACCGCCCCCGACCACCCGGCGGCCGACGCCGCACGGGGCGGCGCGTGGTGGGGGACGGTGGAGTGACCGGGGCGGGCGCAGGCCGACGGGAGACGGACCTGCGCCCGCCCCGGGGCGGGTCCGGCGTCAGGAGACGGACCCGCCCTCGGACGGGCCCGGGCGTCAGGAGACGGACCTGCCGAAGAACTCCAGCTCCGCGACGGCGACCTGCTTGCGCGGGTCCGCCCGCCAGGCCGTGGCCAGGACGAGGCGCACCGACAGCGCGTCGCGCACCCGGAGGTCGACGCGCTGGGTGCCGCCGTCGTTGATGCGGTGGTGCGAGACGCGCGTCTCGCCCGAGGAGTCCCGCACCACGAGGTCGAAGGTCCGCGGGGTCGCCTGCCCGTCCGCCTGAGTCGTGTTCTTCGAACTGCCGGGCGTGATCAGCACGTTCAGCAGATCGGTCGGCTCGGCGAAGGTGGCCTCCAGGTACTGCCCGGCCGAGTCGCCCGCGTACCCGGTGCCCCACCAGGTGTTGGAGTAGCCGTCGCCCGCCAGCTTCGGGTCCCGCTTCGCGGCCGAGTGCGAGGCGGTCCAGGAGACGGGGTGCACCGGGACCCGGGTGGCGAAGTGGTCCTGGACCGCACGGGCGGCCGGCGGTCCGCCGACGATCCCGCCGACCACCACGGCCACCACCGCCGTCGCGATCAGGGCGCGGACGATCCACCGGCTCCGGTCGCGGGCGAGTCCGGGCCGCCGCCCCGCGTAGGGGCCCTCGGCGTCGGACAGCCGCTCGGGAACCATCGGCGTCGCGCAGAAGCGGCAGAAGTGCCGGCCCGGGGTGTTGGCGAGCGAGCAGGCCGGGCACGGCGTGCCGCCCTGCACCGGCACGGCCGCCTCGGCCGCCCGCACCGCCGGACGCGCCGCCTCCGGGCGCGCGGGCAGCACCGGCGCGGCGACGGCCGGCTCGGCGGGCCGGTTCCCCGGGACCGGGACGAGCAGCGCGCGCACGAGCGTGTCCGACGGCCCGTCGGACGAGGGCCTCGCCTCCGGTACGGGGACGGGCGCGGGCACGGCTGCCCCCGTCGGCGCGGACGCCGGTGCCGATGCCTGGGCCTCCGGTGACGCGGCGACGGCCGGCAGCGGCGCGGTGACCTCCTCGGAGCCGACGGCGGACGATGCGGCAGGCGCGGCGGCGGGCGTGGCAGATGCCGAGGCGCCGGCACCCGACGGCTCGGCGCCCGACGCGTCCGTGCCGGCGGTGGGCGGCTCCGGAGCGTCCGGGACGCCGGGGACCTCGGGACCGGCGGCCGACCCGGTGCCGCGCGCGGCGGCCGGAGTCGCACCGGCCCCGGCGGGGGCGCCGGACTCCGCGTGGCCCGCGCCGTCCGGCGCCACCGAACCCCGCGTCGAGCCGGACGCCGAGCCGGGCGCCTGGTCGGACGCCGGGCCGGACCGGCCGTCACCGGGCGCACCGGTCGGAGACGGACGGTCCGCGGCGGGCGCCGTGCCGTCCTGGGCGGGCCGGTCGGCGGTGGCCGCCGCTCCGGCCGGGGTGTCCCAGCGCAGGAACGCTCCGCAACTGTCGCAGAACGACTGGTCCGCCGTCCGCACCGGGCTCGCGCAGTCCGGGCAGGGGCGGGTCTGGGGCGCGTCACTCATGGGGGTCAGGCTCCTTCGGAGGTACGGGAAGCGGTCACCGAGACCGTGAACGGCAGATGGGCGGGGCGGGCCGCGGCCACGACCGCGCGCAGCCGGTGCGGATCCACGGAGGCCGGGTCGGCGACCCGCAGGACGACGTGCAGCCCGGCCGCGGGAGCCCCCGGGAACGGGCCCAGCGGAGCGGCGGACCAGCTCGCGCCCCCGCTCTCGGTGATCTCCGCGGGGACGCCGAACGCCAGCCGGACAGCCGCCGCGAGACCCTGCCGGGTGCCGCGCACCCGGTGCAGCGCGACGGCGGTGGCGACCGCGTGCCGGCGCAGCGGCAGCGGCTCGCCGCCGTCCAGCTCGGCGCCGACCCAGGTCGCCAGGTAGTCCACGAAGTCGGCCGGGGCGAGCGCCGGCGAGAAGTACGCCTCCAGCGAGTCCAGGACGTTGAACAGCGGAGCGAGGACGACGTCCAGACCGCTCACGAACCGCTGCCCGAAGTCGTCCTCCGCGTAGACGGCGGGCAGCGCCGCACCCAGCGGGTACGGGGTCGCGAGCCCGGGAACCGTACCCCGGGCGGACCCGCTCACCGCGCCTCGATCACGCGGACGCGGTGGTCGAAGGGGAACAGCAGCGCGGACGGAGCCAGCTCGATCCGGTCGGTCGTGTCGCCCCGCCGGCCCGTCAGCGGGTCCGCCGGGTGCAGCAGGACCTCGTCGACCAGCTCCACGCCCGGCACCCGCTGGAGCGCCGCGAAGACCTCGCCGGCACGCAGCGGACGCCCGAACGGCCACCCCTCGCCGTGCGCCCCGCCCGTCAGCGGGTCCAGGTACGCGTACAGCGCGTCCAGCGCCTCCGCGCGGACCCGCTCCGCCTCGGCCGCACGGAAGGAGTGCAGCGTCGCCACCACCGTCACGCCCTGGTAGAACGGCGGCCCGACGGCCAGCCGGGTGCCCAGCGGACGGCGCTCGTCGAGGAAACCCGTCACCCGCGCCAGCAGCTCCTCGCCCGGCACCAGCTGCTCGAAGCGGAGCCGCCCGCCCCGGTCCGGCACCGCCTGCGGCACCACCAGGACGCGCACCGCGTTCTCGCCGGCCTCGGCCGCGTCCGCCGCCAGGCAGGAGATCCGCGCGGCCTCGGGCGCCGCCCGCCGCGCCAGCTCCTCGTAGTCGCGGGCGGTGACGGCACGCTCCTGCGCCCGGAGCGTGATGGGCGCGCGGGCCTTGGCCTCCTCGACGGTCTCCCCGTCGACCCCGCCCCGCGCCGCCTCCCTGTTCTCGACCCGCGCGATGTACGGGATGGAGCTGCGCAGCACGGTGATCGTGCCCCGGGCCACGTTGCCCGCCCGGCCGCCCCCGGTGCCGTAGCGGAGCGCGCGGATCGCCGCTCCCTTCGGCGGCACCGCACCGAACCGGCGCAGCGTGCCGTCCGGTTGGCGCACGGAGGGGCCGAAGGCGATCTCACCGGTCGTCGCGTCGAGGGTGTAGTGCCGGTCGCCGGGGCGCGAGGACGCGAAGTCGCGGACGACCGTCCACTCCTGCCAGCCGGCCTCCGGATCGTCCTCGTCCGCGCCGTCCGCCCGCTCGGCGACCTGGAGGAGCAGCGGCGGCCGGTCCACGACCGGCGCGTGCGCGAGCCGCACCCGCTGCCCCGGGACGCCCTCCGACTCGCCCAGCTGCTCGTTGCGGACCGCCTCCGCGTGGGCCGCCCGCACCGTACCGCCGATGGTGAACGCGGCGGCCGCCCGCACGGTCGGCGACTCGCTGTACGAGGGAAGCCCCTCGACCGGCGGCACGACCCGGCAGCGCACCCAGCCCGCCTCGTGGCCGCCGAGGCGCGAGGACACGTGCCCCGACGGCATGTGCAGGACCACCTCGCCCGGCCTGTTGAGGCCACCCGTCGAATCCTCGTCGACCTCGCACGCGACCCAGCCCTCGGCCGCCGTCCACGCCTCCCACACCAGCGGCGGCCGGCGCGGGTCCACACCGACGCCGTCCACCCGGCTGTCCAGGTCCAGGACCAGGACGCAGTCCGGCACCGCCGCCGAGAGGCCCAGCAGCAGCACGTCGCCGACCTGGGGCAGCGCGGAGAACACCGACACGTCCTCACCGCCCAGCACGTCCTGCGAGCGGTCCTCGGGCGCGCCCCCGGACTCCTGGCGCAGCAGGTGGGTCAACGCGCAGGGCACGACGGTCAGATCGGCCGTCGTCGCGAACACGACCGCCTCCTCCGTCTCCGTCCGCCCCGTGGACACCTCGGTGCCGGTGGGCAGCAGCACCGGCTCGGCCTGCGGAGCGGACAGCCGGAAGGTGATGTCGGCGCGGGCGGCGGCGGGCGGGAACAGCGTCACGCCCAGCAGGTCGAGGAAGGCCAGGTGGTTCTTCTCCGGGACCCGGTTGAGCCGGTAGACGAGCTGGTCCGCCATGTGCGCGACGGCCTCGACCAGGGTGACGCCCGGGTCCGAGACGTTGTGGTCGGTCCACTCGGGGCACGCCTGCTGGATGTAGCGCTTGGCGTCGTCGACGAACTGCTGGAAGCGGCGGTCGTCGAGATGGGGTGCGGGCAGGGCCATGGGTGCTCAGTCCTCGGAGGGGATGACGTAGAAGGGGAAGACGAGGTTGCGCGGGTTGTTGGCGCCGCGCACCCGGTAGCGGATGTCGATGTGGAGCGTGGTCGGCTCCAGCGGCGCCGGGGCGACCGTGACGTCCTCCACCTCGATGCGCGGCTCCCAGCGGTCCAGCGAGGCCATCACCTCGTGCCGGACCCGCCCCATCGTCGAGTCGTTGACCGGAGCGAACACCAACTCGTGCACCGCGCAGCCGAACTCGGGACGCATCGGCCGCTCGCCCGGCGCCGTGGCCAGGACGAGCCGCATCGACTCCTCGATCTCCCGGTCGCGCCGGACGAGGGCGATGGCCCCGCTCGGACCGGTCCGCAGCGGGAAGGCCCAGCCTGCGCCGACGAAGTGCTCACTCAACGGAAGGTCCTCCTCAGAACGGCAGGTTCGCCACGACGGGGTTGGGCATCGGGATGGTCGCCGTCACGAACGACGGCGCGTTGACGACGGCCTGGGTGACCGCCGACACCTTGAACTTCGCCCCGGCCTTGATGTCCACGCCGAGCCCCGCGTTCATTCGGATCTTCCCCGCGGCGGAGAGCGTCAGATCCATCTCCGACTCCACCGTCACCCCCCGCGCACCCGAGATGGTGACCGTGCCGTCGCTCTCGACCGTCAGGGTCGTCCGCGCCTCGTTCAGCTCGATGCTCAGCGCCCCCTTCGCGGTGCGCAGCCGGATGCCGTGCGAGGCGCGCGTCCGGCCGCCCTCCTCGCGCAGCTCCACCGTGTGACCCGTACGGGACGTCAGCGCACGCCACTGCACCCGCCCGCTCGTCGGATCGACGGGCGGCACCTTGTCGGTGGCCGGAGTGTGCCGGTCGACGCCGTTGTAGAGGCCCGCGAGCACGTACGGGTGCTCCAGGGAGCCCCGGTCGAACGCGCACAGCACCTCGTCGTCGACCTCGGGGAGCACCAGCCCGCCGCCCCCGCGCCCGCCGAGCTGCGCGACCCGGCACCAGCCGCTCTCGTACGTCGCCGACAACCACGGGAAACGCAGCCTGACCCGGCCCAGCGACAGCGGGTCCTTCGTGTTGGTGACGAGCGCGACCGCGACACCCGGCATCGGCGGTGCCGGTTCGCCGCCGCCGGACGCCGTCCCGTACAGCGAACGGAACTGGCGGCCCGACACCGTCAGCCAGCTGGTGAACTGCCGCCCCGACGCGAAGACGTGGCGGACACCGGTCGCCGTGTACCGCCCCTCGAACGGGAAACCCGCCCCCTTCACGGCGACCGGCTGCCCCGGCTTCAGCGCCGGATTGCCGGTGACCGCGACCTCCACCTCCGCGAACGAGCCGGTGACGTCGTCGGCGAGCGAGGCCGCCGCCTGCGCCACCTCCGACTGCGTGGTGAACGGCGTTCCCGTCGCCGCCAGTTCGGCCGGACCGAAGGAGGCGGACAACTGCGCCGGAGTGATGTCCGAGACGATGTCCCGGCTCGTCACGGCGGGCGTCGGCGCGGACAGGGCCTGCTTCGTCCGCGGATCCCAGCCCCGCACGTCGACCTTCGCCACCTGACCGGCGGCCGTCACCGACACCCGGCTGTGCAGGGTGTTGGATCCGAAGTCCAGGACGTACGGGCTCGCCGCCGCCGGCGTCGTGTCGGAGGGCGCGGACGACGCCGGCGGCAGCCCGGCGAAGACCAGCCTGCCCGCCGTGTCGAGGGAGAGTCGGACGTCGTTCTCCCGCGCGAGCCGGGACAGGAAGTCCCAGTCGGTGATGTTCGGCTGCGTCGCCAGCTCGTACACGGTGGGCGTCGCGTCCACCTTGCCGAGCGGGATCCGGTTCAGACCGGCGATCTTCCGGACGATGTCGGAGGCCGTCATGTTCGGATAGCCCTCGACCCGACGGTTGCGCAGCAGCCGGTGCCCGGGGTCGTAGCCCCGCAGGATCAGGTAGCGGCCGTGGCCGGGAGCCGCGTCCACCTCGACGGCCGTGACCTCGCCGGTCAGCATCGGCTCGCCGAGCCGCCCGTCGGTGAAGGGGGACAGCACCGCCATGGCGCCGACCTTGAGGAAGGGGAACTTCTCGGTGAGGGTGCCGTCCTTGTCGCTGAACGTCAGCTGGAAGGCGGAGGGGACGTTGACACTGGCGTCCACCCAGCCCTCGGTGAGGCGGACCGCCAGCGGGTCCGGCAGGGGAGTGCCGTCGAGCTGCACGTGCAGGACGGTGGTGAAGGTCTTCTCGCTCATGAGGCGCCCTGGGTCTCCGGCGTTTCTGTGGTGGACGGGAGCAGCAGTTCCGTGCCGGGGCGCAACCGCATCGGGTCGTCGATGCCGTTCGCCTCGGCGATCACCCGCCAGCGCGTCGCGTCGCCGTACTCACGCCAGGCGAGGGAGGCGAGCGAGTCCCCGGCGACCGTGCGGTGCGCCCGGCGGGCCGACAGCGCTCCGGAGGTCGGGTTCTGCTTCTTGGTCGCGGTGGCGACCTCGGTGAGCGACAGCGAGCACGTGGCCCGGATGGGTATGCCGCTGGGACTGAAGAGGGTGTACGTCGCGGACACCGAGGTCACGTACGCGACGAACTGCACGGTCGAGAACGACCCCCACGAGAACTCCACCCACGGCGGCGACGGGGCCTTCGCGCCGATGCTCTGCTGGGTCACCTCGCAGCACGACAGCAGCAGCTCGACCTGCTGCTGCACGTCGTTCGACGACGGGTCGTCCGAGCGGTCGAGGAACACCTCGAGCTGGAGCTGCGCGGGCTCGCTGCCCGTGAACTTCGGCGGAGCACCCCGCGTGTACGCCACCGCCGGCTCGGTGTGCCAGTTCGCGGACCTGCTGAGCTGCAACTGGTCCGGATTGAACTGGAACTTCACCTGGCCGATCCGGCCCCCCATCGACCCGCCGAGGTCCGTCGGCGGCTGATGGATGGACAGCGAGGCGCGCGAAAGACCGCGAGCCGCCAACGCACCCATGAGCGAGGCCATCTCACGCGCCTCCCGCGTCGGTGAAGCCGTGGTGCGCGATCTCCAGCGACTCCGTCGCCACCGCCGGACTCGCCGGGTCGAGCGTCGGCCCCGTCCACCGCACCGGCAGCACCTCCACCAGACCCCACTGCGCCACCACCGACCCGTCCGCGCGCAGCGCCGCGATCTGCGCGGTCGGCCTCGTGATGCCCGTCGCGAGCGACGAGATCCACGCCGCGACCTTGGCGGTGTCCGGCGTGAGCGGGCGCGTCAGGCGGATGGTCGAGAACGTGACCCGCGTCGGCAGCTGCCACACGAAGCCGTTGTTCCCGCCCTCCTGGCGCTGCTCCACCTCCACCTCGGACGACAGCCCGTCACAGCCGTTGAACAGGCCGAGGTCCTGTCCGTCGATCGTCAGCTTGAAGAAGACGGTGGATGCGGGGTCCAGCTGCGTGGGCATGATGCGGGTCTCTCGGGTAGTCGGTGTCGGCCGGCGGCGGCCCTCTTACGGTCCGGGTCGGTTCCCGGTCAGTGCCCGTGGTCTCTCAGGCGCCCCACCCGCTCGCGGTCCGCGCGCAGCTCGGCGCGCAGCAGCCGCGACAGCGGCGTCACGAGCCGGCGGGCCAACTCGTCCAGCTGCGTCGGCGATTCCGCCTCGGCGCCACCCGCCGCGTGCCCGCTCCGCTGTACGGAGGGAACGGCGGGCGCGGTACGCGTCACCGTGGCCGGCCGCGGCGGCCGGGGCGCAGCGGCGGGGGTCGCCGCGGTCCGCTGCAGCGGTGCGGGCGTCACCACGGGGACACCCGCGGCGGGAGCCGCCGCCGGAGCGGGCGCGGGCGCCTGCGGGGCGACCGCCGGAGCGGCCTGCCGCTGGACGGCGACCGGCCTGGCCACGGGCCGTACGGCGGAGGGCGGGGCGATCGGGACGACGGGCACCGCGGCGTGACGCCCTTCGGCACCGGCGGCGGTCGCCCTCTGTACGGGTGCGGGGCTCCGCTGCACGGCCGGAGCCGATGCGGGACGGGACAGGGGCGCCGCCGGGACACCGCCGTGACCGGGGGCCACGGGGGCGCTCGCCGCGTCCGGGAGGCTCGGCGCGAGCGGCCGCGTGGTCGCGAGCGGAAGCGAGGCGCGCCGCTGCACGGCGGGAGCGGCGGCCCGGGGGACGTCGATGACGGTGACGAGCGGCCTGGGCGCCCCGACCGCTGCCGACGCGGGCGCGGACGGCCGTACGGGCGTGCTCGCGTCGGGCGTCGTGGAAGCAAGGGGGACCGCCGGACGCGCCGAAGGAGCCGGCACGCCGGAGACGCCGGGCGAATCGGCGGTGCTCTGGTGTGTCGGTGCGAACGGGGCGCGCTGCACGACGGGGAGCGCCTCGACCGGAGGTGTGGAGGCGGGCGGCGTGGGCACGGTCGGCGCGGTCGCCCGCTGGATGCTCGCGCCCGGTGGCGTCCTGGGGGTGCTCGGGGGCGTCACGGCGACCCGGGGCGGTGCGGCGGCAGTCGCCGCGCGCTGGACGGCGGGGCCGTGGGTCGGGGCGGTCGTCGGCGTCGTCGGGGCCGTCGGGGTCGAGGGCCCGGTGACCAGGGGCACCGGAGGAACGGAAGCCCGGGGGGTGGGCGCGGCGAGGGGGGACGTGTGCGGCGAGACCGGGGCCACGGGCGACGAAGGCGTCGAGGCCGCCGGATGCGTGGGCTCGGCCATGGGCGTGACGGGGCGTGCCGAAGCGGCGCGCTGGACCGTGGGCTTCGGGGCCGCAGGAGAGCTCGGGGCCTCCGGGCTTCGCGGCGCCGCCGGAGCCTCGTGCCGGGCCGAGGGGGTGGCGCGGTCGGCGGGGGAGTGCGGGAGCGCGGGGGTGGCGCGCTGGACGCTCGCGGCCTGGGAGACAGGCGTCCCCGGCGTCGCCGGAGTGCCGGGGTGCCCCGAGGGCGCGACCGGAGGGCGCGGCGCGGTGTGCTGGACGGCGGGGTTCTGGGTCGCCGGTGTGCGCGGGGTGGACGCCGTGCCGGGCTCGGCGAGCGGGGCGCGCGAGGCGAGCGGGGCCGGAGCGGTCGCGCGCTGGACGGTCGTACCGTCGGCGGCGCCGGAGCGACGGCCTGAGGGATCGGCCGGAGGCCGCGGGGCGGCCGACGTGACCGGACCGGCCGGGCGGGGCGCGCCGGGGGCAGGCGGGGTGTTGCCACCGCGCGCGGTGGGGGTTTCGGGAGAGCCCGAGGCGGCCTTCGGCGCACGCTGGACGGACCCTGGCGCGGGGACACCGCCGGGCGCGACCGGCGAGGACGCGGCTGCGGCGGGAGCGGAGTCAGGGGTCGCGGACGTGCGGGTGATCGGCGCGCCGATCGGCGAGCGTCGCGGTGCCGGGGTTGCGCGAGGAGCCGGTGACGTGGCGCTGTCGGCGGCGGCACGCTGCACGGGGGCTCCGAGGCCGGGCCGGGCGGCCGGGGCCGCGGGCGCCGCGCTCGGCTCGGGAGCGGGTGCCGCGGCCGGCGGCGGTGTGGACGCCGTCGTGGTCCAGTCGGCGCCCGGGGCGCGACGCGAACGGCGTACGGGAGGACGGCGCTGCACCGGAGTGTCGGGTGCGCCGAAGGGAGTCCCGGGCCCGGTGGGGGAACCAAGGCCCGGGACGTTCTGGGGCCGACCGGAGACCGAGGGCTCCGGTGCGGCGGTGTCGGGCGAGCCGGTCGGCGTCGCCCGGGTTTCGGCGGTCGGGGGGCGCTCCGACGTGCCCGGAGGGGTCGCCGCGCGCTGGACGGTCTCCGAACCGGGCGCGGACGGCGCCGTGTTCCGGGCGGAACCCGCCGGGACCAGGCGGCGCGACGGTTCGGCCGGCCGTGCGGAGACCAGCGGTGAACGGCGTGCGGGCGCGGGCCTGACGGGACCCCGGGCGCCGCCGCCCGTCGGGGCGGCCGCGTCGAGACCGCTCCCGGCGTCGGGTGCCGCCCCGGAGGGCCGTCCGGACGCCGCGCGCTGCACCGGCCGCGACACGGAACGCGACGCGCCGGTGGGCGCGGGCGCGCCGGACCCGCCGCCACCCCGTACCGGGCCGGGAGCACCGGCCGCGCGCTGCACGGCCGACGCGCCGCCGGCACGAGGACCCTCGGGCGCGGTTCCGGCCGCGCCGTCGGGCTGGGGCGCCGGGGCGGCGGCCGTTCCGGTGGCCGGTCCAGTGGCGCCCGCCACCGGCAGCCGCAGCCCCGGCAGTTCGCCGCCCGCCGGACCCGTACCGGACCCGGGGACGGGCCGGACCGCGTCGAGGAGGACGCCGGCAGGCGCGTCCGGGAGGGCGCCGTGGCCCAGGTCGCTCTGGAAGGACGGGTTCCAGTGGGTCGCGAGGGAGGCGGAGAAGCCGTGCTCCGCGATGGTGCGGGGTGAGTCGAGCACCCGTTGCACGGGCGGCAGTCCCCGCCACGCGTCCCCGGGCGCCGCCGCGGGGGCGGCGGGAGCCGCGCCCTCCGCAGGGGTGCCGGCCTCCGCGTCGTGCGATTTCCGGCCCCGCCACTTCCCGAACATGCCCACCTTCTCCTCCCTCCCGCTTCCCGTGCTGCCGTTTCTCGTCATGCCGTCAAGTGACCGTGCGGTCTCGCCGCTCTGCCGTCTTGCCGCCACGTAGTCATGCCGTCATGCCGTCATGCCGTCACGCGGTCATGCCGTCACGCCTGCGACCGCTCCACCAGCGACGCGACCTGCGCCACGTACTTCCGCCGGTCCGCGTGCTCCAGATCGAGGATGTCGTCCATGTCCCAGTGGAAATGGAAGGCGAGGTACGCGGTCTCCTCCTCGATCCGGTCGGCCGCGTACGTCACGATTCCCCCAGGCGGCTCCCGGCCAGCTCGACCTCGAACGACTGCTCGCAGTGCGGGCAGGCGACGGCGGCCCGGGTGTGGCCCTCCGCGTTGATCTGCCGGTAGAAGTCCTGGAGGAACGCCAGGTCGGAGGCGAACATGTTCTCCACCGTCCCGTCGTGGACCGACGGGAGCGTGCCGAGCCGGGTGATCACCCGGCCGAGCAGCACCACGGACAGGTACGCCGGGTTCTCGCGGACCCGGATGTCCCGGAGCGGGAGCAGCTCGTCCCTGGCCGTGGCCAGCCGCATCGCCCCACTGCGGTGCACGGTGCCCGCCTCGTCGACGAAGCCCCGGGGCAGCTCGAACTCGAACTCCGTGCGCAGCGGCTCCTCCGCGCGGTCCTGCCGCGCTCCCGCCGATCCCTCGCGTCGCATCAGCCGAGCGTCAGCTCTTCGAAGGTGATGGTGACCTGCTCGGTCAGGGCGGCGGCGTCGCCGGCCTTGGTCGCGCTCAGCTCGACCTTGGTGCACCAGGCGTTGCGCAGGTTGTACCGCTTGACCTCGCTGAGCTGGTAGTCCAGGAAGATGATCGACGCGTCCTTGCGGGCCGAGCCCATGTCGCCCGCGATGGACGACGAGATCCACTCGGTGAACGCGGCGGACTGCGTGGCACCGCGGGTCACCGTGCACTCGCCGGCCTTCTTCACGCCGGGGAGCTTCTTGATGATCGGCTTGCCGTCCGCCGAGACCTGCTGGAACTCGATGACGTCCTGCTCCATCGAGAGGCCGCTGATCTCCTGGAGGGTCTCGACCATGACGCCGTCGATCTGCAGGCCGAAATTGTGGGTAGTGAGGGCGTCACCGGTGTCGAGGGACATGCGGGTCACTCCTGTTCATGAGAGGGGTTCGGCTGGGTGGAAGGGAGGAGCGGTGCGGAGGACTACTCCTCCAGCTCGCCGCCGCCGCCCTGGAACTGCGCGAGCCGGAAGACCACGAACTCGGCGGGCTTCACCGGGGCGATGCCGATCTCGCAGACCACGCGGCCGAGGTCGACCGACTCCGGCGGGTTGGTCTCCGCGTCGCACTTCACGTAGAAGGCGTCCTCGGCACGCTGGCCGAACAGCGCGCCCTGCCGCCACTCGTTGACGAGGAAGGCCGAGATGTTGCGGCGGATACGGGCCCACAGCGACTGGTCGTTGGGCTCGAAGACGACCCACTGCGTACCGACGAGGATCGACTCCTCCAGGTAGTTGAAGTAGCGCCGGACGTTCAGGTAGCGCCAGGCCGGGTCGGACGCCAGGGTCCGCGCGCCCCACACCCGGATGCCGCGGCCGGGGAACGCCCGGATGCAGTTCACGCCGATCGGGTTGAGCAGGTCCTGCTCGCCGCGCGTGATCTGGAGCTCCAGGTCGACCGCGCCGCGCACGATCTCGTTCGCGGGAGCCTTGTGGACACCGCGCTCGGAGTCGTTGCGGGCCCAGACGCCGGCCATGTGACCCGACGGCGGAACCGTCCGCGTCTGCCCGCTCGCCGGGTCGAACGCCTTGATCCACGGGTAGTAGAGCGCCGCGTACCGCGAGTCGTAACCGGCGATCTCCTGGCGCCACTTGCGGATGTCCCGCGCGTTCAGCGACGGCGGCGGGTCGAGGATCGCCATCCGGTCGCCCATCATCTCGCAGTGCGCGATCAGACCGAGCTGCACGGCCTTGACCTGCTCCAGGTCGATCAGCCCCTGCTGGTAGGCGGCCATCAGGTCGGGCACGGCCACCATGTTGATCTCGTCGAACGCCTCCAGGCCACCGAAACCGGTGCGGTCGGCGGAGTCGCCGATGAACTGCCCGGACTCCAGCGCGGCGGACCCGGCGGCCTGCGCCGCGGCCGGCGCGGGCACCTGCGCGGGCGGGGCGAGCGTCACCGACTGCGCGTCGGGCCTGGCGAGCTGCGCCCCGGCCGCCGCCTCCTCCAGGACGATGGTCTTCGAGCGCTGCTTGACCTGCGCGACGACGTAGTTGCGGGCGCTCTTCTTGGCCGACGCGTCGAAGCTCTCGACGACCTTCTCGCCGTCCTTGACGACCAGCTTGAAGCGCTCGGCCTCGCCCTCCACGTCCTGCACCTCGACCGTGAGCGCGCCGCCCGCCTCGGTGCCGGCCGCGATGGCGGCGACCCGGAACGTGCCCAGGGCGACGGCCTCGCCGGCCACGAGCTCCGGCACGGCCGGGGCGGCCGTGCCGACGGCACGCGTGGCGCCCTCCGCGTCCCCGCCGCCGACCCGTACGACGTACGCGGCGGTGCCGCCGTTGTTGAAGAACCCGTACACGGAGTGGGCGAGGTAGTACCCGTCCGTGAAGTCCCCGAACGACGCGACGTACTGGGACCAGTTGGTGACCAGCACCGGCTCGTTCAGCGGCCCGGTCGGCGACAGTCCGACGAACGCCGCGACGGAGGTGCCGACGCCCTCGATGGGACGGGAGCCGCTGGCGACTTCCTCGACGTAGACACCGGGGGACAGATAGGTGGGCACGGTCGGTTGCTCCTCGCTGGTGGGGTCGGTCGGCCTGCGTCCGCCGGGGCGCGGCGGTCACGGCTGAGGCACAGGCGTCGGCGTCGTCGCTGCAGGGCGCTCCGACACGGTCGACTCTCCCCCGGCGGCCGGGCGCGGCAGGAGGAGTGAAGGGGCGGGTACGAGGGCAGGACGGCGTGCCCGAAAGTCCCGGGCCCGACGCCCGGTGCGGCGGGGCCGGGCGGAGTCGGCGCCACCCGCGCCCGTTGCGGGCGGGGCCGGAGTCGGCCGTCGGCGGAGGCGGCCGACGGCGACGTCCGGGCGGGCAGCTGTCGTCGGTGGCGGCCGGCGCCGGCGGCCTTCGGTGGCGGCCGGTCGCGGAGGCAGCCGCCGCCGACGCCCGGGCGCGGCGCCCGCCCGCGGTAACCGCCGCGTCGGCCGGGGAGTCCCTCGCCCGAGCCCGCCCTCCGCCCGCCGTGCGCCGCTTCGTCCGGCGGGTGGAGAAGCCGCGCTCCAGGGTGCCGGAGCGAGGGCGGGGTCTTGCGGGCCGGGCTCCGGCCGTGCTGTGCTCGTGTCGACGCGTTGCCCTCGTCCTCCTCCCGTACGGGTCCGCGCCTCTGCACCCGGGACGGCGGGGCCTTCCCCGCACGACGGCGCACCGACGGGGGACGAGGTACGGAAGGGCAACGCGAGGGGAACGAACGGGCAGCGTCACGTGCGTGTGCCGTCGGGCCGCGGGGCCCAGGGCGCCCCGTCGGGGGTCCCTGCCCGAACCGAACGGCCCCGCGCGGGCTCGGGGGCAGGCCGCGCTGCCCCCGAGCGGGGACTTTCGGGCAGCCGGACACCACCCCCGTCCCCCTAACCTGCGCTCATGACCATGTGGACCTCTCTGGACCCGGCCGATGTGACCGTCGAGCCAGGGGCCCGGACCTCCGCCCGCCTGCGGGTGCGCAATACCGGGGACACCGTCGAGGAGTACCGGCTCTCCCTCGTCGGGAAACCCTCGGGCTGGTCCCGGGTGGAGCCGGACGTCCTCCGCCTCTACCCGGGAAGCGAGGGGACCGCCGAGATCTCGTTCGCGCCGCCGCGCTCCTCGGACGTGGAGGCCGGACCGCTCGCGTACGGCGTGCGCGTCGACCCCCGCGAGAACCCCGGTGCCCGCGACGTGCTGGAGGGCCGGCTGACCGTCACGCCCTTCACGGAGACGCGCGCGGAAGTGCTGCCGCCCGCGCTGTTCGGCCGCTTCCGAGGCCGGGCGCGGATCGCGGTGGACAACCTGGGCAACACCCCGCTGACGGCATCCCTCGTGGTGCGCGACGAGGCGAACCGGCTCACCTTCGACGTACGGCCGAACGCCGTGCAGATCGCACCGGGGCGCGCCGCGTTCGGCGAACTCGTGGTGCGGCCGCAGGCCGTGCGGTGGACCGGTGCCGAGGAGCAGCACCGGTTCACCGTGGCCGTCCGGCGGGCGGGCGACGACACCGCGCTCGACCTCGACGCCACCTTCGACCAGCGCCCGGTCTTCGGGAACTGGCTGGTGGTGGTCGGCGGGCTCCTGCTGACCGCGGTGATCGCCTTCGTCGTGCTCTGGTTCAACTTCTCGCCGAAGATCGTCAGCGCCGCGAAGGAGATCCGGGCGAGCGGAGCGCCCAGGCCCGCGCCGCAGGGCGACGGGGACGAACTGCCCCAGGCGCCCCCGCCGTCCGAGGGGGGCGGCGGGCCGACGCCCGGCGGACCCACGCCCGGCGGCCCCCCGCCGCTCGCGGACGGCGGTCCGCCGCCGGCCGACGGGGGCGGCGACCAGGGCGGCGGCCCGGCCGACGGCGGTGGCGGAGCCGAGAACCCGGGCGCGCCCACCGAGGGCGGGACGGACCCCGGCAACGGCGGCGCGCAGCCCCCGGCACCGCCCGCGACCGCGAAGACCCTCCCGCCGTGGCGCCAGGGCGACGCGAGGGACCTCGTCGTCGAGTACGCCCAGGAGCGGCTCGCTGCCCTGGACAACGCCTGCGACCTGAAGCCGGGCTGGACCCGCGGTGTGATCGACGCGCAGACGAAGGCCTCCCTGGTCTGCTACCAGCGCACCGTCTACAACGACGGGATCCAGAACGGCAGGAACTCCGCCGCGCTCTACGAGACGGACGCCGAGGGCACCCTCGGCCGGGCCACCCTCACCTCCCTGTGGTCCCAGGGCATCAGGGTCGATCAGGTGAAGTACGGCAGCACGACCTGGCAGACCACCCAGCTGATGGCGGCGTTCTGGTGGGCGTACAACCGCGAGTTCGACGACCACGACCTCCAGGTGGGCCGCCTCAACGCCCAGTACGGCATCGACCACTTCCGCAACAACACGTCGAAGACCAGCAAGTACAACGACAACGTCCTCGCCCACATCAAGGACTACCAGAGGGCCGTCGGACTGCCCGCGACCGGCACGGTCGACGGGGAGACCCTGAAGAAGTTGGTCGGCGGCAGCGTCATGTGACCGCCTGACGCCGACGACCGGCACGACGGAGGGGGCCACCCGCACGGGTGGCCCCCTCCGTCGACGTCATCCTCCGTCCCTCACGGCGTCCCTCGCGTCGCCCCCCGCGCCGTCACGGCGCCCAAGGCGTTGCCGCGTCCGGCACGAGGCGGCCCGCCTTCCGGTACTCGCGCCGCGCCCCCGCCCGTACGTCCTCGCCGGTCACCGCCGAGCCGCGGGCCGCCGCCAGATAGCCGGCCGTCACCGCGGCCGACCGGATCGCGCCGCCCGCGAGCTCGAACTCCTCGGCGCAGCGGGCGATCTCCTCCGCCACCCCCTCCGCCTTCGGCGTGCCGGCCAGGCAGGAGTGCCAGAGCGAGACCCGCTGCCCGGGATCCGGGAACGGGAACTCCACGACCAGGTCGAGCCGGCGCGTGAACGCCTCGTCGATGTTGGCCCGGAGGTTGGTGGTGAGGACCGCGATCCCCGCGAACGCCTCCAGGCGCTGGAGCAGGTACGCGCTCTCCAGGTTGGCGTAGCGGTCGTGCGAGCTCTTCACCTCCGAGCGCTTCCCGAACACCGCGTCGGCCTCGTCGAAGAGCAGCACGCAGTCCGTGCGGTCCACCTCGGCGAAGATGCGCTCCAGGTTCTTCTCGGTCTCGCCGACGTACTTGTCGACCACCGACGACAGGTCCACCACGTAGAGGTCGAGGCCCAGTTCGCCCGCGACGACCTCGGCCCCCAGCGTCTTGCCGGTGCCGGACTCGCCGGCGAACAGCGCGACGACGCCGCGCCCGCGCCCGCCACCGGTGCGCAGCCGCCACTCGCCGAGCACCCGGTCCCGGTGCCGGGCCCTGGCGGTCAGCTCGTGCAGGAGCCCCAAGGGTTCCTCGGGCAGGACGAGATCGGCGAAGCCGACGGCTGGCCTGATCCGCCGCGCGTGACTGTCGAGCAGCGGCGCGGAGACCAGCCGGGCGCTGCGCTGCACCTGCGCCAGCCTGAGTCCGGTGCCCTCGAACGAGGCGAGCGCCCGCGCCGAACGCGCCGCCCGCCGGACCTGGTCGGCACTGAGCCGGTACGGCGCGGTCGCCTCGTCCAGATCGAAGTCACGCTCGAAACCTTCGAGTTCACGGTGCCACAGGTCGCCGGGACCCACTGCCTCGTCGGGCGCGTCGAGTGCCAGCAGCTCGGCTTCCGGCGCCCATCGCGGGTCGGGAGCCTCGGTGCCGGCCAGGACGACCGCCGCACCCTGCGACGCCACGGCGCGCACCAGCGGCCCCGGCCCCGACGGCAGCGGCTCGACGACCACGACGGCCCCCCGCAACCGGGCCTCGCGCACCAGCGCGCGCCCCGCCGCCGGGTCGGCCGTCTCCGGCCGGTACCGCAGCACGGGCCGCCCGGCGTCCCGCAGGGCGGTCACCACGGCGTCGGCGGCGGCCCCCGGCACGCGCTCCCGCAGATGGACGGTGACGGGCCCGGCCGCGGCGACGCGTGCGCCGAGCGACGAGGACGGCAGACGCGGCGCGTCCTCCGTAGCCCCGACCGCGGGCAGCAACTCCACGCCGATTCCGAGGAGTTCCGCGTCCAGTCGGCTGTCGTCGCCGAGGAGATGGGCCACCACCCGCTCCGGCACGCGCAGCGCACGCCCGGGCAGCGGCCGGTCCTCGTCCTCCACGTCGAGGAGGCCCCCGGAGCGCAGCGGGGCGGCCGGATGGAACCGGTCACGGGCCGACGCGTCGGAGGCACCGGTGCCCGCGAGGTCCAGTGCCAGCGCCACGGT
Organism: Streptomyces sp. NPDC093089; assembly: GCF_044754405.1. Lineage (NCBI taxonomy): Bacteria > Bacillati > Actinomycetota > Actinomycetes > Kitasatosporales > Streptomycetaceae > Streptomyces > Streptomyces sp. NPDC093089. The sequence goes on from NZ_JBIVPA010000003.1 coordinate 440,654, forward strand.
CGCGCGGCGCCGTCCGACGTCGTCGTTGAGGTACCCGTACAACGCCTCGAACCCCCGGTCCACATCGGGGGCCAGCGCCGCCACGAGGATCTGCGCGTCGAGCGCGGAGAGCCCGAAGGTCCGTGCCAGCGCGCCGAGCCGGCCCGTGTCGCCGCCGTCCGGCAGCGGCACGCCGTCCACCGGGGCGGAGGCGGCCTGCGGCATCGGCTCCGTCGCGATCCGGCGGGCCGTCTCCGCGGTGACGTAGAGGCCGCGCAGCGGGTCTCCGGCCGTCGGATCCCCCGCGCTGCGGGCGTCCACCAGCGCCGCGACCCGGGCGCGCAGGGCGGCGAGCGCGTCGAGGACGCCGTCGCGGCTCCCGTCGAGGTCGCTCACGCCCCGTCCCCTTCCTTCGCGGCGGGGCCACCGGGGGCCACCGTGCGCCGCACGATCCGCGGCCTGGCGTCCCCCGGGACCCCGTCGGCCCCGCGGACCACGATCTCCGCCTCGGTGACCGGCGGAGCCACCCCGTACACCTGGGTGACCGGGAACGGCGTCGTGATCACGACGTCGAGCGACGGCTTGAGTTCGCCGCCGAGCGCCGACCAGATGTCCGCGAGCGAACGCGACTCCGCCGGCGGGACGGCCACGGACAGCGGCACGGCGGTCGTGAGCGGACGCACCGACTCGGGCACGGTGTCGGCGGGCAGCACCTCGTGGGGCAGGAGCAGCGCCAACGCGCTGGAGAGGAGCCGGTGTTCGTCCTCCGGGCGCGAGGTCCAGGCCGTCACGAGGTACGAGAGCCGGAACCAGCGCGCGGGCTGGCGGCGGCGCGTCACGATGCCGCGGCCGTCGCGCTCGGCGTGGGCACCGCGCTCCCGCCGCGCCACGTCCTCCCGGATGTCGTACAGATAGGCGTTGAGGGTCGGGGCGTTGCGGCGGGCCGCCCAGTCCCGGGTCGGCGCGTCGAAGGCGATGTCGCCCGTGACGGCGGGCGCGAGCAGGCCGCGCAGTGCCTCGTCGATCTCGTGGATCATCAGATGTAGCCTTCGCGGAGCGCGTACGCGACGGCATGCGCCCGGTTGGTGAGCTGGAGACGGGTCATCAGCGCGTGCAGGATGTTCTTGACGGTGCGTTCGGAGTAGGCGAGCTTCTCGCTGATCTGCCGGGTGTCGAGGCCCTCGGCGAGCAGCCGCAGCACGTCCACCTCCCGTGGCGCCATCCCGAAGAGCGGCACCGCCCCGCCGGCGGCCGTTCCGCCGGCCGTCGCCCGCTGGAGCCGCCCGACCTGGTTGAGGAGCCGGCTCACGAGGTCCGGCGGGAGCTCGCCGTCACCGCGCGCCGCGCTGTGCACCGCGCTCAACAGCCGCTGCTCGGTCGCCTGATGGCGCCAGATGATGGCGCGTACGCCGTACTCGACGACCGACAGGAGGTCGGGTTCGCGCAGCTCGCGGGCGACGAGCACCACCCGCTGGTCCCTGCCCCGCAGCAGCCGCCGCAGCTCCGCCGTCGTCGGTTCGTCGATCCGGTCCGCGAGCATGACGGCCACGGCGGGGGTGTCGCGGTCGCCGTCCGGCTGCTCGGGCACGAAGTCGATGGACGGCTGGTGCCGCAGATGGCTGATGAGGCCGGCCCGGCTGAGCGGGTCGGAGGCGTGGACGGTCACCGCCACCCTTGTGGTCAGCACGCCGTCTACCCGCTCTTCCGCGCGCGTTCCGAGCGGCCGGGTGCCGCCGCGGGTCCGGGTGTCGCCGGCACGGCGGCCGCGCCGGTCCTTCTCGCTCGATCGTCGGCACGCATGGTGAAGCCCCCCGTGGTCGGCTGGTGCGTGGCCGGCGTACACCGGCCACGATGGTCCCTCCCAGCCTCCCGCGGCGCGCTGACGTCTCGCTGCCGTCGTGCTAACGCCCCACTGCCGCGATTCGGGCCCTGGTCAACCGCCCGCGCGCAACGTGGCCCGCGTCACTCGCGCAGGGCCGCCGCCACCACCTTCGCGGCCCCCGCCGAATGGAACAGTACGGCGGGGGAGGCGGTCATGGTCACCACGCGCACGAATCGTGACCATACCGCCGGGTCCTTCACGCGACCCGGAGCAGGCACGCGTCGTACCAGCGGGCGAGCCGGGCGAACCGGGAACCCGCCGCCCGCTGCCGGGTGAGCACACCGTGGAGCGGCTCGGCCCCCTCGCGGCCAGGATCAGGCCCCGCCCGCGGCGCCTCCGGCCCGCCACGCCGCAGCACGCGCGGAGCGACCGTCGGCCTCAACGACCGTCGGCCTCGGCGGCCCACGCGCCTCCCCGACCCGCGCACGGGATCACCACGGGCGTACGCGCCCCGCGCACGCCGCACGGTCCGTCCGTCCCGTCCGCCGCCCCGGACCCCCCGTCCCGGTCCGCCACCGCCAGGGCCGCGTGCACCTCGCCCGCCAGGGCGACCGGGTCGCCGGTCGGAGCCGACGGGTAGGCCCGGTGGCCACGGGCCCAGGCGTCGTCACCGGCGAACCAGTCGACGGCCGCCGGCGCCGTGCCGGTCACCAGGGCCTCGTCCAGCCCGGCGAAGAAGGCCGCCCAGCGCGGCGCGTAGACGTCGCGGAGCAGCCCGTCCCACTCGCGGTTGGCGTAGTCGTGCAGCCCGCCCGACTCGCTCGGGACCCGGTCGCCCCACGTGGTGAGGATCGAGCGGGCGTCGTACTCCAGCCGGTCGCGCTCGGCGGGGTCCGCGCCCCACGAGCGGGCGGCGGCGATCCACGGCCCGAGGAGGAACCTCCGGTCCGCGCCGACGAGCCGCGCGAGGAGCTCCTCGTCGGCGCCCCACTCGGCCACCAGCGTCCGGAAGGTCTCGAGGTCCCGGGCCTCGTAGGCGGCCTTGATCCGCGGCAGCAGGACGCGGGCCCGGTTGGTGAGCGCCTGCCGTGCCACGTCCACGACGTCGAAGCGGTACGCGTCCGTGGTCCGCAGCTCGGGCGCCACCCGGAGCAGCTCCGCGAGCGCGCGCTCCACCGTGTCCGCGTCGTAGCGCATGCCGGACGGGCTCCATCGCGCCGCCCTCGCCGTCGTCAGGCTCGGCCGCGCGGCGAACAGGCTGTCCTGCGGTTCGCTCCACGTGCCGGAAGGTCCGCTGTACGGGCCGATCCGCAGCTGCTCCCACGCGGCGGCCGCGTGCGGGTCGGCGCCGCCGTAGCGGCGGGCGGCGTAGGCGGCGAACCAGGCCCGGTGGTCGAGCGGGCCGGGCTGCCAGGCGAGTTCGGTGAACAGGTCGAACGCGGCGGGGTTCCCGCCGGTGCCCTCGGGGAGGTACGCGATGCCGCGCAGCGCGCTGTCGGGCTTCGACAGCCACGCGTGGAACCGGCTCGCCCACACGCCCGTGTTGGCCCCCAGGGTGGTGTGACCCCCGAAGTTGGAGATCGAGCCGAACGCGTACGCCGTCCCGCCCCACTCCGTCTCGCGGTCCAGACCGTCGTACCGGTCGGACAGGCCGTCGACGATCAGCACCCGGCTGCGGTCCACGCCGCTCAGGAGCTCCGCGCTCGGGTTCCGCTGCCAGCCGAGCATCACCCATGTGGCATCGGGGTGCGCCGCGTCCAGCGCCTTCTGGACGGCCCCGGCGGCCCGCGCCACGTCGACCGTCCCCGCCGTGCCGCCCTCGTGCAGCAGGTCCATCTTGAACATGTCGGTCTCGCCGAACCGCCGCGTCTGGGCCCGGTAGTACGCGGCGGCGAGCCGGTCGAAGACCGGCCCCGTCGGATCCAGCCAGTCAGGCCGGTCGAACCCCACCCACCGGCCCTGCGGGACCGTGACCGCACCCGGGTTCCTGGCGGCGAACCCCGGGGGCACCGTACCGAAGAAGCCCGGCAGCACCGGGGTCATGCCCAAGGACCGCAGGTGCCTCGTGATCCGGCTCCCCAGTGTCGCGCGCGCCTCGATCAACCGCTCCGACACCGGCCCCCCGTACCCCGACAGGTTCTGCAGCAGCCACCAGCCCTGATGGGCGGGTCCGGGGATCCACTCGCGCAACTCCGCCGGGTCGTAACCGAACTCCTGCAGCGCCCGGTAGGAGGCGTACTCGGCGCCGGTCGGCACGAAGACCTCGTTCACGCCGTGCAGCGCCATCACGTCGATGTCGCGCTGGTACGCCTCGAAGTCGCGGTAGGCGCCGGAATACCCCTCGTCCGTGTCGTTCAGCGCGTAGCGGTGGGGCACGGTCGCGGACCGGGCGAGGGTGCCGGGCACCGCGGGCAGGACGGCGGGGAGCCGCTCGGCGCTGTCGCCCGGCCATCCGATGTCGACCCCCGCGACCCGCTCCAGGTACCAGCCCACCCCCGCGAGCAGCGTGGCCGGCGACGTGCCCCGGACCCGGATCTTCCCTGCCCCGCCGGACACCGAGAACGAGGCGCCGGACGCGGACTCCTCGACCGGGACCAGGGTGAACTGCCCCGCCTGGAGTGGCAGCAGGCGCTTGAGCGCCGCGCGTGCGGGCTCCGTGTCGAAGGCCGGCGCGACGGGCGAGGCCGCCGCCCCCGGCAGGGACAGCGCGCCGGGCACGGCCGCCGTCGCGAAGGTCAGCGCCAGGACAGCGAGGGCGGTACGGCATCGAAGGACCGGGCGCGTGCCCATCTGACTCCCTGTTCGAAGAGGACGAGTGTCGTCCGCCACTCTCCGATGCCCCGCACCCCCGGCGTCGCAAGCGCAACCGGGAACGGGCAGACCTCATCCTCGCGGGTGACGCCACCCGTTGGCGTGCGCCGGTCCGCGCGCCCTCAGAACCAGTGGAGGCAGTGCGGGGCGCGTTCGGCGCGGAACAGGGCGTCGGCGAGGGCGACCGCCCCGGGTCGGTGGGCCCGGACGTGGCCGGCGCGCACGAGCGTGCTCGGGGTGGTGCCGCCGAGGTACAGCGAGCCGAGGTCCCGCACGTCCAGCGACAGATCGGGGTCCCGGTCCGTCGGGACGCACGCGGCCCGGCCGTCCCGGACGGTCAGAAGGTAGCGGCCGTGCTCCCCGAGGAACGGGTCGTCGACGTCGAGGACGAGCTCGCCGTCCGCGCACCAGCCGCGCGCGGCCAGCGCGCGCGGCACGTCGAGCAGGCGCACCCAGAGCCAGTCGGTGTCGCCGCCGACCTCGCCGGCGCGGAAGTCCGCGAGCTGCCAGCGCAGCGGATGCCCGGGCGGGACGTGCTTGAACACGACCTCGGACACCAGATCGTGCTCCAGGACGAACCGGGCCAGGGCGGTGAACACGGCGTCGTCGGTCGCGATGACCTCGTCGACCTTCAGGGTGTCGGCCTCGCCGAACGCGTAGCTGACGTACCCGTCCGGGATCCCGTCGGCGTCGCGGTGGACGGCGACGTAGCGCGGCACCGGCGAGATCGGCGGCTGCCCCGCACGCAACTCCCACCACCGGTGCGGCCGGGACAGCGCACCGGGCTGCGCCCGCCGGTACCGGTCGTAGACCTCCTCCAGGATCTTGCCGCACTCGGCACTGCGCAGCACCTCGACCGAGCCGGCCGCCGCCGACGCGCCCGGCGCGCCACCGGCGCGGGGAGCGGCGAACGCGGCCCGGTGGCGCGAGACCGTCAGCCGCGCCGTGTACGTCGCCGGCCCGTAGCCGAACCTGCCGTAGATCCGGGCCTCGGAGGCGAGGAGCACGGAGAGGAACTCGCCGCCGGCCCGCAGCTCCCCGAGCTGATGCCGCAGCATCGCGGTCAGCACTCCCTGGCGCCGGTGCGAGGGGAGCACGCCGACGGCGGTCAGCCCGGCGGCCGGCGCCAGGGTCCCGCCGGGCAGCGTGAGCTCGAAGGGGTAGGTGCCGGCGGTGCCGACGGGCCGTCCCTCCGCCGTGGTGGCGAGCACGCAGCGGTCCGCTTCGAGCGCCGACCACCACAGACCACCGCCGTCGACCGGGGTCTCGGGGAAGCGTCCGAACGCGGCGTGGAGGGTGTCGACGAAGACCCCGAAGTCCTCGTCCGTCGTCGTGCGCATCTCCATGGCCGCCATCGCCTCCTCGAATCGACGGCACCGCGCTCCGCGGTGCCCGGCCACAGTCCAACCTCGACACCCGTCCGGGGCAAGTCAATTACGGACGGACACCGGCCAGGAGCGCATGGCCGAGCGGCGTGAGGCTGTGGAGCACCGCCGTCCCGGTCCGCACGGTGTCGACCAGGCCCGCTCCCCGCAGCACGCCCGCGTGCTGGCTGGCCGCCGCCAGGGAGACCGAGGCGCGCTCCGCGAGAGCCGTCGTCGTCGCGGGGGAGCGCAGCAGCGCGAGGACCTGGGCCCGGGTGCGCCCGAGGAGGGCCGCCAGCGCCTCCGGCCGGTCACCGGGACCGTCGGTCCGGCCCGCGGCGGAGCCGTCGTACATGGGGTACACCAGGACGGTCGGCTCCTCGGGGCGGTACATCACCATCGGTCCGGTCGCGAACCACGAGGGGACGAGCAGCAGCCCGCGCCCGCACAGCGGGATGTCGTACGTCGACGCGGAGGGCAGGTGCAGCGTCGGCGCCTCCCAGCGCCACGTCGTGCCCAGGGTCGTCAGGAGGGCGTCGACACCGCCGCGCAGCAGCATCTCGGCCCGCAGTGCCCGGTCCGTCAGCGCGTCGCCGCGGATCCGCGGCCACAGCGGTTCCACCGACGTGCGGAAGTGGCGACGCGTGTCGTCGACCAGGGCGCGGGACGCGGCCGGGGACCCCTGGACGAGCTCGTGCGCCCACCGGCCTGGCCTGGCCAGACCCCCGTTCCAGCCCTCGGCGCGCGGTATCCCCAGGTCGAGCGCCAGCCGCTCCGCGGGCGTCGAGGCGGCCGACTCCAGCGCGCCGTCGAAGTCGTGCGCCGACGGCTGGAGCAGGAAGTCCGGTACGAACCCGTCCTCGGTGACCAGCTCGGCGAGCACACCGGCCCCGGCCGCCGCACCGGGGCGCAGGGACCGCTGCCACTCACGGGCGGAGGGGCGCGGCCGGTGGAACCGCGCCCCACCACGACCGCCGCCCTCCCACCCGCGCCCGACGCGCGCGATCAGACGCAGACTGAGGACGGTCTCCGACAGCGCGTCGGCCGCCGGGGCGAGGGTGATCCGGCGCAGATCGGCGGCAGTGAAGTGAAGGCGGATCATGCTGACCGATTATCGGCCCGGGGGACCCTTTCACCCAGGGATGAAAGGCCATGCGTTCGACCTGACGCCCCGGCAGGCTCCGGTTGTCCACCCCACCCAGCCCCACCGGAGGCCGCACCGATGCGCCGCACACCCGCCCGTACCGCCTGCCTCACCGCAGCCGTCCTCCTCGCCTCGCTCGCCACCGCACCCGGCCCCGCCGCCGCACGGGACCTGCCCGACACCTATGTCGTCTCCCGGGCACCCGGCGTGCTCCCCGAGGGGATCACCATCACCGGGGACGGCACCATGTACGTGTCCTCCGACGGCACCGGAGCGCTCCACCGGGGCCGCGTGGGCCGACCCGAGCTGACGCCCTTCCCCGCGAACGGCCTGGAGGACCGCCCCAGTTCCCTCGGTGTCCACACCGACCGGCGCGGCCGGATCCTCTCCGTCGGCGGCGCCACCCTGACCGTCCACGACCGCAAGGGCCGGCTCCTCGCCACCCGCACGGCCGCCGACGGACCGCTCGGCGCACCCCACCTCAACGACCTGGCCGTGACCGACGACGCGGTGTACGTCACCGACTGGGCCAACCCCGTCGTCCACCGCGCGGAGATCCGCGCCGACGGCGGCATCGGCCCGCTCGAACCCTGGCTCGACGTCCGCTCCGCGTTCCCGCAGTTCCCCGCGCGGTACTGGCTGTTGAACGGCATCGTGGCCGACGCGTCGGGGACCACCCTCCTCGTCGCGTCCAACGGCACCGAGGCCGTGTGGCGCGTCGACACGAGCGACAAGGGGATCACCCGACTCGACCTGGGCGACCAGTCCTTCGGCGCCGACGGCATGGTGCTCCACGGCCGCACCCTCTACGCCGTCCTCAACTACGGCGCCCCGCACGGGGTCTACATCGCCCGGCTGGACGAGGAACTGCGGACCGGCACCGTGACCCACCGCCTCACGGACGGGCCCTTCGCCCTCCCGACCACCCTCGCCCGGCACCGCTGCCGCCTCTACGTGGTCAACAGCCAGCTGGACCAGCCGCCGGGCCGGCCCCCGTACACCGTGAGCGCGGTGGCCGACCCGACCTGCGGGACCGCCTGACCCGGCGCCGGCGTCCCCCTGACCCACGGGGGTGGTCAGGGGGACGGCGGTGTCGTCAGCGCAGGTCGACCGGCGTGGCGGCGTCACCCGACGGCGTGACGCCGCCCGCCGTGTCGTCGAGGAAGCCGCCCGACTGGTGCTGCCACAGCTTCGCGTAGGAGCCCTGCGCGTCGAGCAGCTCCTGGTGCGAGCCCTGCTCGACGATCCGTCCGCGTTCCAGGACGACGAGCCGGTCCATCGTGGCCACCGTGCTCAGCCGGTGCGCCACGACGAGCGCCGTCCGTCCCTCCATCAGCCGCCACAGGGCGTCCTGGACGAGGATCTCGCTCTCCGAGTCGAGCGCGCTGGTCGCCTCGTCGAGCAGCAGGATCGGCGCGTCGCGCAGGATCGCCCGCGCCAGGGCGACCCGCTGGCGCTGGCCGCCGGACAGCTTCACCCCCCGCTCGCCGACCATGGTGCCGAACCCCTCGGGCAGGGCGTCGGCGAACTCGGTGACGTGCGCGGCCTCTGCGGCGCGGCGGATCTCCGCGTCGGTGGCCTCCGGCCGGGCGAACGCGATGTTGTCCCGCAGCGTGCGGTGGAACATCACCGGGTCCTGGGGCACGTAGGCGATCAGGCCGCGCAGGTCCGCCTGGCGCAGCCGGCTGATGTCCTGCCCGCCGACCAGGATCCGGCCGCCGTCGATGTCCGTCATCCGCAGCAGCAGCCGGGTGAGGGTCGTCTTGCCGCCGCCGGACCGCCCGACGAGACCGATCTTCGTCCCGCTCGGCACGTCGAGGTCGAGGCCCTCGAACAGCGGCTTCGTGCCGCCGTGCGCGAAGTCCACCCGCTCGAAGCGCACGTCCGACGGCCGCCCGACGAGCACGTCCGGGCTCACCGGGTCGCGCACGGTCGGCGGCTCCAGGAGCAGCTCCGTGAACTGGGCGGCCTCCGTCATCGAGCTCTCCAGCCGACGGTAGATCTGGTTGAACTCGAACATGATCCGCGTCGCGCTCGCGTAGTACGTGAAGGCCACGATCACCGCCTCCACCCCGTGCTCCGCCCCGCCGAGCCCCAGGGCGAGCACCAGACCCAGCACGTTCGTCAGCACCGACATCGGCGCGACCAGCGTGTCGATCCGCAGGTTGCCGTAGTCCCAGGAACGCAGCGTCAGCCGCCGCGACTCCGCGACGCGCGACCGGTGCTCGGCCGCCTCCCGGTCCTCCGCGGCGAACGCGCGGACCGTGTCCATGTTCATCAGACTGTCCGCGACGTGCCCCGACACCCGCGCGATCGCCTGCTCCCGCCGGGCGACGAGGACCTGACGCCGGCGGATCAGCGGTGCCGCGCACAGCCCCGTGAACGCGATCATCGCCAGGAGCCCGGCCACGAGCAGCGGGTCGTACTGCCACAGCACCACCGACGCGAACAGCAGGGGCAGGAAACTGCCCATCACCGAGAACGTCAGCGTGTCGACGAACTCCTCGAAGCGCGATGCGAAGCTCAGCACCCGCTTGGTCAGCGACCCCGCGAAGTTGTCGTGGAAGAAGGCCGCGTCCTTGGCGAACAGCTCGTCCATCCCGGTGACGTACAGGTGCTCGATCCCGCGTGCGTCGACGCGGTTCAGACAGTGCAGCCCGACACGCCACAACGTCTCGGCGAACAGCAGCACGCCCGCGAACCCGAGCACGTACGGCAGCATCGAGCCGACGTCCACGGCCTCCCCGCCGTCCCCGGCGATCCTCCCGACGAGCTTCGCCACGATCAGCGGCGCGATGTAGTTGATCCCGATGTTTCCGAGCGCCGGCAGCGCCATCGCCGGCAGCGTCAGCCACCGGAGTCGGACCAGTTCCCGGCCGTAGCAGCGCAGTGCCAGGAGCACCGAACCCTTGCTCGGTAATCCTTCGTGCGATTCAGCTGATCCCATACCCAACCCTGTGTTGTCTTACCGAAAGGTGAGCAAACGGATCGTCCCGCGCCGGCACCCCGGCGGTCCAAGCATTTTCGGGGCCGCCCTCCGCACGAACCGCGTACGTGTCCCCGAAGCCTCGCCCGAGGCCACGAACGGGCAGAATCTCCGGCGGACGCCGGACGAGGAAACGAACGGGGAGTCACGGAATGCGCGTGGTGCTGTCGACCTACGGGTCACGCGGAAGCGTCGAACCCATCGCCGCCCTCGCGGCGCGACTGCGGGAACTCGGCGCGGAGGCCCGGGTGTGCGCGCCGCCCGACCCCGAGTTCGCCGAGCGCCTCGCCGAGCTCGCCGTACCCATGGTGCCGACCGGCCGGCCCGTACGCCCCCTGGTCACGACGGTGCGGCCCGGGTCGGCCGCAGGCCTGGCGGAACGCGCCGCCGAACTGATGGGCGCGCAATTCGACACGGTCGCCGCGGCGGCCGAGGGGTGCGACGTCCTCGTGGCGACCGGGCCGCTGCCCGTCGTCACCGGCGCGCGCTCGGTGGCCGAGAAGCTGGGCATCCGCTACGTGCACGCCGGGCACCAGCCCGTCAGCCTGCCGTCCCCGCACCGCCGTCCGCCCGGTCGGCGGGGACGCCCGCTGTCCGAGGACGAGAACGACAACGAGGCGCTCTGGGCCGAGGACGCCCGCATCGCGGACGCGATGTTCGGCGACATGCTCGCTTCCCGGCGTGCGGCGTTCGGCCTCCCGCCGGTGGAGAACGTCCGCGACTACGCGTTCACCGACCACCCGTGGCTCGCCACGGACCCGGTCCTCTCACCGTGGCAGCCGACCGGCCTCGGCGTCGTACAGACCGGCGCCTGGCACGTCACCGACGAACGACCGCTCCCCGCAGACCTGGTGGACTTCCTCGACGCCGGCCCGCGGCCCCTCTACGTCGGCTTCGGCAGCATGCCCGGCGGTGCGGTGGCCGACGTCGCCCGCCTCGCCGTCGAGGCCGTCCGCGGCAAAGGCCACCGCGTCGTCGTCTCCCGGGGCTGGGCCGACCTGGCCCCCGCCGGCGGGGGCGACTGCCTCGTCGTCGGCGAGGTCAACCAGCAGGCCCTGTTCCGCCGGTGCGCCGCCGTGGTCCACCACGGCAGCGCGGCCACGACGACGACCGCCGCCCAGGCCGGCGTTCCCCAGCTGATCGTCCCCCGAGGAGCGGACCAGCCGTACTGGGCCGGGCGCGTCACCGACCTCGGCGTCGGCACCTCGTGCGCCGACCCCGCGCCGACCGTCGAGTCGCTGGCCGCGGCGCTCCGGCGGGCTCTCGACCCCGCACTCCGCACGCGCGCGGCCGCGGTGGCCGGAACCCTCCGCACCGACGGCACCACGGTCGCCGCGGGGCTGCTGCTCGACGGTGCGGGCTGACGGTCCCCGACCGGGCCCCGGTGTCTCCCGTCACCCGAGGAGGTCCTTCAGGACGCGCGCGGTCGCCCGCGGGAAGGCCGTGTTCCCGTTGTGCCCGCCGGGGAACTCGACCGGCCGGGTGTCCAGCCGGGCCGCCAGGGCCAGGGCGCAGCGGTACGTGTGGACCTGCGGCGGGGTCGTCCGGCCCGTCGCCGGGACGATCCGCGTCCCGGCGAGTGCGGCGGCCCGCAGGGGCTCGTCCGGGTGGAGGGTGTCCGAGGTGACGGCGGTGAACTCGGTGCCGATGAAATGGCCGAAGTTGGCCCGGCGCCGGGGCGTCATCGGCTGGGGGGTGAGGCCGTCCTCGGTGTCCTCGTGGGCCGGGTCGATGCCGAGGTGACGGGCGATGGCGGGGAAGGCCGCCGCCAGTCCTCCGTCCGCGTAGGCGGTCCGGATGGCGGTCAGCTCGGCGACGTGGTCGTCGCGGTCGGCGTCGGGCAGCAGGTTCGGCATGACGGGCTCGTGGGCGACGAGGGCGCTCAGTGCCCCCGGGTGGCGGGCCACGACCTGGAGTCCGATCGCCGCGCCCATGCTGAACCCGGCCATCAGCGCCGGCTCGTCGGTGACCTCCGCGAGCGGTCGGGTGGCGTCGTCGGCGTGGTCGGCCATGGTGACGGGCCGGGCGGGGGAGTCGAGCGTGCTGCGGGACAGGCCGCGGCGGTCGTACGTGACGACGGTGAAGCGGTCCGCCAGGTGCGGGACGAGGTCCACCGTGCGGTCCGCGTCGCCCTCGCCGCTCTGCGAGAGGAGGAGCACGGGCCCGCTGCCCTCGACCCGGTAGTGGAGCGTGGCGCCCGGGACGTCGAGCGTGCGGGGGGTGGCGGCGGTCATCCACCCCGCCGCGAACCCCTCCGCCCGGGTTGCCGAGGTCCGCGCCGGAACCGTCGACGACGCCCTCACCGCGCCCGACGGCACCCCGCCCCACCCCGACACCCTGCGGGACCTCACCGAGGCCCTCGCCCTCCTCTCCCGGCACCTCACCCCCGAGGTCGTCGGACGGCATCCGTAAGAAGATCGGATTGATGGGTGTAGGGACGCGTGAGGAGGGGGAAGACGCGTGTGGGTGCCCGTGGAAGGGTGCCCCAGGGGTCCGGCAGCGGACCGCTGCTGATTTGACCAGAGGAACGAGCATGGCCAGCGGCACTGTGAAGTGGTTCAACTCCGAGAAGGGGTTCGGTTTCATCGCCCAGGACGGCGGCGGCCCGGACGTCTTCGCCCACTACTCCAACATCTCGGGCAACGGCTACCGCGAACTGACCGAGGGTGAGTCCGTCACCTTCGACATCACGCAGGGCCAGAAGGGCCCGCAGGCCGAGAACATCGTCCGCGGCTGAGCTCCGGTCACGACTTCTCCACCGACGGCGCCCGCACCCCGTGCGGGCGCCGTCGGCATGCCCGGCCGCGCCCGTCGACCGCCTGACGGCCGGTCCGCTCACTGCCGGGGCTGCTCGTGCGGGCGTTGGAGGCGGAGCACGACGAGGGCCGTGTCGTCGGTGCTGCCGCCCGGCGGGAGGAGGCTGCCGAGCAGGACGTTGGCCAGCGTCTCGGGCGCGGTGGTGTGGTGGTGCGCAAGCGCGTCGGCGAGCCGGTTCAGACCGGTGTCGATGTCCTCGTGGCGACGCTCGATCAGTCCGTCGGTGTAGAGGACCAGGACGGATCCCTCCGCGAACGCGGTCCGGGCCTGGGGGCGCGGCGCGTGCTCCGGGTGCGCGCCGAGCGGCGGGTCGGTCGCCTCGTCGAGCAGCACCACCGTGCCGTCGGGGTGGCAGAGCGCCGGTGGGGGATGCCCGGCACTGCTGTACGTGAGGGTGCGGCTGTCCCAGTCGATGAAGACGGACACGGCGGTGGTGGACTCGGCGCCGTAGATGTCCCGCGCGTACAGATCGAGCACGTCGAGCGCCTGCGCCGGGCCGTCGGCGACCCGGGACGCCGCGGACAGGGCGCTGCGGAGCTGCCCCATGACCCCGGCGGCGCGCAGCCCGTGGCCGACGACGTCACCGACCGCGACCGCCGTACGGCCGGGCAGGTCGACCAGGTCGTACCAGTCGCCGCAGACGTTCAGCGCCCCCGTCGCGGGTCGGTAGCGCACCGCGGCCTGGTGGCGCCCGAGCAGCCGCGGCGTGGGCAGCATCGCCTCCTGGAGATGGAGCGCCACCTCGCGTTCACGGGCGTGGGCACGCCGCAGCCGCTCGTTGACCTCCTGCAACTCGCGGGCCCGCGTGTACAGCTCGGACTCGAGCACCTGCGCGCGGTCCCCGCCGCCGCGGGCGCGAATGAGCTCGGTGACCTCCTCCACCCGGTGCAGCAGCAGGGCCACGGAGCCGTCGGACGCCAGCACCGCCGTGTTGACCGGACTCCAGTACCGCTCCCGCCACTCACCGGGCCGGTCGGGATCCTCGACGTCGTAGCGCTGCACCGCCATGCTGTCGCGCTCCCCGGTGGCCACGACCCGCTCCAGCGAGGCGCGCAGGTTGCGCATGCCCGTCGCCGACGGGTCCTGGGGGTTGTCGGGAAACACGTCGAACAGGTAGCGGCCGACGACCTGCTCCCGCGTGCGCCCGGCCGCCGTCAGGAACGCCTCGTTCACGTCGGCGTACACCAGCCCCGGCGTCAGCAGCGCCAGCGCGCCCGGCATCGCCTGGAAGACCACCTGATAGTCGATCCCGGGTCCGCTCACCGTCCACCTGTCCCCGCGCCGCTCCCGCCCTGGGGCTGCTCCCACGCTAGGCGCGGGCCCGGGGCGCGGCCTGCGGCGTTACGCCGTTCGGACTCCTGCCCGTACCGCTCGCATGTTCTTCCGTTCACCGTGGCGGGTGGTTCCTCGGGTGTCCGCGCCACCCGCGAACGGCGGAGCGCGTTGGGTTTGCCGTGACGCCGGTGCAGTGACGGTTCTGCAATCGGGACCTGCAGGTTTCAGCGCCGACCCGCGCCCTTGGCGGGGCGGCGGCGTCCGGCGACGAGAGCGACGACCTGGATGGTGGGCAGTGCCGGAGATGTGGACTCGCGGCGACGGACACGGCACCCGGTTCGTGGACCGCTTCCCGGGCGGACGCGGCCTGGTCGGACGCGACGGCGAACTCGCGGCACTCCGCGACGCCCTCTCCCGGCACCGCCTGGTCACCGTGACGGGAGCGGTCGGCACGGGAAAGAGCAGCCTGGCCCGCACGGCCCTCGCCCCGCCGCGGCACGACCCCGGACGGACGATCGTCCACGTGCGCTGGCACGACGGGGTTCCCGTGGGCCGCCGCGCCCTGGCGGGCAGGGTCGCCCGCTCCCTGAACCCCGGCGGCCCCCCGCCGGACCCGACGGACACGGACGTCACGGCCGTCACGCGTGCCCTCCCGCCCGGCGAGGTCCTGCTCTTCCTCGACGACGTCGACCCCGTGCACACCGAATGCGTCGGCCTCGTCCAGGCACTCCTCATGGCCCTGCCGACCCTGCGGATCCTGGTGACCGCACGCCGCCCCCTCGGACTCGGCGACGAGAAGGTCGTCCGCCTGGGCCCGCTCCGCTTCGAGGCCGTACGCGCCGAGCTCCCGCCCCGGCCCGCCGGGACGCGACGAACCGAGGAAGCGCCGGGCCGGGAAGCGGGAACCGAAGCGGTGCGAGTCGTACGGGCACGCGGCGACGGCGCACGCGCCGAGGGCACGCGCGCCGAGGGCCTGCGTGCCGATGGGCCGCGCGTCGAGGCCGTGAGCGCCGAGGGGCCGCGAGCCGAGGGCGTACAAGCCGCCGCCGGGGCGAGGTCCACGCCCGCCGCGGAGCTCCTCCTCTCCCGCGCGCGAGAGCGTGGATGGACGGGTGAAGCCCCCGATCCCGCGGCCGTGGCACGGGTGTGCCGACTGCTCGAAGGAGTACCCCTGGCCCTCGAACTGGCCGCGGCCCGGCTGGGGGAGTGGACCATGGACGAACTGGCCGCCCGCATCGAGGCCGACCAGTGCGGGCTCGCCGACCCGGCGCCGCTCCTCCGACGGCACCGCTCCCTGCGGACCGCGGTCGGAGCCGTGCACTCCCTGTGCGGACCCGCGGCGCGCGGGGTGTGGCGCCGCGCCGGCGTCTTCGCCGGGCCGTTCACGGAGGCGGCGGCGGTGTTCGTCTGCGCGGGTTCGGGGCTCGCGCCGCACGAGGTGCCTCCCGCGTTGGCGGTGCTGAGCGCGGCGGGAGTCCTCCAGGTGCTCGGCGATCCGGGAGGAGTGAGCAGGCCCCGCTACCGCATGGCCCGCTCCGCCCGTGACTTCGCCGCGGAACGGCTGGCCGCAGCGGGCGAACTGGCCGTCACACGGGACCGGCACGCCGTCCACTTCCGGGGGGTCGCCGCCGTCGCCGAGACCCTGTGGAACACGGGCCTCCAGCGGCAGGCACTGCAGACCGTCCAGGACGAGCACGACGACCTGATGGCCCTGGTCCGCCGCGGGGCGGCCCAGGCCGAATCCGGTCCCACCGGGGCCGATCCCACCGGAGTCGACCATTCCGGAGTCGACCGCTCCGGTGTCGGTCCCACCGGAGCAGGCCACTTCGGCGCCGATCGCGCCGGATCCGACCCCAGCCGGGCGGACGGCGACGCCATGGACCCCACCGGCATGGACCCCACCGGCACCGGTCAGGCCGAGACCGCGCTGGAGACCGCGCTCCACCTCTGGTTCTGGTGGGCGGTCCACGATCACGCCGCGGAAGGCAGCGCCCACCTGCGGGCCCTGCTGCCCCCGCTCCCCTCCGACAGCGTGCTCGTGGCACAGGGCCGGTGGCTCGCGGCCTGGCTGTGCACGGCACCGGACCCCCGTACGGCGCACGACCTGCTCTCCCTCGCCTGGCCGGTCGCCGTCCTGCACGGCGACGACGCGCTGATCGGCCGCATCGCCCACGTCCACGGCACGCTGGCCTGGGAGCGACGGGATCCGGAAGCCGCCGCCGCGTACTACCGCCAGGCCGCCGACACCGTGCCCGACGGGGCTCCGGGAGGCCCGCCGCCCATGGTCAGCCTCGCCGCCCTCGCCGTCGTCCAGGCCCACCGGGACCCCGCGGCCGCCGCCCGCACCGCCCGCCGCGCCCTCGCCCAGCCGAACGGCCGCAACGACGCCTGGGCCACGGCCCTCGCCCACTACGCCCGAGCCCTCGCCGACCACCAGGCCGGCCGCGCCGCCCGCGCCCGCCGGCGGGCCCTCCGCGCGCTCGCCGACCTCGAATCCCGACTCGACGCCCCCCACGCCCGCAGTGCCCTCCGGCACCTCCTGACCACCCTGGACCCCCGCACCCCTCCGCCCGGCACCCCCGTACCCGCGCCCCGCTCCCCGGCGCGCCCGATGGGCGGGCCGCTGCCCTGGTTCACCGTCAGGACGGCGGTCCCGACGCCGTTCGACCAGGTCGAGTAGCCCGCCTCGCCCCGCCCCGGTCGCCTACCGCCGTCGGCCGTACGCCCGTTCACCGGGCGATCGGGGCGGTGCCGGTCGCCGCGAGGGAGAGTTCCCAGAGCCGAGCGGCGGCGTCGGGGGCGACGGCGTAGGCGCGGACGCCGCCGTCGTCCATGGGCTCGTGAGGGGCGGAGACGAGGGCGGCGTCGCAGTCCTCCAGGCAGGGCCCGCCGTGTGTGTCGAGGAGGGGGACGTGGCCGCCCACAGGCCGGTGGCGGCGTCCTGGGAGGGGGTCTTGAAGCCGGCGCCGATCACGTTGCCGTGCTCGTCCACCCACCCGCGGTCCACCTGCTCCTGGAGGCTCATCTCCCGCCGGAGCCCCGTGATGATCCTGCCGGGGTGGAGTGCGAACGCCCGGACGCCGTCGCCGCGTCCGAGGGCGTCGAGGTGGACGGCGAACAGGGCGTTGGCGCTCTTGACCTGGCCGTAGGCGAGCCACTTGTCGTAGCCGGCGCGGAAGTGCGGGTCGTGCCGGCGGATGTCGGTCAGGGCGTGCCCGGCGGAGCCTTTGACCACGACGCGCGCGCCGTCCGCGGCGGCCAGGAGCGGGTAGGGCTCGCCGGTGAGCGCGAAGTGCCCGAAGCGGTTGGCGGCGAACTGGCTCTCCCCGCCGGGCCCGACGAGCCGCTCCGGGGCGGCCAAGGTGCCCGCGACGGCCATAGGAGGTCGAGCCGGTCGATCCGGTCGCCGATCCGCGCGGCGGCGGCGCGCACGCTGCCGAGGTCCGCCAGGTCCATGGCGACGACCTCGCAGCCGTCCACGCCCCGGAGGACGGTGCGGGCGGTGTCGGGACGGCGGGCCGGAACGATGACGCGGGCCCCGGCGGCCGCCAGGCTCCGGGTGGTCTCCAGCCCGAGTCCGGAGTAGCCCCCGGTCACCACGGCGGTCGTGCCGGAGAGGTCCAGGCCGTCCATGACGTCCTCGGCGGTGGTGGCGGCGGAGAAGGGCGAGCCGAGCGGCCGCTGGTCAGGAGGGGGCATGACGCCGACGCTACGATCTGGAGCGAGGTCTGGATCAAGTCCTGGACTGCCCCGCATGACGACCACCGGGACGCACGAGGAGTCGCTGGGCATCGGCGAGGTGGCCGAACGGGCCGGACTCGGCGTGCACGCCCTGCGCTTCTACGAGCGCGAGGGCCTGCTGGTCGGACCGGTGCACCGCACGGCGGGCGGCCGGCGGCGGTACACCGCCTTCGAGGTGGACTGGCTGCTGATCTGCGTCGGACTCCGGGAATCCGGCATGCCGCTCTCCGAACTCGGCCGCTTCGCCGACCTGGTGCGGCAGGGCCCCGGCAACGAGGCGGAACGCCTGAGCCTGCTCGACGCCCACCGCCTGCGCGTCGACGCCCGGATCCAGGCACTGGAGGAGTGCCGTTCCGTCATCGCCTGGAAGGTCGGCGTCTACGCCGAGCACCTCGCTCGCGGCGAGGCCGGCGGGCTCTGGGACCCGACCGCCTGAGGCGAGCACGGACCACCGTGCCGACGACGCCGACCTTCCGGCCCACGAGGGGTCGAGGAGCCGGAAGAGAACCACCCGGCCGTCGGGGTCCCACCGGAACTCCGCAGCCTCCGCCGACGCCCTCGATCCCGCCGTCGCCTCGAACTTTCCTGCCCGGATCCCCTTACCGGCGGGAAGGTTTGGCCTTAGCCTCGGCCCTGCGCGCAAGTTACCTGTCAGTTGACGAATCTGTGATGGGCGCACCGGGCCCGGAGGTCGACATGAGTTCCGCGCAGTATCCGCTGGAAAGCCGCCCGCACTCGGTGGCGCACCTCTTCCTCTCCAGGGTCGAGGCGACACCCGGCCGGGAGGCGTACCGCTACCCCGTGGCGGGCGACCCGGGGGCGCACGGCGCCGAGGAGTGGCGGTCGCTGACGTGGGCGCAGACGGCGGAACGGGTGAAGGCCATCGCGGCCGGCCTGCTGGCGCTGGGGCTGCGGCCCGAGGAGCGGGTGGCCATCTCCTCCTCCACGCGCATCGAGTGGATCCTGGCCGACATGGGGGTGATGTGCGCGGGAGGCGCCGCGACCGCCGTGTACCCGAGCACCAACGCCGACGAGACGGCCTACATCCTCGCGGACTCCGACAGCCGGGCGATCTTCGTCGAGGACGCCGCGCAGCTGGCCAAGGTGGCCGAGCACAAGGACCGCCTGCCCGGCCTCGACCACGCGATCCTCTTCGACACCGAGGCGGACCCGCCCCCGGTCGAGGGAGTGGAGACGCTGACCCTCGCCGAGCTGGAGCGGCGCGGTGCGGCGCACCTGCGGGACCACCCGGACGCGATCGAGACCGCGGTCCGGGCCATCGAGCCGGACCGACTCGCCACCCTCATCTACACCTCCGGGACCACCGGCCGCCCGAAGGGCGTGCGGCTGGTCCACGACTGCTGGTCCTACCAGGGCGTCGCGCAGGAGGCCACCGGCCTCGTACGCCCCGACGACGTGCAGTTCCTGTGGCTTCCGCTGTCCCACGTCTTCGGCAAGGCCCTGATATCCGGTCAGGTCACGTCCGGTCACGTGATGGCCGTGGACGGGCGGATCGACCGCATCATCACCAACCTGCCCGTCGTCCGGCCCACCGTGATGGCGTCCGCGCCGAGGGTCTTCGAGAAGGTCTACAACGGCATCGCGTCCAGGGCGAGGGCCGAGGGCGGGGTCAAGTACAAGATCTTCCTGTGGGCGGCCGAGGTCGCCCGCGACCACGCCAGGACCGGGCAGGAACGGATGGTCACGACCGGGCGCCGCACGGTGCCCCTGTGGCTCTCCGTCCAGCACGCGGTGGCCGACAGGCTCGTCTACGGCAAGATCCGCGCGGCCTTCGGGGGGCGGCTCCGCGGCAGCGCCTCGGGCAGCGCCGCACTCGCCCCCGACATCGGCTACTTCTTCGCCGGCGCGGGCGTCCCCGTGCTCGAAGGCTACGGACTGACCGAGACCAGCGCCGCCTGCACCGTCAACCCCGCCGACGACTTCCGGGTCGGCACGGTCGGCAGGACCCTCCCCGGCACCGAGGTCCGCATCGCCGAGGACGGCGAGATCCTCCTGCGCGGCCCCGGCATCATGCGCGGCTACCACAACCTCCCGGATAAGACCGCCGAAGTGCTGGAGGCCGACGGCTGGTTCCGCACCGGCGACATCGGCGACGTCGACAAGGACGGCTTCGTCCGCATCACCGACCGCAAGAAGGACCTCTTCAAGACCTCGGGCGGCAAGTACGTGGCCCCCTCCGAGATCGAGGGCCGCTTCAAGGCCGTCTGCCCGTACGTCAGCAACATCCTGGTCATCGGCAACGGCCGCAACTACTGCACCGCCCTCATCACCCTCGACGAAACCGCGATCATGCCCTGGGCGGCGGCCCACGGCCAGGCCGGCCGCCACTACGCCGAGGTCGCCTCCTCCCCGGACACCCACGCCCTCATCGACGGCTTCGTCCAGCGCGTCAACGCCGACCTCCAGCGGTGGCAGACCATCAAGAAGTTCTCCCTCCTTCCCCGCGACCTCGACGTCGAACACGGCGAGCTCACGCCCAGCCTCAAGGTCAAGCGGCCCTTCGTCGAGAAGGAGTACGCCCACCTCGTCGAAGCCATGTACGAAGGCTCCCGCGAGGCCTGACACCCCCGCCGTGGGGGGGCCCCCCCCCCCCCCGCCGGGGGGGGCCCGCGCCCCCCCCCCCCCCCCCCCCCCCCCGGCGCCCGCGGGGGGGCCCCCCCCCCCCCCCCCGGGGGCCCCCCCCCCCCCCCCCCCCCCCCGGGGGGGGGGCGGGGCCCC